>NZ_JBBEWN010000017.1:0-51440 GCF_038739695.1 Zongyangia acetica | reverse complement strand
AGCCCAAGGAGTGATTGGTCAGCCAGTTGCTCCTCTCATTGTAGCTTAGGCACGAGATGGAGGGAAAGCCGGACTGGCTGTCCGGCTTTCCTGTCCAAATTTATTGTAATAGGAGTGAAAATGAAATGGCAGTTACTTATGAAAAAACATTTGAAATAGAGATCATTAACGAATTATCGGCAAGCGTTTATAATCGAGTATTAAACTATGTTTTGAATCATGAATTAAATAAAAATGACTCTCAATTATTGGAAGTCAATTTATTAAACCAATTAAAGCTTGCAAAACGTGTAAATCTTTTTGATTATTCTTTAGAAGAATTACAAGCCGTTCATGAGTATTGGCGGTCAATGAATCGCTATTCAAAACAAGTTTTGAATAAAGAGAAAGTGGCTTAATATGGCAAATATAGTCAATTTTACTGACAAACAATTTGAAAATCGCTTAAATGATAATTTAGAAGAATTGGTTCAAGGAAAAAAAGCGGTTGAATCGCCAACCGCTTTTTTACTTGGTGGGCAACCAGGGTCAGGGAAAACGAGTTTGCGAAGAAGATGATTGAGCAGGCAGGAACAAAGTGATAAATTCAAATTGTGAGGGAAAATATAGATGAATCAAGGAAGAATTATTGTGATTACAGGCTCACCGGGGACAGGAAAAACAACAACTGCGTCAATTGTCGCAAAGGAATCAGATATGGATAAATCAGTGCATATGCACACCGATGACTTTTTTCATTACTTAAGCAAAGGCGCAATACCACCACATTTGCCAGAATCCAACAAGCAAAATCTGGTTGTCATTGAAGCCTTTTTAGAGGCTGCAAAGCGATATGCTCGTGGCGGATATGATGTAATTGTAGATGGGATTGTCGGGCCATGGTTTTTGGAGCCATGGAAAGCTCTTGCCCAAGAAGATTACGAGGTACACTATATTGTATTAAGAGCGAGTATGGAAATAAGACTTAGAAGCAAACTTAAGAGTGTGTTGATAGTGCAGTATCTTAAAATTTTGTATAATAGGAATTGAAGTTAAATTAGATGCTAAAAATTTGTAATTAAGAAGGAGTGATTACATGAACAAAAATATAAAATATTCTCAAAACTTTTTAACGAGTGAAAAAGTACTCAACCAAATAATAAAACAATTGAATTTAAAAGAAACCGATACCGTTTACGAAATTGGAACAGGTAAAGGGCATTTAACGACGAAACTGGCTAAAATAAGTAAACAGGTAACGTCTATTGAATTAGACAGTCATCTATTCAACTTATCGTCAGAAAAATTAAAACTGAATACTCGTGTCACTTTAATTCACCAAGATATTCTACAGTTTCAATTCCCTAACAAACAGAGGTATAAAATTGTTGGGAGTATTCCTTACCATTTAAGCACACAAATTATTAAAAAAGTGGTTTTTGAAAGCCATGCGTCTGACATCTATCTGATTGTTGAAGAAGGATTCTACAAGCGTACCTTGGATATTCACCGAACACTAGGGTTGCTCTTGCACACTCAAGTCTCGATTCAGCAATTGCTTAAGCTGCCAGCGGAATGCTTTCATCCTAAACCAAAAGTAAACAGTGTCTTAATAAAACTTACCCGCCATACCACAGATGTTCCAGATAAATATTGGAAGCTATATACGTACTTTGTTTCAAAATGGGTCAATCGAGAATATCGTCAACTGTTTACTAAAAATCAGTTTCATCAAGCAATGAAACACGCCAAAGTAAACAATTTAAGTACCGTTACTTATGAGCAAGTATTGTCTATTTTTAATAGTTATCTATTATTTAACGGGAGGAAATAATTCTATGAGTCGCTTTTGTAAATTTGGAAAGTTACACGTTACTAAAGGGAATGTAGATAAATTATTAGGTATACTACTGACAGCTTCCAAGGAGCTAAAGAGGTCCCTAGCGCCTACGGGGAATTTGTATCGATAAGGGGTACAAATTCCCACTAAGCGCTCGGGACCCCTTGTAGGAAAATGTCCTAAGTGTGGCAACAATATTGTATTAAAAAAATCGTTTTATGGTTGTTCAAATTATCCTGAATGTACCTTCACTTTAGCTGAACATTTTAGAAAGAAAAAACTCACCAAAACAAATGTAAAAGAATTACTAGAGGGAAAAGAAACCCTGGTAAAAGGAATCAAAACGAAAGATAGAAAGTCCTACAATGCCGTTGTAAAAATCGGAGAAAAGGGATATATTGATTTTATCTCTTTTTCAAAATAAGCATAAAAGCCCTTTAAAGAGGGCTTTTATATATTAATCACAAATCACTTATCACAAATCACAAGTGATTAATCACAAATCACTTGTGATTTGTGATTCCTAATGATACAATATTACTATACAAAAAAAGAATGGGGCGTAGTTATGGAGAAGGAAGAACTCAAAATACTTGAAGAATTAAGACGTATTTTAAACAGTAAAAATGAAGCGATTGTTATCTTAAACAATTATTTTAAAGGTGGTGTTGGAAAGTCAAAATTATCGACTATGTTTGCTTACTTGACAGACAAATTTAATTTAAAAGTTTTAATGATCGATAAGGACTTACAAGCAACATTGACAAAAGACTTAGCAAAAACATTTAAGGTAGAATTGCCACGTGTTAATTTTTATGAAGGACTGAAAAATGGAAACTTGGCTTCTTCTATTGTTCATTTGACTGATAATTTAGACTTGATCCCTGGCACGTTTGATTTGATGTTACTGCCAAAATTAACTCGCTCATGGACTTTTGAAAATGAAAGTAGATTGCTTGCTACTCTTTTAGCACCTTTAAAAAGTGACTATGATCTCATTATTATTGATACTGTACCAACGCCAAGCGTTTATACAAATAATGCAATCGTGGCAAGTGATTACGTCATGATCCCTTTACAAGCAGAAGAAGAAAGTACAAACAACATTCAAAACTATATTTCCTATTTGATTGATTTACAAGAACAGTTTAACCCTGGACTAGATATGATCGGTTTTGTTCCTTATTTAGTTGATACGGACAGCACAACGATAAAATCAAACCTGGAAGAACTGTACAAGCAACATAAAGAAGATAACTTGGTTTTCCAAAATATTATCAAGCGAAGTAATAAAGTAAGTACCTGGTCTAAAAACGGCATTACAGAACACAAAGGCTATGACAAAAAAGTTTTATCTATGTATGAGAACGTATTTTTTGAAATGCTTGCATATAGTATGCAGTAATAATTCAAAAGCTGTTATCGTGTGCGGTAAATAAAAAAAACCGTTCCTAGATAATACACTTTTGTGCGTCTTGAAAAATAACGGGACGGTTTTGGATATAACCAGAACTGTCCTTTTTTCTTAGGAGTAAATAAGGCATAGCTCTGGTTAAAGGGGGCTATACCATGATTGCATACGGAAGAACGTTCTGCCGTTCTCAACTGAATAAATATTTCAGTCCACTATTACAATCATTACACCCTTTACAAGAATTAAAAATTCATATCAATAGAATTTATAAAACAGTCTGTTTGTGTAATTACACATTATCGGGCTGTTTTTGTTTTGTTAAAAATTTTTTTCAACTTTTTTCGGTTTCAACTTAGCAAATCACACCTGTCGTTCCCTATATGGTGCGGAAAGAGGGATAACCACTTTTCATATCGTAACGGAAAGGGGGTGAGATTGATGAAACCATCTGACTTCCAGAAAACAGTTCAATGCCGTTTTGAAAGTTGTTTGAAGAAAGTTGTCCGACATGTTGTTAAGGACTATCAGAAGAAATTAAAGCGACGACAAAAGGGAGAAACGCTTTTTTTGTGAACTTCCAGAAATCGTTGTAGAAAATCTGGCTGTCTGGGACGACTATGATACGGACTATACGATTTTCAATGTATGTGGTAGTGATATTCGTATTTGTGATGATGAACTGGCAGAAGCCTTGAAACATTTGTCTGAGCGTAATCGAGAAAATTTGTTGATGTATTATTTCTTGGAAATGAGCGATACCGAGATTGCAAAAAGACAAAATATTTCAAGAAGTGGTGTTTTTCAAAACCGACACAATTCACTAGAGCTTATGAAAAAAATACTAAAGGAGAAATGATAGCAAATGAAACACACAATGAAGAAGCCGTCCTACTACTTGCTTTCGCAGGCAATGGACGGGGACGAAAAAGCGATTGAAAAGATACTGGCATTTTATGACCCTTACATATCAAAGTGCTGTCTACGACCACTCTATGATGAATACGGCAATGTCTATATTGTTGTAGATATGGAATTAAAGGGACTTATCAGAGAAGCACTTATTAAAATGATTTTAGGGTTTGATATTGCCTTAGAAATCGAAGAAGAATAACAAGCAGTAACCGCAGAGCATGATTTGTTCAATCCCCTCTTTCCTGCTCTGCCCCTGCTTTTATATGAAAGCAACACGCTTTCGCCACAGCTCTTTGACAACTGAATAAAGCAGACAGATACGTTTGTGAGATAGCGAGCCACGGGAACTGTACGCCACGACCTTTTCAAAAGAAAGCGAGCGACCCACGCAGTGATCCGAGAGCGACTGTTGGAAAAGTCGTTTTGCCATGACCTATCCTCACAGAATAATGATACGTCCGCATGGTGCGGTTCTGCCCACAAGAATGGGAATAGTTGAGATACTAACGGAGCTTTCCAAAGCCGTCTGCCTGCTTATAATTGATAGTTTCAGCAACAAAATCTATCTACTCTTTTTATTTAGGTGTGTTATAATGACCTTATTAGACGAGTGTATTTTGTTGCTGTCACAAATGAAAGGGGTCTTAATAGTGATAAGTGATACACAAAATGCACAATCTCCTACAAAGGAAAAAAAGACTTATACAGTAGAGGAAATTGCTGAACAACTGGACATTAGCAAAAAGGTAGCTTATTCATTAGTAAAAAGCGGTCAATTCAGTTATGTTCGTGCTGGTAAAGCCATACGGGTATCAAAGGTTTCTTTCGATAAATGGTTAAATGAAATTTAACTATAAGGAGAGAAAATTATGGCTTCAATCAAACAAAGAAAATCAAGTTTTTCAGTTATTTATTGGTACTTAGATAGTGCAGGAGAAAGAAAACAAAAATGGGACACGCTGGAAACAAGAAAAGAAGCAAAACAGCGAAAAGCCTTTATAGAATACTATCAAGAGAAATTTGGATATGTGATAGTTCCATTAGAGGAACAATTTGCACATCAGATTGAAAATTCTAAAAAGGAGTTAGATGTTGTAGACAAAGATATTACATTGCGTGATTTCCTAGAAATTTTTGTTAATTTATATGGCACATCTAAATGGTCGCCGAGTACATTTAGTAGTAAGGTAGGCAGTATTGAAAATTATATCAATCCGATTATTGGAGATTGGAAACTGAATGAAATAACTACAAAAAGTCTATCAAAATACTACAATGATTTATTGAGCGTTCCAGAAGTACCACGGGCAAACAGAAAAGCAACTGGTCGTTGTGTTCAACCAGCGAACATCAAAAAAATACATGATATTATCCGCTGTGCCTTAAATCAAGCTATCCGCTGGGAGTATATTGATACAAACAAAAGAAACCCTGCGTCTTTGGCTACGTTACCAAAAATTCCAAAGACTAGGCGAAAAGTGTGGAGTGTTCAAACATTTCGAGAAGCGGTAAAAGCCACGGAAGATGATTTGCTTTCAATTTGTATGCACTTAGCTTTTTCCTGCTCTATGCGAATTGGAGAAATTACAGGACTTACATGGGAAGATGTTATTATTGATGAAGAGTCCATTGCTACAAATAATGCAAAGGTAATCATCAATAAAGAACTTTCAAGAGTAAATGCAGAAGCTATGCAGAAATTAAAGGAAAAGGATATTTTAAAGATTTTCCCAACGCAAAAACCGCATTGTACCACAAGGCTTGTCTTGAAAACGCCAAAAACAGAAACAAGTAATCGTGTTGTCTGGTTACCTAAAACAGTTGCGGAACTATTGGTGCAATATAAAAAAGACCAGCAGGAATTAAAGGAATTTTTAGGAAGTGCCTACAATGATTACAACCTTGTTATTGCGTTGGATAATGGCAATCCCGTGGAAAGCCGTATTGTTAGAGATAGGTTTCAAAAGCTCTGTGAAGAAAACGATTATGAAGTTGTGGTATTTCACAGCCTACGCCATTTAAGTACGGGTTATAAACTCAAAATGACAAACGGAGATGTTAAGTCCGTACAAGGCGATACTGGTCACGCAGAAGCAGAAATGGTTACAGATGTATATTCAGAAATCATTGACGAGGACAGACGTTTCAATGCACAAAAAATGGATAAAGAATTTTATTCTACGCTTAATGATGATACAGACAATCCAAAGCAAGATACCGACTTAACCGATAGTGATATGGCGTTATTGGAACTGATTAAATCTTTATCGCCAGAAATGAAAGAGCAATTTTTAAAGCAGGCACTTCAAAGATAGAATTTCAAAAGTGTTAGCAAATTCCAAAAAAACCAGCGATTTTTCTTCAAAAATAAAAAAGTGTTAGCAAGCCTATTTCCTTAAAAGTCTTAAAAAAATATCGAATAAAAAATGACAGATTGAAAACAATTCGTATTCAGCGTAAATAGAAAGCCATAAATAAAGAAACGCTGAAAACCTTGTAAAATAAGGCTTTCAGCGGAGTTTGTGGCGTCCCAGACAGGAGTCGAACCTGCGACGTTTCGCTTAGGAGGCGAACCCTCTATCCTGCTGAGGTACTGGGACATTCTTAAAAATCTATTCAATTTTATCTAGTTATCATATCAAAAGGCGTTTGTTCCACCTAGCCCTTAGGAGGGAAGCACTCTATCCAGCTGAGTTACAAGCGCGGATGTAAAAATGTGTTTGCAGGGAAATACGAGATAGATGATACTATCTCATACTACAACAAAAGCGTCCCGATGTCAACTCAACCCGGCCGGACCGGAAGGGAAAGGCTGGATAAAAGACGGCGGATGGCTTTTCGGCAGGGAGGCCTAGCCAAATCCGCAGCCTGGATGAAAATGCGCTTTGCTTTCCTTATAAAAAGTGCTATAGTAATAGAATAGAGCGACGGGAGAAAGACAGGATTGCTGGGAGACGCCAGCCATAGGATCGACCTGTAAAAGGGATGGAAGAAAGGGAAAGATCCGGAGCTGTCTTTGGCCGCGGCAGACGGCCGTGGTAGAGAAAAGAAAGGGAGAAAAGAGTGTGAAACGGGAGAAATCATGCGGAGCCCTGGTCTATCGGCTCCTGGACGATAACAGGACCCAGCTGCTGCTGCTCAAGCACCGGTACGGCGGTCATTGGTCCTTCCCCAAAGGCCATGTGGAGCGGGGGGAAAATGAGGTGCAGACCGCGCTGCGGGAAATCAAGGAGGAAACCGGCCTCAGCGTGGACCTGCAAAATGGGTTTCGGGAATGCGTATCTTATTCCCCCAAGCCCAATGTAAAAAAACAGGTGGTCTATTTCTTGGGCTATGCCCGGGACGACCGGGTCCAGAAGCAGGAGGAGGAGGTCAGCGAGATCCGCTGGGTGGATATTGAGGAAGCTCCAGCCCTGGTGACCTTTAAAAACGACAAGAATCTTATTAACAAAGCCACCCGATTCCTCTTTGAGGATAAGGGGCCGCGCGTATAAAAGCCAAGACGCCGCTTCCGGTTTCGGGAAACACAGATAAAAAAACAGCCGCATTGCGGCTGTTTTTTTATGACTCAGGGTCTTTGTGTCATGGTGATCTTTTCATAACACGGGTCACAGATGAGGTAAGGGCCTCGGGCATGCACCAACTCACTGCCGCCCACAGGGCACATGTTACCCCGGCCTTGCGCAGCAGGATGGCATCTTCCTGAATAGTAATCTCAAGAATTTGATCTTTTTCAAAGCCCATATGTTTCCTTACGTCCATTGGTAGAACAATGCGTCCTAGCTCGTCAACTTTGCGGGTGAATTTTATTTGCATTTCCCCCCACCTCCCAATACAATTATAAACATAATTGGTAAAAATTTCAAGTGGATGTTGTAAAATTTTGTAAAAAAGTGAAAGGGCAAAAGACACTCATTTAATTAGAAAAAAATGGAAGCCATCTCGGAAAAATCTTTTTCTCATGCCGGGAGGAGAAAGGTTAAAGTGAAAACGATGAAGATTTCTTTCCAGGCGGTCCATAAAATAACAAGGTGAATATAAATTCGGCGGCTGGAATAATAAGAAATTTATATTTTTATGCAGAAAGTGAATTATTTATAAACGCAGGAAATCGCTAAAATGACAAAAATAGTATTTGCCTAGGAACAGAGATTTTCGAGAAAGATTACATGCTGAATTTTTGATTAGATTTTTGGAGGAAATAGACAAACAACTTTACAGCGAGACAAAAAATAATGATCGTTTACCATTAAAGACAAAAAAATGTATGAAATTGTTTGTGAACTATGCGTAATTTTTAAACTTAAAATTGTTTATTATGCTCTATTGGGAAGCTTAAAATTAAATATGACACAAAAGATATATTCAAAATATGTACACAATATACAAATATGCTGTAAGGGATGGGTAGATATTGCGAATTTTTGAAGGACATGTTATCACAACAAAGCATTATGATGTCTTTATGAGGATGTTTTTCCATGAAAATGAAGGGGAGGTTCCTCAATAAGGACAAGCCGTTTACTTTTCCAAGGGCAAAGCCCTGAAAAAGAACACCAATGAGGAGGAAATGTGAGAATGAGAAACGGTTCACAAGCGCGTAAAGGCGCGACCCGTTGCGCATCCCTGCTGTTTGCGCTGATCATCGCGTTGACCAGCGTACTTCCCGGCGGGCTGCTGACAGCGAGCGCGGCCGCCGTTGGCTTGGGCGATCTCGATGGCGACAGCGTCATCAACGGCGCCGCTACCTATGAGATGCTCAACACCGGCGGTAACAACAAAGCGGTGGGCGGCGAGAAAACAAACGCTGCTTTCACCTATGAAGCAGACCTTACCTATGTTGAGGGCAATACCGCCTCCCTGATCTTCGGCGCGGGCGCCAACGACCCCGCCTTGATTGGACGTGAGGGCGACACCACCGACGGCTTCTTCGGCCTGGAGTTCTCCCGCACTGGGGAGGGTACCGCCAATATTAACCTGAAGCTGTTCTATGACGGCCCGAATGGTACCACCCTGGACGGCATTATTCCCCAGGGCACCCTGGGCGCTACCGGCGTGGACACCACTAAGCCCGT
Source organism: Zongyangia acetica (assembly GCF_038739695.1). Lineage (NCBI taxonomy): Bacteria > Bacillati > Bacillota > Clostridia > Eubacteriales > Oscillospiraceae > Zongyangia > Zongyangia acetica. Next base: position 42,220 of record NZ_JBBEWN010000017.1, on the reverse strand, counting down.
CCATGTGAAACTGGAAATGACCTCCGACGAGCAGCTGAAAATCTGGATTAATAGCCAGGAAGTCAGCTACTCCATGGATCCTGCCAAGGTAGACGGCTTTAAAGAGCGCTACGAGGCGGGCTACTGCGGCTTCATGACCTGGAGCACCGACGCTATCTTCGCTAACCCCACCGTTGACGGCACCACCATCCTGGAGAACGTCAAGGGCGAGAGCATGACCACCCGCACTTCCTATGAGCTGGCAAAACTGAATGGCAACAACCGTGCGGTTTCCAACACCAAGACCGCTTACTTCGAGTATTCCGCCGACATCCTCTTCCAGGATGGCGCCTCCGCCTCCATGATGTTCGGCGCCGGCAGCAATGTCTACTCTGACCTGGGCAACGCGGACGGCACTACCAAGAAATTCTTCGCGGTGGAACTTTCCCGGGACGGCGACGCAGATAACGCCAACCTGTTTGTCAAGATGTTTGAGGACGGCCCTGGCGCTATGGGCGAGGGCATCATCGACAGACAGCAGGTTGCTACCGGTGTAGACACCACAAAACCTGTCACCTTCAAGGTGGTTGTCACCCCTGAGAAGGAAGTCGAGCTGTATGTCAACAATAACAAGATTGAATACACCAAAGGCTCTAAATACGAGCAGTTCCAGAACGCCTATGCCGGCGGTTATCTGGGCTTTGTGACCTGGAATACCAAAGCTCAGTTCTCCAATGTATCCGTTGTCAACAACGGCACCGAGGTCACCGATGGTTTCCGCACCAACCTGACCGGGCTTTCCGCAGTGGGCGGCACCTGGAACCGGACCGACGACGGCCTCTATTCCAGCGGCAACGACGTCTTCTATATGAGCGACGTCAACCTCAAGAACTTCACCCTGGAAGCTACCGTCACCATCGACGGCACCGCAGCTGGCGCGTTGGTCTTCCGTGCGGCCAGCAACACCGACCCCAAAGGGGCGGGCACCTATGTGGCCAACGTCGACCTGAACCGAGGCGACGCCCGCATCTTCACCTTCGGCCAAGGCGGCGGGGATGTCGGCTCCTATGCCCTGCCCGATAAGACCAAGGGCACCTATAAGATGAAGATCATTGCCATCGGCAATATGCTCAACTATTATGTGGACGACGTGCTGGCGGTTTCCGCCACCAACGATAAGTTCGAAAGCGGCTACCTGGGCCTGATGACCTTCGGCGGCTCCGTCACCTACCAGGATGTGAAGTACACCGATCTGGGCGCTGACGCCACCGCTCCCGGCCTCACCGGTCTCACTGTCACCGGCGGCAGCCTGGAGCTGACCCCGGAATTTGACCCGGAGGTAACAAACTACACCTATTTTGCCGGCTATGCCGACAGCGTCACCGTGACCCCCACCGCCGAGGCGGGCACCAACCTGACCATTGCGGCCACCGGCCCTGAGGGCGAAATCTTCGCCGCCGAGGCCATCGCTTCCGGCAATTCTAAGGAGATCCCCCTTCAGGTTGGCAGCAACACCGTCAGCATTATGGCAACCAAGGACGGCGTTTCCATGGGCACCACCATCAAGGTGACCAAGAAGGCCAGCGCCGACTATATGGCGGCGGAGCCCTACCGTCCCCAGTTCCACTTCTCCCCTGAGATCAACTTTATGAACGACCCCAACGGTCTGATCTACGATTCCAGCAACGGCACCTGGCATATGTACTTCCAGTACAGCCCCCAGCTCCCCGGCATGGGTTACCAGACCTGGGGTCACGCACAGTCCACCGACCTGGTAACCTGGCAGGAGATGCCGGTGGCCATCCCCATGGATGACCTGGGCGCCATCTTCTCCGGTTCCGCGGTCATCGATGAAAACAACACCTCCAGGTTCTTTGACAATAACGAGCCCGGCGACTCCAAGCTGGTGGCTATCTTCACCCATGCAGGTAAACTCGGCCAGGTTCAGTCCATCGCCTACTCCACCGACCATGGCGTGACTTGGACGACCTATAAGTACAACCCTGTCCTAGACAAGGACGACACAGAGTTTGGCCACGACTTCCGCGACCCGAAGGTTTGGTGGCAGGAAGATCCCGAGGATTTAGATGATGGCGGCCTGTGGCTCATGGTTGTGGCCGGCGGACGTGGCCAGATCTTCTCCTCTGAAAACCTGATCGACTGGAAGTTTGAGCAGGCCCTGACCTTCGCGGACGGCAGCGAGCTGCACTCCGAGTGCCCGGCCCTCTTCCCGGTGAACACCGACGAAGGGGAGAAATGGCTCTATGTAGCGTCCAGTGACTGGTACTGCGTAGGCGACCTGGTGAAAACCGAGGATGGCTGGCGTTTTGAGGCTGAGACCGGCCGGATTGAAAGCGCCAACGGCGGCGCCTCCAAGATGTATGCTGGACAGCATTACTACAACGATGGCTCCGGCCAAAACCGGAAGCTGATGGTTCACTGGCTCCAGGATTACTCCGCCCCCGGCACCCTCACCGACAAGCGCTGGAACGGCGTTCAGTCCATCCCCCGTGTCACCGGCCTGAAGAAGATCGACGGCACCTGGCATATGACCGCTTATCCGGCGGAGGAGATCGAGTCCTATCGCAGCGACGTCATCTATGAAACCGAGAACCTGACCGTCAGCGCTGAGGATGGCAACATCCTGGGCGGCGCGGCTGGCCAGTACTACGATATCGAGGGTATCTTTGATCCCGGCACCGCCACTGAATTTGGCTTCAAGCTCCGCACCGGCAACGGCCAGGAGACGGTGGTCAAATACAACGCGGAAACTGAGCAGCTCATCCTTGACAAATCCAAATCCGGCCCCTGCAACACCGATTCCTTCAGCTGGACCCTCCATCCCATGGAGGACGGCAAGGTGCAGATCCGGATCCTCATGGATAACTCTGTGGTCGAGGTATTCGGCAACTACGGCGACGCCGATATGGCCGACCTGTGCTTCCCGGATCCCGGCAGCATCGGCATGGAATTCTTTGTAGAGGGCGGCGAGGTCACCATCGACGAGCTGCACATCTGGCAGATGAAATCCATGTTCAACGGCGAAGGCGCTACCAGCACCGAGCCTCTGTTCCTGTCCCTGTCCGCTCCTGACATTGTGGATCCCGGCGAGGAATTCACCGTCTACGCCAGCGTCCTGCCCATCACCGCTACCGACAAGTCCGTCACCTGGGACGTCGGCGATGGCCTGACCGTAGTTGAGCAGACTGATACTTACGTTGTGCTCAGAGCAGACGCGGAAGGCGATTACACCGTCAAAGCCACCAGCAACACCGGCGGCCTCACCGCTGAGGCCACCATCAGCGCTGAGTATCGCATCTTTAACACCAACGTAGCCGACTGGGTATCCAAGAGCGGCACCTGGTACAAGACCGGCGACGGCATGCGGGGCCAGAACGCTGGTTCCGGCGACTGCTTCTACCTGTCTGAGAACATCCTCCCCGACACCCCCTTCACCCTGACGGCGAAGGTCAAGACCCTGTCTGGCCAGGCCACTTCCCTGGTCTTCGGCATCCAGGACTTCAATAACCCCGGCGCTTCCTGGTACTGCTTCAATATTGAGAATACCTCCGGTAAGTTCTTCAAGAACATTAACGGCGCTGAGGTCATCCGCAAGGATTATCCCCTCACCGCAGAGCAGCAGGAGAGCCGCACCTTCGACATGAAGGTCGTCTACGACGGCAACGAGTTTATCGCCTACCTGGACGATAAAGAGGTTGCGAGATTTAGCGACACCGAGTACAACGGCGGTTACATGGGCCTTCTGACCTATCGTTCCGACAGCGTATTCAACGACGTATACCTGACCCTGGAAGAGGAGATCACCGCGGTTGATCCTATCGCTGACATCGAGGTCCAGCTGGGCTCCGACGTCACCATCGAGGACATCATCGCCTCCCTGCCGGCGCAGGTTACCGTGACCACCGAGTCCGGCGCTAAGGTCCTCAAGGACGTTGTCTGGGATACCTCCAAGGTTGACCTGACCCAGGCTGGCACCACCCAGATCACCGGTACTGTAGAGGGTACTGACATTCCGGCTATCATCAACGTGGTAGTCAAGGAAGAGGCAGTCATCGAGTCCCTGACTCCGGAAGAGATCAACGTCTCCGCAGTGGAAGGCTCCACCGCAGAGGAAGTTTGGGAGAAGATCGACAAGAACGTCACCGCCAACTACTCCGACGGCAGCACCGCCGACCTGGTAGTCTCCGATTGGGATTACGAGAACGTCAACTTTGACGAGCCCGGTACCTATGTGGCGACCGGCGCCCTGACCCTGGACGGCGTACCCATGGATCTGACCATCCAGATCAATGTGACCATCACCGCAGAGGGCGGCCAGGTTGCTCCTGGCACCGACAAGCCCAGCATTCCTGGTTCTGACGAAGGCCAGGTAGGCGGCGGCGATTGGGATTGGCCGTCTGGCAGCGGATCTGATTCCACCACCGGTTCCGGTTCTGGCGACAAAGAGAACCCGTCCTCCGGTGACAGCAGCATGATCGCTGGAGCACTGGCAGTCCTGGCTCTGAGCGCAGGCACAGCTGTGGTTCTCACCCGCAAAAAGAAATAAGGATGAATCCTTAGAAGAATAGGAGACGGAGCGCGGATTCCCGCGCTCCGATTCCTTTCGTGGGTATAGAAGAGGAAAGAGAAGAAGGAAGCGGGAAAAGGCTTGGGGCCGTTTGGGCTCCAAGCCTTTTCTGCGTCCTGTAAAAAAACGTTTTGAAAAAGTTGTATGCTCCGGCGCCAAGAAAATATTGATTTTGCATGTTTTCTATCGAAGTTTTGAAGAAAAGGTACAAAGTAATATTGGATTTCCTGGGCATAGCGCTGAGAATAAAAAACATGAGGCACTTATATTGCATTATTTGTGAAGAAGTGCTATGATAAAAACGATTTCATTTATGCGGGAAGTTGCATATCTTTTGACCTGTTTGAAGCCATTGAGAAATGCTTCGTCCCAGTGATGAAGGGTTTACTTTGCGTACACGGTAGTTTTTCTCACCTATTTATTTTCTTATCAGCAAAGGGCCGGCGATGGTTCGCCGGCCCTTTGTCTGTACCTTGCGGACGGCAAGTTGCCGCAGCCAAGCCGCGCTGTGGTGTCAATCGCAACATAATTGCGGGCATCGCGGACAGCGGTTTTAGCTAGACCGTGGGTGCGTCATCCCGCCCCGGTAGGGGCCGCGTCTTGTGCTCCGCAGGAGCGTGGGCGGTTTCGGCGGCAGCCGACGATTTTTCGGAACATCCCGGGGGAATCCAGTGGTGTTAGCCCCCGGGATTGGGAGAAAAATCGCCGCCCATACTACTGGGAAAGCAGAGAGCCCCATCAGGGGGATATCCAAGGGGCGTACCCCTTGGATCACTTTTGCATCCTTTTCTTGAGAGAAAAGGATGTGCCCGCCCCGGCATGAGGGGCTGCCACCAGCTACCGCTGGGAGACACTGCGCTGGCGGGCAGTGCCCGCGGCCAGATCGCGCTGTGATGCAATGGATAACTCAGTCGCGAGTGTCGCGGCAGTGTTGCTAAATAAAACTTAGGGCGCGTCATCCCGCCCCGGAAGGGGCCGCGTCATGCCCGTCGCTAGGCGCGCGGGCGGCGAGTCGCCGCAGCCAAGCCGCGCTGTAGTGTCAATCGCAACATAATTGCGGGCATCGCGGACAGCGGTTTTAGCTAGGCCGTGGGCGCGTCATCCCGCCCTGGGAGGGGCCCACCTACCGGTGGAGGATGTCGCGCTGGCGGGCAGTGCCCGCGGCCAGATCGCGCTGTGGCGTCGTCCGTAACAAAAACGCGTGAGACGCGGCAGTGTTGCTAAATAAAACTTAGGGCGCGACCTGCCGACCGCAGGTCCGCGTCATCCCGCCCCGGTAGGCGTGCGGGTAATGCAGGACATAAAAAAGCCCCCCATTTGGGGGGCTTTTTTGTTGCGAAGAAACAGCGGGATTGCGCCTTTATTTTCTCTTGCGGGAGAGAACCACCGCAGCGCCTGCGCTCAGGGTCAGGACTGCCAGTGCTCCAGCGATCATGCTGTGATCTCCGGAAGACGGGTTCTCTTTGTCACTGTTGCCAGAACCAGATCCGTTGGCGGAACCATTTCCACTGCCAGACGGCCAATCCCAGTCCCCGCCGCCTGCCTGATCTTCGTCAGAGCCAGGGATGCTGGGCTTATCGGTGCCAGGTGTGGGTTCTGGCTCTGTCACCGCTTCCTCTTCCCTTGTCACCACAATCACATATTCGCTCTCTTCACCTTCCAGGCTCAGGGTAACGATAATCTCGTTTTCTCCTACCCGCAGCGGGATCTCTTCAGAGTAGACGCCGCTCTCCAGCGCCTCTTCTCCCAGCATGGCTGTAATGCCATCGGCAAAGAAGGCTTTCACCTGTACACCCTCTGCCTCGTTTCCTACGGCAGCGGTGTAAGAGAAGGTGTCTTTGTCAAAGGCGGGAGTAAGAGTTCCTTCAGACAACTCCAGGCCATCCAGGAGAGGTTTCTCGCCTACAGGAGGCTGTTCTTCCTCTTCTCTCGTAACGGTGATGGTGTAGGTCTTGTCTCCTGCTGCTACGGTAATAGCATTAGGTCCAACCTCCAGGGCGATGTCCTCGGAGTAGGAACCGGATGCGACGTCCTTGCCGTTGACGGTGACAGCGGTGTCACCGGTGTAGGTAGGCATGACCTTGACAGAGGAGACGGAGTTTGCCACAGTGGCGGTGTAGTTCAGAGTATCCTTGTCAAAGACAGGAGCCAAGGTGCCGTTGGAGAGTTCCAGATCACTCAGCTCAGTGGGAACGACAGGATCTGGGAAATCGGTGGTCCGATCCATCTGCTTCATGGAGTAGATCTCCAAAGAATCGATGGTAGCGGTGCCGTTTGTAAAGAACTCCATACCGGCGTTCTCAAACTCGGTGTAGATGAGACCTGCTACAGCGGCCTCACCGTAGTTTCCGTAGACGTCAAAGCAGATCTGATCCAGAATCATCCGCAGATTGATCTGATCGCCTTCCATCAGGGTCAGGTCGGGCTCGTAGACACCCAGATAGCTGCCGCCGCCGGTCTTGGTCTTGTCTACATAGAGCTTGCCATCCTCACGGTTGTAGGTGATGACAAGCTCCTGGCCGCCGCCGGCCTCCCCGGTGCGCAGCTTAAAGCCCACCTGGGTGGCGGTGCCCAGGGTGATGGTGGCGTCCATATCGCAGAGGGTCGCCTGGATATCCTTCAGGACGTTTTCGCTGTTCTCGTCCACCTGGATGTCTTTGAGGTCTAGGATCTTTTCATCCCGCATGGAGTTGACCTCCTCGGCGGGGTAGCTGAAGAGCTTCACCTGGCCGTCCACCGTGTGGAGGCTGTGCTCCATGGGCAGGGACTGGGCGGAGTTCCAGTTTTTATCCTTCCACTGGGTAGAGGGATCCCGCAGCCAGCTGATGGAGATGGTGCGGCCCAGCTTCTCGTTGTGGAAGGTCTGGGTGGCATAGGTCTCAGGAGCCGGATTGCCCGGGCCCTGGTCGGCAATGCCGTTGAGGGCATAAATTTTGTCGGTTTCAGGGACAAACATGACAGAGTCGGGACCGGTTACCTCCATATGTCCCAGAATATAGAAGATACCGCCGCCGGTGTAAACCCATTTCACATTGTCAGGATCGCCGTCCACCGGCAGGGGGTAGAGGTCGGGGCACTCGGAATCAAAGACCTGGCCGTTGATCTGGGGCCGTCCGCAGAATTTCCAGTCAATGAGGTTGGGCGAAGTGAAGATATTCAGGTTGCCTACCGTCACCATGACCCAAATGCCGCCATTCTCCAGATCTTCGCTTTCATACCAGAAGACTTTGGGGTCCCGCAGGCCGCCGCCATAGATGTCGCCCGGGTTTTTGACCACCGGGTTGCCCTCATATTTGATGAAGGTCTGGCCGCCGTCGATGGAATAAGCCATGCTCTCCTTGGTATAGCCATATTCGCCGCCTACATTGGCGTAGAAGGCCACAATCCGGGAGCCGGGAGGCGTGTAGTTAGGCTTGGAAGGATCTTCTTCAAAGAGCCCGGAGGTGTTGTACCGGTCAATGACCGCTGAGCCGGACCAGGCCATGCCAAACTCATCCGGGGTGATAGCCAGGGGCAGCTCCCGCCAGTTGATCATGTCCTTGGAGATGGCATGTCCCCAGCTGGTGGTGCCGGAAAGCCCTTCTACACCGGTGTCAAAGGGCCGGTTGCACTGGAAGAAGAGGTGATAAAGCCCCGTTACGTCGTCATAGAACAGGCCGTTGGGGTCGTTCATCTGATACATATAGGGGGTGAAGTGGAGCTGGGGCCGGGCCGTCTCGTGATAGAGGGTGTCCGGATCCGGCTGCCGGGTGACGTTGATGGTGTAGGTGTCGGAGAGATCGGAACCGGGATCCCGGACCACCACCCGGACGGTGTTGAGGCCATCAGCCAGGTTGACGGAAACTTCCTCTCCCGGGGCGGCCTGCTGCTCGCCGACGGTGACGCTGTAAAGGGTGTCGTCAAAGTCGGTCTTTACCTTGACAGAGCTGACGCTGTGATCCACCTCGGCCCAGTAGGAATGCTCCGCCGGGTCAAAAGGTTTGTCCATCTCAGCGCCAACCAGCTCCAGTCCCTCCAGCTTAGGTGTTACAGCGGGATAGTAGTTGATATTGTCAAAGGTGGCGGTGGTGGGACCGGACACCATGACGCCGAAATAGCCGCCCTCGAAGTTTGGCAGGGAGATGGATTTATAAAGGGTGCCGTTGATGTAGAAGTTGGCGGTCTTCGACTCCAGATATTCTACCCGCAGATGGTAAATTTCGGTGGTCTTATCCCCGTCGGAAAGGCCGGCGGTTTCGATAAATTGGGGAGAATTATCCTTATGGGCAAAGGCCATAAAGTTGCCGTCGCCTTTGGCCGCCATGATGCAGTACCACTGGCTGGGATAGCCGGCTGGGTTGTCCGGATCCTTGACGCCGAAGATGAGGCCGCCGGCGTGGTTGCCGGCGCTGAGCTCCATATCCCCTTCAAAGATAAAGGAGGTGTTGCCGTCAATCTCAAAGTCCTCGGCAATGGCCCAGGTATTGCCGCCGGTGGAAACGCCCTGGAATCCGCCGGCCTCTGTGGTCCAGGTGCCGTTGACGCCCCGCCAGCCGGTGAGGTTGGAGGAGAAGGCGGCGTCGGAGCCGTTGATGGTGTAATAGACATGGTTAAAGGTGACGGTGGAATTGCAGGACATAACGCCGAAGTAGCCGCCCTCAAAGGTGGTCAGCTCTTTTTCCAGCAGGAGCCGGTCGCCCAGGTAGAATTTCACCGGGCCGTCCTCCACCTCCCGGACGACCTTGAGATGGAAGGTGGTTTGGACCTTCTCATCATCGGTGAGGGGGAAGTCATGGATAAAGTCGGGATTGCCGTTGGTCTGGGCAAAGATCCGGGAAAGAGGACCGCCCCGGTCCACATTGATGCAGAACCATTTGCCGGAGGGGTTCTGGGGATCCTTGACGCCGAAGGTGATGCCGCCGGCGGTTTCTTCCAGGGGCAGCTCCATGTCCGCCTCAAAGGTGAAGGGATCGTGGGAGTTGACCGCCTTGGTGGACATGGCAAAGACATTGCCGGCGCCGGAGCCTTTGTAACCGTCCTCGGTCTCACTCCAGGTGCCGCTGACGCCTCTCCAGCCGGAGAGATTGGTGACAAAGCCTTCCCCGGCAACCTTGCCGGTCTCGGTGAAGTTGACGTTGTTAAAGATGCCGCCTCCGGTGCTCATGACGCCGAAGTAGCCGCCCTCGAAGCCGGCAAAATCCTGGACAAGGACTTCCCTGTCGTCCAGGTAGAATTTAAAGGTGGTCTCCCCTTCCCGCACCACCTTCATGTGGTAGGTATCCTTGGCCTTCTCCTCCTCGGTGAGAGGCTCGGCCCGCAGGACGTTGGGGGTTCCGTTGGTCTGATCGAAGAGCATGGTGTTGGAGCCGCCGTCAGCGGTGCGCTCCACATTGAAGCAGTACCAGCGGGTGACGGGGTCGTCGGGATTCTGGACGCCAAAGACGATGCCGGAGGCATTGGTCTTGGGGGTCATATCCGCCTCGTAAACAAAGAGGACGTCGTCGCCGATCTCCTTGCCGGACATGGCGAACTGGTTGCCGGCGCAGTTGCCTTCATAGCCGTCCTGGGTGAAGTTCCAGGTGCCGGAAACCCCGTGCCAGCCGGAGAGGTTGGATGTAAAGCCTGCGATGGAGGTGCCTTCCTCGGTGAGGCCCGCGTTCTGGAACACAGCTTTTCCGGTGGAGAGCACTCCGAAGGTGCCGCCCTCATAGGCTGCGTAGGTTTCGGTTTGCACCAGCCGCTCCCCGAGGTAGTACTCGAAGGAGGAAGCGTCCTTGCGCACCACCTTGAGATGGTAGGTATCCATCCCCTTCTCCTCCTCGGTGAGAGGGATGACCCGCAGGCTGTCCCCAGGGTTGCCGTCGGTCTGGTTAAAGATCAGGATATTGTCCCCCTCCACGCTGAAGCAGTACCAGCGGGCGGTGGGGTTCTGGGGATCCTTGACGCCGAAGGCAAGGCCGTTGTTGTTGCTCTCCGGGGTCATGTCCACCTCATAGGTGAAGAGGGCGTCGCCGGAAAGGGCCTTATCCGAGAGCAGGAAGCAGTTGCCCGCGCAGTCGGAAGCATAACCCTGCGGGGTCTCGGTCCAGGTGCCGCTCTGGGCGGTCCAGCCGGTCAGGTTGGAGACAAAACCCTGGGTGGAACCGGTGATGGTCAGCTTCACATTCTGCCAAACGCCTTTATCGTTGGTCATCATGCCCACATAGCCGCCCTCGAAATTGTCGTGGGTGGTTTTATAGACAGGGGTATCGTCGATGAAGAACTCAAACTCGGTCTGGCTGTTGCGGACAATCTTTACATGATAGGTGTCCTTCTCCTCAATAGCGCCGGTCTGCACGCCGCTGAGGGGAGCGCCGTTGGTTTGGTCAAAACGGATGTATTGGTTGCTCCCCGGCATGACGCCGAAATTATAAAAGCGCTCGCTGGGGGTGCTGGGATTTTTCAGCCCATAGATGAGGGAGGCGTTGAAATCCGGGTTGGTGATGTCGGAGGTGATGTCCGCCTCATAGATAAACAGGTCGTCGGCCCCCACCACATCGTCGGCGATGGCAAAGTTGTCCCCGCCGGCGGAGGCGCCGTGGAAACCGTCATCCTCAGCCGTCCAGGTGCCGGAAAGGCCGTGGAGGTTGGTCAGATTGGTTTCAAAGCCGCCGGCCGCCGCAGCGACGCCGGGCATGACCAGGGAAACGGCCATGGAAAGGGACAGGATCGCCGGGAGCAGGCGGCGTTTGAGCAGTCCGCCCAGGCGAGAGGCCCCGTGTCGTTGTTTCATAGAAAAATCTCCTTCTTCTCGCAAGCTGTCCCCCAAGGGTACAGCCCAGGTTTTTATGCCGCCCTTTGGCGGCGGGATCATACGGATTTTCTCACGGCTACAGCTACCTTTCCTCCCCTCCGGCCGCGAATATTTCAGAAAAACCAATAAATAATTTCGTTATAAGATGCATGTATTATTTGTGCAATTGTAAAAACATTTCCCTTTCATATTTCGGCGCAACAGCAAATTTCCACTACCGTTTCTTGTGAAAAAGGACAAGATGTTGTACGTCTGGGAAAGGGTAAGAAAATACCGCTGGAGAGCATAGAAAGGCGGGAAAAGGGACATGCTGTAAGGGAAGGATTTTACCGTCCGCAGGGACGGTGGATTTTACAGCGGCAGAGCCGGCGGCTTTGGGGAGAAAGGAGGGGGATTCTGTGAAGAAAAAGGTGCTTTTTTGCGCCTCCACCCTCTCCCACCTGCGCAACTTCCACCTGCCCTATCTCAAGGCCTTCGGGGAGATGGGCTATGAGGTCTGGGCGGCGGCGTCGGATGTGGGAAAGGTGCCCTATGCCCACACGGTGGTCACCCTGCCCATGAAAAAGAAGCTGACAAGCCCCCAAAACCTTACCGCCATCCTGGCCGCCCGCCGCCTGATCCGCCGGGAGGGGTTCTCTCTGCTGAGTACCCATACCGCCCTGGCCTCCGGGGTGGCGCGGGCGGCCCTTGTGGGGATGAAGCGCCGTCCTTTGGTGGTCCATACCGTCCACGGCTACCTTTTTGGGGAGGAGGACGGGATGGGAAGATGGCCCTACCTTCTGCCGGAGATGCTGCTGGCCCCCCTCACCGACGTGGCCATGGTCATGAACCGGGAGGATGAAAGGCTCTGCCGGAAATACCGCCTGGCCCGGCGGGAGCCTGTATTCATCCCCGGCATGGGGGTGGACCTGGAGCGGTTTCATGTCAACCGGCCGCCGGAGGAAAGATCCCGGCTCCGGGAAAGGTGGGGGCTTTCCCCGGAGAATTTTGTCTTTGTCTGCGCCGCCGAATTTTCCCCCCGGAAGAATCAGGAGGCCCTCCTTCGGGCCTTTGCTAAGGCCGCCCCGGAGATGCCGGGGGCAAAGCTTATCCTGGCGGGCCAGGGCGACCTTCTCCAGCGCTGCCGCGCCCTTGCCGGGGAGCTTTCCCTGGGAAAAAGGGTGCTCTTCCCCGGCTTTGTGGAGGACATGCCGGGGCTTTATGCCGCCTGTGACTGCGCCGTCTCCGCAAGCCGCCGGGAGGGGCTGCCCTTTCATCTCATGGAGGCCATGGCCTCCTCCCTGCCAGTGGCGGCAAGCGACGTCAAGGGCCATCAGGAGCTGATCTCCTCCGGGAAAAACGGCCTGCTCTTCCCCCTGGACAACCGGAAGGGATGCGCCCTGGCCCTTCGGTGGCTCTATACCCACCGGCAGGAGGCGGTTCAGATGGGCCGCCGGGGCCGGGAGATGGCGCGGCAGTACAGCTTGGACCAGGCCTTTCCCAAGATCATGGGGGTCTATGAGGAGGCCGTCCGGCGGTGGGAGGGGATGGGGCCATGAAGAAGCGTCTTGTCATCAGCGCCACCCAGTACCAGGAGAAAAGCAGCGGTATCGGCATCCTGATTTATGAGCTGTTTGGACGGCTGGCCCAGCATCCCGGCCGGGAGGCGGCGGTGCTTCTCTCCGCCGACAGCCCGCCCTTCCCCCAGGGTCAGGCCCGCCAGATCCGGATCCCGGTAAAGAAGGGGCGGGCCCTCCTCCGGGGGCTGTATGAGTCCCTTTGGATGGGGCGGCGCTACTGCAAAAACTGCCTTTACCTCACCACCGATTCCAAGATCCCCCTGCTGCTGCCCCCAAGCTGCCAGGTAATGCCGGTGGTCACCGATCTGGCCCTCTTCCGGATGGGGGAGGTCTACCGTGCCTCCCGGGTCTGGTACTGGCGGCTCCAGTACCGTCTGCTGCGAAAGCGGGCGGTCTGCTACGGGGCCATCTCCCCCTTTACCAAAGAGGAGATGACAAGGCTCTTGGCCATCCCGGCGGAAAAAATCCACGTTATCCCCTGCGCCGCCGACCCGGCCCTGCGACGGGTCGAGGATGAAAAAACGCTGGAGGCTGTCCGGGAAAGATACGGCCTGCCGGAGCGTTATCTTCTCTTTGTGGGGAACTTTAACCCCCGCAAGAACCTGACCCGGCTTATGGAGGCCTTTGACCTGCTGAAATCCCGGCCGGCCGGAGCGGGCTGGAAGCTTGTCATCGCCGGGGAGCAGGGCTGGAAGTTTGACAGAGAGAAGGCCCTTGCCGCCATCCGCTGCCGGGAGGATGTCCTTTTCCCCGGCTATGTGGCGAGGGAGGATCTGGGGGCCCTCTATTCCATGGCAGAGGCGTTTTTATTCCCCAGCCTTTATGAGGGGTTCGGCATCCCGGTCATCGAAGCCCAGCAGTGCGGCGCCCCGGTGATCTGCTCCGGCACCTCCGCACTGCCCCAGGTGGCGGGGAGGGGCGCCCTTTATGTAGACCCTATGGATCCAGAGGACATCTGCCATCAGATCCACCGGCTTCTCACCGACCCCGCCCTGGGAAATCAGCTGCGGCAGGCGGGGTATGAAAACGCGGCCCGTTTTTCCTGGGAAAGATCAGCGAAAGCTTTGGCGGAGCTTTTGGAACAGCTGCCATGACCGCCACCTACCGGTGGGCGGCGAGTCGCCGCAGCAGACCGCGCCACCTGCCGGCGGAGGAAGTCGCGCTGTGGCGCTAACTGCGGCCTGTTCGCGTGCTTCGCAATAAGGTTTTAAACAAGATCTAGTGCGCGTCATCCCCGCCGCAAGGGGCGCGCTGTGGCGCAATGGGTAACAAAATCGCGTGAGACGCGAACGATGTCTTAAATAAAAACAAGTGCGCGTCATCCCCGCCGGTAGGCGCGCGGGCGACGCGACAGTATCTCGAATAAAACGCAGGGCGCGACCTGCCCGCAACAAGGGGCGCGCTGTGGCGCAATGGGTAACAAAATCGCGTGAGACGCGAACGATGTCTTAAATAAAAAACAAGTGCGCGTCATCCCCGCCGGTAGGCGCGCGGGCGACACGACAGTGGTTTTTGCTAGGCCGTGGCCGCGTCTTCCCCGCCGGTAGGCGGGCAGGTCCGGCCCCATAGAAAGAACAGGAGGGGGAATTTCCCCCTCCTGTTCTTTCTATGACATCATCTCCCGGTAAAGCGCCAGAAGCTTTGCCGCCGAGGCCTCCCAGGAAAACCCGGCGGCATGCTGAAGCCCCGCTTCTATCTTCCGCCGCCGAAGGTCTTGGTCGGTCAAAAGGGTATAGATCCCCTGGGCGATTTCCTCTGTATCCAAAGGGTCGATGAGCAGCGCCCCCTCTCCCCCGGCCTCGGGCATGGAGGAGGTTTCCGAGCAGACCACCGGCGTCCCCAGGCTCAAAGCCTCCAGAATGGGGATGCCGAACCCCTCATAAAGGCTGGGAAAGACAAAGACGTCGGCATGGGCGTAAAGCTCCGCTTTCTCCTGGGCGGAGACAAAGCCGGTGAAGATCACCTGGCCTTCCAACCCCAGCCGCCCGGGCGCTGCCAGGATGCCGTTATACCGCCAGCCCAGACCTCCGGCCAGGACCAGCTGGTGGGGGATCCCCGCCTCCCTTTTGAGCAGGGCAAAGGCCTCCATGAGCCGGATGAGGTTTTTCCGAGGCTCCAGGTTCCCCAGAAAGAGGAGGTATTTTTCCCCGATTCCCCATTTTTCCCGGAGGGGAGTGAAGTTTCCCTTTGGCCTGGGGGTGTCAAAGGAGGGCGGGATGACGGCCACCCGCTCCGGCGGCAGATGAAATTCCCCCAGAATTTCTTCCTTTGCGCTGCGGGAGATGGTGACAATCCGGTCGCTGCGCTCCACACTGTAGCCGATGCCCCTCTGGATCCGGCGCAGGTTTTTGGGCTCCAGGGTTTCGGGGTAATAGAGATAGGAGAGGTCATAGACCGTGTCCACCACCCTGCCCCCGACCCTGGGCGGGACGATGTAGTTAAAAAAGTGGGTGATGTCCGCCGGCCCAAACAGGCGGACATAAGAAAAGGGCAGGGCTTTCCAGACCCGCCGGTAGACCCCATAGGGCAGGATCCGGCTTTCCCGGATAGGAAAGGAGAGCCCCTCTGTCACCTCCCCGCCCTGGCTGCGGGAGAGAAAATTAAACAGGTTCCCTTGAAACGATATGTCCGGCTGCTGGGTCAGCCTGCGGATAAGCTCCAGGGTATAGGCGCCAATGCCGCTGCGCATCCCGCAGCAGGGCTGTAATTCCAAAGCTACCTTCATCTTTCTCCTCCTCGCGGGCAGTGCCCGCAGCCAAACCGCGTTTATGTGTCAATCGCAACGTAATTGCGGGCATCGCGGACAATGTCTCAAATGAAACCTAGAGCGCGTCTTGCTGCCCGCTAGGAGCGTGGGCGGTTTCGGCGGAAGCCGACGATTTTTTCGAATTGAGCGGGGGACTCCCTCAGGCCTCGCCCCCGCGAATCGAGGAAAAATCGCTGCCCATACTGGTGGGAAAGCAGCGAGCCTCATTAGGGGGATATCCAAGGGGGGCTCCCCTTGGATCACTTTTGCATCCTTTTCTTGAGAGAAAAGGATGGCGGCGAGCCGCCGCAGCCAAGCCGCGCTGTTGTGTCAATCGCAACAAAATCGCGTGTGTCGCGGCAGTGTTACAAACAGAACTCAAGGCGCGACCTGCCAACCGCAGGTCCGCGGCATGAGCGCAGAACCACCTGCCGGTGGGGGACACCGCGCTGGCGGGCAGTGCCCGCAGCCAAGTCGCGTTTATGTGTCAATCGCAACGTAATTGCGGGCATCGCGGACAATGTCTCAAATGAAACCTAGAGCGCATCTTGCTCTCCGCTAGGAGCGTGGGCAGTTTCGGCGGCAGCCGACGATTTTTTCGAATTGAGCGGGGGACTCCCTCAGGCCTCGCCCCCGCGAATCGAGGAAAAATCGCTGCCCATACTGCCGGGAAAGCAGCGAGCTTCATTAGGGGGATATCCAAGGGGAGCTCCCCTTGGATCACTTTTGCATCCTTTTCTTGAGAGAAAAGGATGTGCCTGCGCGGCATGAGCGCAGAACCACCTGCCGGTGGGAGACACCGCGCTGGCGGGCAGTGCCCGCTCCCAAGCCGCGTTGTGGCGTCGTCCGCAACAAAATCGCGGGTGCCGCGGCAGTGTCGCAAACAGAAGCCAGAGCGCGTCTTGCTGCCCGCTAGGGCCGCGTCCTGCCCGCCGCTAGGCGCGCGAGGATGTTTCCGAAAGCGGCGCGGCACCGCGCCTCCAGCGCCTGGGCTTCGGCGAGGCTATCCCCCCGGAGGGAGTAGTAAATCTTCAGCTTTGGCTCGGTTCCCGAGGGCCGGACGGTGACGGTCACGCCCCCTTCATAGCAAAACCGCATCACGTTAGAAGAGGGCAGCCCGGTGGGGGATTTTTCCCCGGCGGCAGTGCGGCGGACGCCGGCTTTGTAGTCGGCGTTCCAAAGAATCCGCCGGCCGCAGAGGATATCCGGCGGATGTTGGCGGAGGGCATCCATAAGCCGCTCCATCTGCCCGGCCCCCTCTGCCCCCTCAAAGGCCATGGTCTGCTGGGTATCCACAAAAGCGCCAAAGCGGGCGGAGAGTTCCGCAAGGCCGTCCATGAGGGTCATGCCCCGGCCACGGTAGTCGCAGAACATCTGGCAGATCAGGAGGCTTCCCAGCACCCCGTCCTTATCCCGGACGGCGGTGCCGGTCAGATAGCCGCAGCTTTCCTCCATGCCAAAGAGAAAGCGGTCCTCTTCTCCTCGGCCCTCTAAAAGGCTCAGCTGCTCCCCGATGTATTTAAAGCCGGTGAGGACGTTTTGCAGCCGCACCCCGTATCCGTCGCAGATGGCCTGGGCCATCTCGGTGGTGACAATGGTTTTCATGGCCACCGGACGCTCTGGCATGGCGCCCATCTCCTGCCGGCGGCGGCAGAGGAAGTCTAAAAGCAGCGCCCCCACCTGATTGCCGCTGAGCAGGAGGAAATCCGCCCCCTGCCGGACGGCGGCGCCCACCCGGTCGCAGTCGGGATCGGTGGCGATAACCAGATCCGCCCCCAGCTTCCTGGCCCAGCGGATCCCCTCCTCCATGGCCTGGGCCTCCTCCGGATTGGGTTTGGGACAGGTGGGAAAGTTCCCGTCCGGCCCTGCCTGGGAGGGGACCACCGTCACCTGGTCAAAGCTGGCCCGGCCCAGGGCCTGGGTCACCCAGGAAAACCCGGCGCCGTGAAGGGGGCTGTAGACAATGGGCACCCCCCTTCCCCGCTGGGGCGGCAGCAGGGACTGGGATAGGACCGCGCCCAGATAGGCATCGGTGACCTCCCGGCCCAGAAAGGCGATGCGTCCGTCGGCCTTCCCCTGCTCCAAAGAGACGCGGCGGATGCCCCGGAGGAGATCCACCTCATCGATCTGCGCTTTGATGTCCCGGGCGGCCTCCTGGGTGATCTGGCCGCCGTCGGGGCCGTAGATCTTATAGCCGTTGTAGGGGGCCGGATTGTGGCTGGCGGTGATGACGATGCCGCCGGAAAGGCCCAGGTGGCGCACGGTGAAGGAAAGGATGGGGGTGGGCATGATCTCCGAAAAGAGATAGGCCTGGATCCCGTTGGCGGCCAGCACCTGGGCGGCGGTCTGGGCAAACTCCTGGGAAAGGAGGCGGCTGTCGTAGGCAATGGCCACCGCCGGCTGGGAAAAGCGGGAGCGGAGATACCGGGCATAGCCCTGGGTGGCGCGGGCCACGGTGTAGATGTTCATCCGGTTTTCCCCGGCGCCCATCAGCCCCCGCAGGCCGCCGGTGCCAAAGGACAGAGGCGCTCCAAAGCGCTCCGCGATCTGGCGGGGATCCTTTTCGATTTCTGCTAACTCCCGGGCAAGGCGTGGGTCCGGAATATTTTTCCACCGGTGGTAGGTTTCTATGGGGTTCATGGGGGCTCCTTTCCCCTCCGCTTGAGAAAAAACGAAGGCGCTGCAATTTTTTCGGATGCTATGGGCATGATAGTCATAGTATGGACAGCAATTTCAGGAAAAATCACGAGGAAATCTGCGCCTTCAGCTTTTGGAGGCCGTGGGGAGGTTTTTTATGAAGAAAACAGCCTTGATTATGGCGGGAGGACGGGGGGAGCGGTTCTGGCCCAAAAGCCGGAAAAGCCATCCCAAACAGTTTCTCTGCCTGACAGAGGACGGCAAGACCATGATCCAGCACACGGTGGAGCGGATTTTGCCCATGGTGGAGCCGGAGAACATCTATATTGCCGCCAACCGGGATTACAAGGAGCTGGTACGGGGGCAGCTGCCTCAGATTCCGGAGGAGAACATCCTCTGCGAGCCGGTAGGGCGGAACACCGCCCCCTGTATCGGATGGGCCGCCGCCCATATCCGGCGCAGGTATGGGGACGCGGTGATGATCGTCCTGCCCTCCGACCATCTGATCAAATATAACGCCATCTTCCTGGCCACCCTCCGGGAGGGATGCCAGGTGGCGGAGGAGGGGCGGAACCTGGTCACCATCGGCATTACCCCCAGCCATCCCGAGACAGGCTACGGATATGTCCAGTTTGACAGCATCCGGATGAAGGGGAAGGCCTTTGCCGTGGACCGGTTTGTGGAAAAACCGGACCGGGCCACCGCCAAAGCCTATCTGGAGTCGGAGCAGTACCTTTGGAACAGCGGCATCTTCCTGTGGAAGGCGTCGGCTATCCTGGAAAACATCCGGGCCTATCTTCCCCACATTTATGAGGGGCTGGAGAAGGTGGAGGCCGCCATGGGCACCGCCGAGGAGGAGAAGGTCCTGGAGCGGGAATTTTTTCGGATGCCCAGCACATCCATTGATTACGGCGTCATGGAAAAGGCCAAAGATATCTACATCCTCCCCGGCGCCTTTGGCTGGGACGATGTGGGCTCCTGGCTGGCCTTGGACCGGATCAACCCCCAAGACGAGATGGGCAATGTGATTTCCGGCAACGTGATCACCGTGGAAACCCACAACAGCATCATCCAGGGCGGTGAAAAGCTGATGGCCCTGGTAGGGGTGCGGGGGATGATTGCGGTGGATACCGGCGACGCCCTCCTCCTCTGCGACAAGGACAGCACCGGGGAGATGAAACGGGTGTTGGAAAACCTCAGGGCCCAGGGCCGCGCCCAATACCTCTAGCCCCACCTACCGCCGGGCGGCGAGTCGCCGCTGACAAGACGCGGATAGGCGCTGGCAGTGACCTATTCGCGGGCTACGCGGCAATGTCGCAAATAAAACCAAGAGCGCGTCTTGCTCTCTGCAGGAGCGCCACCTCCCGGTGGAGGACATCGCGCTGTGGCGCTGTGCGCAACAAAAATGCGTGTGACGCGGCAAAGTTTCAAATAAAACCTAGGGCGCGACCTGCCTGCCCCGGTAGGGGCCGCGGGCAACGCGAACAGTGTCGCAAATAAAGCCCAGGGCGCGCCAGCTACCGCTGGAGTGTGGGCGGTTTCGGCGGAAGCCGACGATTTTTCGGAACATCTCGGGGGAATCCAGTGGTGTTAGCCCCCGGGATTGGGAGAAAAATCGCCGCCCATACCGCAGAGAAAGCAGCGAGCCTCATCAGGGGGATATCCAAGGGGCGCTCCCCTTGGATCACTTTTGCATCCTTTTCTTGGGAGAAAAGGATGTGCCCGCCCCGGCATGAGGGGCCGCTATTCACCTACCGGTGGGGGACACCGCGCTGGGCGGGCAGTGCCCGCAGCCAAGCCGCGTTGCGGCGCAATGGGTAACTTAGTCGCGTGGCCCGCGGCAGTGTCATTAACTAGGCCGAGGGCGCGTCATCCCGCCCCGGAAGGGGCCCAGCTACCGCTGGAGGATATCGCGGATAGGCGCTGGCAGTGACCTATTCGCGTGTGACGCGGCAAAGTTTCAAACGAGACCTAGGGCGCGACTTGCTGACCGCAGGTCCGCGTCTTCCCCGCCGGCAGGCGCTAAGGAAAGGAGAAATAGTATGAAACACGCACTGATCACCGGGATTACCGGCCAGGACGGTTCCTATTTGGCGGAGCTGCTCCTGGAAAAAGGATATGAAGTCTATGGCATCATGCGGAGAAAAAGCGTGGTGGACTATGGCAATGTAGAGCATATAAAGGACAAAATCCATCTGGTCTATGGGGATATGACTGATCTTGCCTCCCTGCAAAAGGCCATGGATGTATCCCAGGCTGATGAGGTCTACAACCTGGCGGCCCAGTCCTTTGTGGGCACCAGCTGGGAGCAGCCCATTGCCACGGCGGAAATCGACGCCTTGGGGGTGACAAACCTGCTGGAGGCCATCCGGCGGGTCCGGCCGGAAGCCCGGTTCTACCAGGCCTCCACCAGTGAAATGTTCGGCCTGGTCCAGGAGATGCCCCAGCGGGAGACCACCCCCTTCTATCCCCGGAGCCCCTATGGGGTGGCCAAGGTCTACGGCCACTGGATCACCAAAAACTACCGGGAAAGCTACGGCCTTTTCGGCTGCTGCGGCATCCTCTTTAACCATGAGAGCGAGCGGAGAGGCTTAGAATTTGTCACCCGGAAGATCACCAACGCCGCGGCCCGGATCAAGCTGGGGCTTCTCCCCTGTGTGGAGCTGGGGAATCTGGATGCCCAGCGGGATTGGGGCCATGCCGCCGACTATGTCCGGGCCATGTGGCTGATGCTCCAAGGGGAGCGGCCGGATGACTATGTCATCGCCTCGGGAGAGACCCGGACCGTCCGCCAGTTTGCCCAGGCCGCCTTTGACGCCGCCGGCATCCAGGTGGCATGGCAGGGCCAAGGGGTGGAGGAAACCGGCGTGGATGAAGCCACCGGAAAAACAGTGGTCCGGGTCAGCCCCCAGTTTTTCCGTCCGGCGGAGGTAGAGGTGCTGCTGGGGGATCCCACCAAGGCGGAGGAGCAGCTTTCCTGGAAACGGGAGATCTCCTTTGAGGAGATGGTCCGGCGGATGGTGGAAACCGACCTGAAGCTGGCAGCAGGGGAGACGGCGTCCGGCGGCCGGGAAGGATAAGACGGCAAAAGGATGGTGGCCTATGGGGCTGATAAGAGAACTTTTTGACTACCGAACCATGCTGGCCACCATGGTCCGCAAGGAGCTGGTCACCCGGTATAAAGGCTCGGTCCTGGGCTTTCTCTGGGCCTTTGTCAATCCCCTTTTGCAGCTGGCGGTCTATTCGGTGGCATTTTCCAGCATTATGCGGGTGGATGTGGACAAATACTACATTTATCTGTTTGTCGCCTTTATCCCCTGGTTTTTCCTGTCCACCTGTCTGGGCGGCGGGGCAAACTGCGTGGTGGAAAGCGCCAACCTGGTCAAGAAAATCTATTTTCCCCGGATGGTCATCCCCCTGAGCACGGTGACGGCAGGCTTTGTCAACCTCTGCCTTTCCATGGCGGTGGTGCTGGGGGCGGTGCTGTTTTCCGGCATAGGGCTCAGCGCCTGCTGCCTGCTGCTGCCGGGGATTATGGCCCTTGAGTATCTGCTGGTCCTGGGCTTTTTGCTCATCTTCAGCGCCCTGAACGTCTATCTCCGGGACCTGCGGCACATGCTGGAGATCCTGATGATGGCCTGGTTTTACGCCACCCCCATTGTCTACACCCCCGACATGGTGCCGGAGGGCTGGCGGTGGGCCCTTTCCCTCAACCCTATAACCGGGCTGGTGGAGGCCTACCGGGATCTGCTCTATTACCAGAGGCTGCCGGATATCTCCCACCTGCTCTGGCCCTTTGGCCTGGGCCTTCTCCTCTGCTTGGGGGGAGGATGGCTGTTTCAGCGGTTGCAGCGTAGTTTTGCGGAGGAGTTGTGATGAAAAAAGACGCTATTGTGGTCAGCCACCTGGAGAAGTCCTTTAAGGTCTACCCCGACAAGGGGAGCTCCTTAAAGGAAAAGCTTCTCTTTTTAAAACGCAACGCCTATGACCGGCGGCAGGTCTTAAAGGATATCAGCTTCACCGTATCCCCAGGGGAGGCGGTGGCCCTCATCGGGCGAAATGGCTCCGGCAAATCCACCCTGCTCAAAATTCTCACCCGGATCATCTATCCGGACCGGGGAGAGGTGGATATCCAGGGCAAGGTATCCAGCCTCATAGAGCTGGGAGCGGGCTTTCACCCGGACATGACCGGCAGGGAGAACATCTATGTCAACGCCTCCATCTTTGGCTTGCAGAAGAAAAAGATTGATGAACGGCTTTCGGATATCATCGCCTTTTCGGGACTGGAGGACTATATGGACGTCCCGGTGCGAACCTATTCCTCCGGCATGTATGCCCGGCTGGCCTTTGCCGTAGCCATCCACGTGTCGGCTCAGGTGCTGCTCATCGACGAGATCCTGGCGGTGGGGGACGCCGCCTTCCAGCGCAGGTGCTTTGCAAAGATGGAGCAGCTAAAAAGGGAGGGGACCACCATTGTCCTTGTCTCCCACAGTATGGAGGACGTGGCCCGCCTGTGTCCCCGGGCTATCTGGATTGACGGGGGCCTTGTCCGGATGGACGGCCCCGCCCAGACCGTCATCGGCGCCTACCTGGCCAGCGCCCAAGAGCCTGGATGGGGACAGGGGAGGTGATGGGATGGACGTTTCTCAGATGCCCGGGCCGGACCGGCGGTATGCGGCGGGGGTGTTCCGCCATGAGCTGAATATCCCCCTGGAAGCAGAGGAGGCGGCGGGTCTTGACGGCGCCCTTTTGGAGGAGGCCCAGCCGGGGCTGACTTCGGAGGAAACTCTGGAAGAGATCCTGGTAGCGGCTCGGGGGCCGGTCCGGTGGCTGGCCCCTGCCGCCTTCCGGATGCGGAAGGCCATTAAAAGGATTCCCCTGGTGGGCTCTCTGGCCCTGCGGATCAAAAACCGCTACCTCCTCCTAGCGGAGGGCAAGACGCGCTCTAAGTTTTATCGGTGACACTGTCGCGTCTCACGCGTTTTTGTTACAAACGACGCTACAGCGCGACTTCCCCCACCGGTAGCCGGCGCAATCTGGCTGCGGGCACTGCCCGCCATCCTTTTCTCTCAAGAAAAGGATGCAAAAGTGATCCAAGGGGTGCGCCCCTTGGATATCCCCCTAATGGGGCTCGCTGCTTTCCCAGTAGTATGGACGGCCCCTCCCGGGGCGGGATGACGCGCTCACGGCCTAGCCAAAACCACCGCCGCGTTGCCCGCAACTATGTTGCGATTGACACATAAACGCGACATCCTCCAGCGACAGCTGGCCCCGGGATGTTCCAAAAAATCGTCGGCTGCCGCCGAAACCGTCCACACTCCTGCGGTAGCCGGCGCGCCCTAGGCTTTATTTGCGACACTGTTCGCGGCTCACGCAAATAGGTCTCGATTGACACATAAACGCGATCTGGCAGCGGCGAGTCGCCGCGCCTAGCGGCGGGCAGGTTGCGCCCTGGGCTTTATTTGCGACACCGCCGCGTTGCCCGCAGCTGAGTTGCGATTGACACCGCAGCGCGAATTCCGCCCCGGGAGGGAAGGAGGAAGATGATGAAGATTATGACAGCGGAGACATTTGTCCCCTTTGGAAAAAAGCCGGCGCTCTCCGCCGCCTCCCTTGCCCGCTGGCTGGAGGCGGAAGGGGCTGCGGCCGAAGCCGTCTCCCTTCCCCTTTCCCCTGGGAAGGAGGGGGAGCTTGCCCAGCTTTTTTCCCGGCGGCTGTTTCATCTGGAGCACGCCTGCGGCCTTCTCATCCCCCTGGATCTCACAGCGGTGCTGCTGCCCCACCCCCATAAGGTGGTTTGGATGACAGGGCCGTTTCCTCTTCTGGGAGATGAAATCCTGGATCAGTACCGGCTGCGGGCCGTTACCCGGGGCCTTGGGGAGGCGGAGAAAATCTTCGCCGCCGGGGAGGAGCTGGCGGACTGGCTGGCCCAAAGCTGCCATGTCCGGGCAGAGCTTCTGCCCCTGCCCGGGGATGATAGGGCGGGACGGGAAGCGGCAAGGAGGCTGATGGGATGAAAATCGCGGTGGCAAACGCCCAGATCCCCTTTGTGAAGGGAGGGGCGGAGGTGCTCTGCGACAGCCTCTGCCGGGAGCTTATCCGCCGGGGCCATACGGTGGAGAAAATCCTCCTGCCCCTCCAGGAGTTTCCCCCTGGCCGGCTGATGGAAAATGTACTGGCGGCAAAGCTGATGGAGATCCCGCAGGCGGACCTGCTCATTGCCCTGAAATTTCCCGCCTATCTTATCCCCCACCCCAACAAGCGGTATTGGATCATCCACCAGCTCCGTCAGGCCTATGACCTCTACGGCACCCCCTTTGGATACCGGGACGCCCCGGCTCTCAGAGCGGCCATCGCCCGGGAGGATACCGCTGCGTTGGGGGGAGCAAAGGGGACGATCTATACCATCAGCGACCTGGTGTCCCGGCGGCTTTGGGAGGCAAACGGCATCCCCTCCACCCCCCTTTACTGTCCCCTGGATGAGCCGGAGTCCTTCTCCCTGGCAGGATACGGGGACTACGTCTTTTACCCCAGCCGGGTCAACGCCCTCAAGCGCCAATCCCTGCTGGTAGAGGCCATGGCCTATACCCGCACCCCGGTGCGGCTGCTGCTGGCCGGGCGGGGGGACAGCGGGGAGGAAGAAAAGCGGATTATGGCGCTGATCCGGGGCCGGAGGCTTCAGGAGAAGGTGACCTATGAAAACCGCTTTATCTCCCAGGAGGAGAAGCTCCATCACCTGGCCCGGTGCCTGGCGGTGGCCTTTGTGCCGGTGGAGGAGGACTATGGCTACATCACGCCGGAGGCCTTTGCCTCCCATAAGGCAGTGCTCACCTGCACCGACTCCGGCGGGCCGCTGGCCTTTGTGGAGGATGGGGTCACCGGGTTTGTCCGCCCGCCGGAACCCCGGGCCCTGGCCCGGGCCTTGGACGGGCTTTACGTCCACCGGGAGAGGACAGCGGCCATGGGCCAGGCGGCCTGGGAAAAGCTGAAAGGGATGGATATCACCTGGGATCATGTGATAACGGCTCTAACGGCGGCCCCTGCCGGGGCAGGATGACGCGCCCTGAGTTTCATTCGCGGCATTGCCGCGGCACACGCGATTTTGTTGCGAATGATGCCACAGCGCGGCTTGGCTGCGGCGACTCGCCGCCCGCGGCACCCGCGACTAAGTTACCCATTGCGCCACAGTGCGATATCCCCCACCGGCAGGTGGCGCTCCTGCGGAGAGCAAGACGCGCCTTAAGTCTCGTTTGCAACACCGTCCGCGGCACCCGCGATTTTGTTGCGAATGATGCCACAGCGCGGCTTGGCTGCGGCGACTCGCCGCCCGCGGCATAATTAAAACCACCGTCCGCGACACACGCGTTTTTGTTGCGAACGACACCACAACGCGGTATCCTCCACTGGTAGGTGGTAGCAGCCCCTCATGCCGGGGCGGGCACATCCTTTTCTCTCAAGAAAAGGATGCAAAAGTGATCCAAGGGGGCGGCGGCTGGCTGCCGCATAGCCTTTTCTTGATAGTTATGTCCTTTCCTCCAACACAGCTCTCCTGGGAATACGCCTCAGTCGCCCCATGGCCGCCTCTCCCCCTTGGATATCCCCCGCGCCTAGCGGCGAGCAGGACGCGGCCCTAGCGGGCAGCAAATCGCGCCCGCGGCATAATTAAAACCACCGTCCGCGACACACGCGTTTTTGTTGCGAATGGCACTACAGCGCGGCTTGGCAGCGGGCACTGCCCGCGCCTAGCGGCGGGCAGGACGCGCCCTGAGTTTTGTTTGTGACACTGTCCGCGGCGCACGCAAATAGGTCTCGATTGAAACCACAGCGCCGCCCCGGGAGGGGAGGAGGAAGATGATGAAGATAGGATACTTTGCGCCGGAAGGCCGGGAGGACACAGTAAAAGCGGCCTTTTCCGCTCTGGGCCGGGTGGAATGCCTCCCCCTTCCAACGGGGGAGACGGACCCGGCCTCCCTTTCCGGCTATGACCTTCTCCTCTATCGCCTGGGGGATGACTGGGACCGCTACGGCTCTGTCTATAACCTGGCCGGAGCTTATCCGGGGGTGATGGTCATGGAGGACGCCAGCCTCCGCCGGTTCTTTGGGGGATACAGCGAAGCCCGGGGAAAAGATGGGACAGCCCTCTTCCGCCGCCTTTACGGGGAGCGGGCCCTCCGAGATTTCCGGCGGCGGAAAAACCACCGGCGGCATGGCGATCAGGCCGATCCCGCCGCCTACAGCCTTCTGGAGGGGATCCAGGACCGGGCTTTGGGCGCCATCGCCCTTTCCGCCCCGGCGGAGGGGGCCCTCCGAATGGCCTACAGCGGCCCCATAACGCTGATGATACCGGGTTGCCGGGAGGAAAACCAGGCGGCCGCCCGGCGCCTTTGGGAGGAAATCCAGTTTCTGGCCCCGTCCCGGCGGCTCATCGGCCGGATCGCCGGAAAACTCCGGGACACCCAGAAAGACTACCGGCCTCCTCTTTGCCGGAAGGCGGCGGAGGAAATCGAAGATCTCTTTTACATCCAAAAAGGGGAAGGGAGGAATTTCATTGACGGGATGGAAGGAAAAACTCGGTGAGGAGAAAACAAGGGTGACCCTGGCCCTGGTGCTGCTGTTTGTAGCGTCGGCCCTGCTCCGGACGGTCTGCGCCCTCAGCTTTGGGGAGCGGAGCATCTTTTATGACGAGCTGCTCCACTGGAAGACCGGCCAGTCCCTGGCCCAGACGGGGAAGATCGCCCTGCGGGGGTTAAACCTCAGCTATTCCGAGGTGCTCTACTCGGTGGTCATCGCCCTGTGCAACCTGCTGTTTTCCGACGGACAGGCGGCCTACACGGCGGCATTGGTGGCCAACTGCATCCTGATTTCCGCCGCCGTTTTCCCCATCTACATCATGGCCCGCCGGATCATCGGGGAGCGGAAAAAGGCGTTTTTCCTCTGCGCCGTCATCTCCTGCCTGGCGGAGCTGTCCGTCTCCATGCGCATCTTCCAGGAAAGCTTGTACTTTCCCCTGCTCATGGGCTTTTTCTGCCTGTTCACCCTGCTTGTCACAGGGGAGAAGCCGCCTACAGTGCCCAAGATGGTGGGCCTTTCCGCTTATACCCTTCTGGTGACCTCCTGCAAGCAGATGGGGCTTGGGATGGTGGCGGGGATGGCCTGTTACTTTGTCTATGTCCTGGTGACGGAGCGGGAACACCGCCGGCAGAATCTCATGAATGCCGTGGCCTATTTGGGCTCCTTTATAGCTTTTTGGCTCAGTTATAACCGGATTTATTTCCTGCTCAACCAGTCCCGGGGGGCCACCAGCAGTGCGGGCGCCCTCTCCCTCCTCTTTCAAAACCTCTCGGACCTTTCTGTCTATCTGCAGGCCTTTGTCATGGCCCTCTACTACCTGGCGGGGATCATCCTGCTGATGGGCATTTTTGTGGTGCTGCTCCCCTGGGCGATGTGGCGCCGGCTGCTCCCCCAGGAAAAGAAGCTGCTCATCCTGACGGCAGGAGCCATCCTGGCCACGGTGGGGATGCTCTGCTTTACCGTGGCCCTCAATGAAAGCGAGTCCCAGGGCATCCGGCTCCATTTCCGGTACCTTTGGTATATGACGGCGCCCTTTTTGGCCCTGTTTTTCGCCCTGTATCCCCGGCTGGGGGACAGGCGGCCGCCCGCCCGTTTTTTTGCCCTGGGCGGCGTCTTTATGGCCCTGATGACCTTCTGTTTCCTGCTGCCCATCGGCGCCGGAACCGACTGCCCCAGCCTGGAACTGCTCCTGAAGCTGGCCCAGGCCGGCGGGGTGGAGATCATCCGGGCGGCGGCGGTCATCGCCACCATCCTGGGATGCTACCTCCTCTTTGTGAAAAAGGCCAAGGCGCTGTACCTGTGGGTCTGTCTGGCCCTTGTGGCCAACGGCCTCATAGGAAGCGCTTTCCAGTACGCCACCATGGCGGGATACCGGGAGAAATTCGCCTCCCGGGACGCGGCGGCCCGGCAGATCAACGACTATCTCATGGGGGAGGTCACCCCGGGCAACGAAAATATCCTGCTGGTGGCTCCCGGCAAGGTGGGCTTGGCCCTGGAGGAGTGCTGGCTGCAGCTTCCCTACTACTTCTGCACCTCCGCCAACCTGGGGGTAGATGAAAAGGGAAACCTGGCTCCGGAGCTGACACAGCTGCAGGGGCTCAACGACACCTTTACCACCGTCCGGGTCAGCGAGTGGGATTATATCGTCAGCAAGGAGGAGCTGGACATCTCCGGCTATGACCTGGCGCTGCGCAATGAAAGCGGATATGTCTACAAAGAAAACGGAGCGCCTAAACGGCTGCGGGGCAAAATCCAAGAAAAGGATATCTACGAGGACCGCTGGGTGGGGGAAGAGGCGTCTCTGGAGATCTGGATGCCCACCGACGCTAGGGAGATGGTGCTGACCTTTCAGGCCGACACCATGCATTTTGACCGGCTCTCCGTCTCCTGCGTGGACGGCGCCGGCCGGGAGCAGGAGATTGTGGTCACCGGCCAGGAGGAAACCTATTCCCTGACCCTGACCCGCACCTCCCCCGACCAGGACTTTCGGGTGACCTTCCTGCCGGAGCACACCTTTGTCCCCGCCGAGGAATTAGAGGGCTCGCTGGACACCCGCTCCCTCTCCTTCCGGATCCTGGAGGCCGAGACCGATTACGCCCCGGAGGAGGAGTCCGGCGGATGGGAGCCCATGGCGGGCCAGGAGGATACCCAATGAAAATCGGAATTTTGACCTATTTTTTCGCTTCCAACTACGGGGCGGCCCTGCAGGCCTGGGCTCTCACCCAGCTGCTCAGGGAGGCCGGGGCCCAGGCGGAGCTGATCAACTACCGCTGCCCCGCCCTGGCCCGGCCCTACGCCCTGGATCAGATCGCCGCCAAAGGGGCGGGCGGCTATCTTTTGGGGGTGGCGGGGCATCTGGCCCGGCTGCCCCGCCGGGGAAAATTTTCCTCCTTTGTAGAAACCATGCCCCTCAGCCCCTCGGTGACCCGCCGGGAACTGCCCCAGCTGGGCCGGGAATACGACGCCTTCCTCACCGGCAGCGACCAGGTGTGGAACTGCCAGGTCAACGGAGGGGATCCCACCTATCTCTTGGACTTTGTCCCGCCGGACGTGGCAAGGCTCAGCTTTTCGGCCAGCTTCGGTTTTTCCCACCTTCCCCCGGGCCAGGAGGAATTTTACCGCCGGCACCTGCAAAAATTTCAGAACCTGTCGGTGCGGGAGGAATCAGGAGCCAAGATCATCGGACAGCTTCTGGGACGGCGGGCCCAGGTCACCCTGGACCCCACCCTCCTTCTGCCGGGCGAGGCGTGGGAGGCCCTGGCGGCAGGGGAGCCGGCGGGCCGAACCCCCTATATCCTGGTCTATCAGCTGGGCTTTTCCAGCGCCATGCTGGATTTTGCCCGGCAGCTGGGGGAGAAAACGGGATATCCCATCCAGGTGGTCTCCCTGCCTCTGGGCAGGCCCCTCCGGGCCAGGTGGCGGATGGACGCCGGCCCGGCCCAGTGGCTGGGGCTGATCCGGGACGCGGAGTTTGTCGTCACCGATTCCTTTCACGGCACGGTGTTTTCCATCCTGTTTCACAAGCGGTTTTTCACCGAGACGGGAGGATCGATCCAAAAGACCAGCGGCCGGATCGGCCACCTGCTTTCCACCCTGGGCCTGGAGGGGCGGATCCTCTCCCCGGGACAGCTGGACAGCTTTTCCCGGGAAATCGACTACAGCGGGGTGGAAAGGAGGCTGGAAAGGGAGCGGGAAGCATCCCTCCGGTATCTGAAAAAAATCGCGGGGCTCACCCAAGGAGGAGAAAACTCATGAAACTCTGGGAGAAAAAAGAGGACTGCTGCGGCTGCACCGCCTGCAAAAGCGTCTGCCCTACCTCGGCCATCACCATGTTCCGGGATGGGCAGGGTTTTTGGTATCCATCCATTGACCCGGAAAAATGCATCCAGTGCGGCATGTGCCGCCGGGTCTGTCAGTACATCCACGAAAAAGGCTCCATTTCCCTGCCCCCAAGACAGGAGGGCTTCCCACGATTTTACGCGGCAAAGCACAAAAATCCCCAGGTGGTGAAGGACAGTTCCTCCGGCGGATTTTTTACCGCGGTGTCCGACCATCTGCTGGCCCAGGGCGGTGTGATCTACGGCGCCGCCTTTGCCGGGGATTTTTCCGTCGCCCATATCCGGGGGACCACGGCGGAGCAGCGGGATGGGATGCGGGGCTCCAAATATGTCCAAAGCCGGGTGGGAGACGCCTTTTTGGGGGTGCGGGAGGATTTGGAGCAGGGCCGTCCCGTCCTCTTCACCGGCACCCCCTGCCAGGTCCGGGGACTGCGCCATTTCCTGACGGCCCGGCGTGTTCCCGCCGACGGCCTCATCCTCTGCGACTTTATCTGCCACGGCACCCCCAGCTCCCGGCTGTGGGAGGATTACCTGGCCCGGCTGAAAGGGCGGTACGGCCCATTAGAGGATGTGGAGTTTCGCAACAAGGACCGGGGCTGGAACCGGACCCGGATGAAAATCCGGGCGGGGGACCGGATTTTGGAGGAGAGCTGGGAGGATAATCCCTTCTACCGGCTTTTCTGGGCAGGGGTTTGTCTGGCCCCCGGCTGTTACCGGTGCCAGTGCGCCAGCCTCCACCGGGCCGGGGATCTGACCATGGCGGACTTTTGGGGCGCCGAGCATACCCATCCCCGGATGGACCAGGGCCAGGGGGCCTCTCTGGTACTGGTCAATACTCCCAAGGGGGAAAAGCTGCTTAAGGAACTGGCCCCTGTCCTCTCCCTGGAGAGGGCGGGGGCGAAGGAGTTTTTTCAGCCCAACCTGGCGCGGCCCACCGCCCGGCCGCCCCGAACCGACCAGTTCTGGGAAGAATACCGCCGGGAGGGCTTTGACTTTGTCCTGCAAAAATACAGCCGCCTCTCCCTGCCCCAGCGGTTGGTAAAAAAGGTGGCGGCTCCCCTGCTCAAAAAAGCCGGGCTCTATGAGAAGGCGGCGCGCGCCTGGCGGCGGCCCTAGCGGGCAGCTAGACGCGCCCACGGCTTAGCTAAAACCACTGTCCGCGATGCCCGCAACCATGTTGCGATTGACACATAAGCGCGATATCCGCCCCGGGAGGGGCGCGACCTGGATGCGGGCACTGCCCGCCAGCACGATATCCCCCACCGGCAGGTGGATGGCGGCCCCTCATGCCGGGGCGGGCACATCCTTTTCTCTCAAGAAAAGGATGCAAAAGTGATCCAAGGGGAGCGCCCCTTGGATATCCCCCTGATGGGGCGCGTTGCTTTTCCAACGGTATGGGCGGCGATTTTTTCTCGATTCGCGGGGGCGAAGCCTGAGGAAGTCCCCCGCTCAATTCGAAAAAATCGTCGGCTTCCGCCGAAACCGCCCATGTGCCTTTGTTTTTAGCGGTGACATTGCCGCGTTGCACGCGTTTTTGTTTCGATTGACATATAAGCGCGATTTGGCAGCGACCACTGCCCGCCAGCGTGATGTCCCCCACCGGCAGGTGGGCCCCTATCGGGGCGGGATGACGCGCCCTTGGTCTTGTTTGAGACACTGTACGCGATGCCCGCAACCTTGTTGCGATTGAAACCACAACGCGGCTTGGCAGCGGGCACTGCCCGCCATCCTTTTCTTGAGAGAAAAGGATGCAAAAGTGATCCAAGGGGTGCGCCCCTTGGATATCCCCCTGGAAGGGGCGCGCCTAGCGGCGAGCAAGCTGCGCCCTTGGTTTTATTTGTGACACTGTCGCGGCGCACGCAAATAGGTCTCGATTGATACCGCAACGCGATATCCTCCGGCGGTAGCCGGCCCCCGCTCAGTTCGAAAAAATCGTCGGCTTCCGCCGAAACCGCCCATGTGCCTTTGTTTTTAGCGGTGACATTGTCGCGTCGCACGCGTTTTTGTTTCGATTGACACCGCAACGCGATGTCCGCCACCGGTAGGTGGTGGCAGCGGGCACTGCCCGCTTAACGGAGGTGGTGAAATGAAAAAAAGAGGCGCTTTTTTCTGGAATATGGCGGGGTGCACCGTAAATGCCGGCGCAACAGTGGTCCTATTGGCGGCGGTGACCCGGATCTGCGGCGCTGAGGAAGGGGGAGTATTCTCCATTGCCTTTGTGACGGCCCAGATGCTCATGACCCTGGGCGCCTTTGGGGTCAGGGCCTACCAGGCGTCGGATATGGAGGAGGAGTTTACCTTTCCCCAGTACCTGACCCACCGCCTTCTGACCTGCGCCCTTATGGTAGGGGCCGGGGCCTCCTGGGCCTTTCTCAGCGGCTACCGGGGGGAAAAGGCGGCGGTGGCTGTCCTCCTGTGCGTTTTTAAAATGATCGACGCCCTGGCCGATGTGCTGGAGGGCCGCCTCCAACAGAAGGGGCGGATGGATTTGGCGGGAAAATCTTTATGCCTGCGCACCCTCCTTTCCACTACCCTGTTTGTGGCGGCCCTGTGGCTGACGGAAAAGCTCACCTTCGCCTGTATCCTGGCGGTGGCCGGGGCGGCAGCGGGGCTTGTGGCCTTTGGCCTTCTCCCCTGCCGGCGGTATGCCAGATTGGCCCTGACGGGGAAACTCCGGCCGGTGGGGCAGCTCTTTGCCCGATGCGCCCCGCTGTTTTTCTCCCTGTTTATCCTGGCCTATCTGGTCAACGCGCCTAAATACGCCATCGACCGGCTGCTGCCGGAGCAGTACCAGACCTACTATAACATCATCTCCATGCCCGCCCAGGTGATCTATCTCTTTTCCACCTTTATTTTCAAGCCCATCATCACCGACCTGGCGGAGGATTGGCAGGCGGGGCGGAGAAAGAAGTTTCGAGGGGCGGTGACCCGGCTGCTTCTGTTCACCGTCGGGACGACGGCAGCGACCCTGGCCGCCGCCTTTGCAGCGGGGATCCCGGTGCTGGAAGGGATCTACGGGGTGGAGCTTTCCCCCTACCGTACCCATCTGCTCCTCATCCTGGTGGGCGGCGGCCTCCATGGGACGGCCAACCTTCTCTACTATGTGCTGACGGTGCTCCGGTGTCAGGGCAGTATCTTTGCCAGCGCGGGAGCGGCCTTTGCGGCGGCGCTGCTTCTGCCCGGCGCTTGGGTTTCCGCCGCCGGGATGATGGGAGCGGTGCTCTCCTATGGGACGGTGATGCTGCTCCTGGCGCTTTTGATGCTTTTCTTCCTGGGCTGGAAATATCACAAGGAAAGGGGAAAACAAGGGTGAAAATATGTATGGTGGTGGGCCACTTTTACCCCCATGTGGGCGGGGTGGAAAAACTGTTTATGGATTTGGCCCACAGCCTTGCCCGGAGGGGCCATGAGGTGCGGGTTATCTGCTGTGAGGAGCCGGGAGCCCGGGGCCGCCGGGAGATGGACGGCTACGAGATCTTCTACTACCCCTGGCCCATCCTCTTTGGCCATCCCCTGGTCCG
This sequence comes from Zongyangia acetica, assembly GCF_038739695.1. NCBI lineage: Bacteria > Bacillati > Bacillota > Clostridia > Eubacteriales > Oscillospiraceae > Zongyangia > Zongyangia acetica. The sequence goes on along the minus strand of NZ_JBBEWN010000017.1, from coordinate 8,509 downwards.
GGGCCGGGACCTGGCGGAACATATCCGCTGGTGCGACGTCGTCCATACCACCACCTTTACCCCGGCGCCCCCCGCCCGGCGCCAGGCCCGGCGGCAGGGCCGCCCCATTGTCCTCACCGTCCACGAGGCTTTGGGGGAAAGGTGGGGATGGATTGAGGAAAATCCCCTGAAGGCGGCGGCCTTCCGGGCCTTTGAGAAATACGTCATCACCCGGGACTATGACTTCTGGATAGCCGACTCCCTGGCCACCCAGGCGGATATGGAAAAGCTGGGGATCACAGAGCGGGTTGGATGCGTCTATCCCATGGCCGCGGCTCAAAAAGCCCCGCCCTCCCTCGGAAAAGGCGGGGAGCTGGGGGAATACTTTGGCCTCCCCCAAAAAACCCGGGCCTTTCTCTATTACGGCCGGCCGGGACAGCCCAAAGGGATTTTTGTCTATCTCAAGGCCATCCGGCTCCTTTTGGAGAGATATGGGGAGGCGGCCTTTGGGGACACGCGGTTTTGCTTTATCCTGGCAAACGACCCAAAGGCCCAGAAGGATAAATTCCTCTCCCTTGTCAAAGAATATGGACTAGAGGGGAAGGTCATCGTCCGGGACCCGGTGGAGCGGGAGAGGCTTTCCGCCATGATCCCCCAGGCCTTGGCGGTGGTGGTCCCCTCCATCACCGAAGGATTTGGATATTCGGCGGTGGAGGCCTGCGCCCTGGGGGCCCCCCTCATCCACAGCGACGGAGGCTCCCTGCCCGAGGTGGCCTATGGCCGATGCCTTCCCTTCCGCAACCGGGACAGCGGGGATCTCTGTGAAAAACTGTGGCAGGTGATCTCCGGCAAAGCCCAGTTTCGGCAGATTCCGGCCAAGGAGTTTTCTCCCCAGGCCATGGTGGCGGCGGTGGAAAACATCTATGGGAAGATGCTGGGAGGAAAAGGACGATGAAAGAGCGGATTTTGTGGCTGGACTGCCTCAAGGGCTTTGCCATCCTGCTGGTGGTGCTGGGCCACTGTATCCACACCATGGCCGGGCCGGGCGAAACCCTATGGGGCGGCGCCCTTTATCTGATCTACTGCTTTCACATGCCCCTGTTCTTCGCCGCCAGCGGCTATCTTTACGGCCCCCGGGGGGAAAGGTTCCGCCAAAGCCCCCAGGGGATGGGCGGCTACATTCTTTCCCGGGCGCTGGCCCTGGGCATCCCCGGGGCGGTGTTCGGCCTTGTCCAAGGCATCCTTTCCTTCACCCGGCAGACCCAGGGCAGCCTGGGCCAGCGGCTGCTTTCCGCCGGGATGGAGGGGGTAGCCGCCTACTGGTTTTTGCCGGTGCTCATGGCCCTGTCGGCGCTCCTCCCCCTGTTAGACGCCCTTCTCCGTCGGGAGGGAGCGGTGGCGGGGCTATTGCTCTTTTCCAGCCTGCTGGCGGGGATTTGGCATAACGGGGCGGGCGTCTTTCTCTTTTACGGCTTCTGCTTTTATGGCGGCGCCCTGCTGGAGCGCCATCCCAAGGCCCTGGAGGGCGGCCCCCTGCCGGTGGTTTTAGCCGCCTCCCTCTTTCTGGCGGGGGCGGCGGTCAGCTTTTTTGAGCGGGATGGGGCCCTCATTACAGACTTATATCTCAAAGCCCTGCTCGGCGTCCCCGGGGCCTATGCCTGCCTGTGGCTGTTCCGGCGGCGGAAGCTTCTGACCAGGTGGAAGTTCCTGGCCCGGATGGGGCGGGATACCCTGGCCGTCTATCTCCTCCACGGCTTCTGCTATGAGGGGGTATGGGTCCTTCTTGGTCTGGCCGGCTGGGGGATCCCCTGGCTTGGCGTCCCGCTGGGGACGGCCGCCGGCATTTTGCTCCCCATGGGAGCGCGGGCCCTGGCGGGGAAAAATAAGCACCTGGATTTTCTCTTCTCCCCCGGGCCCATCCTCAAAAAGTACATGTGCAAAGGAGGCAAAGGATGAAAACCCTCATCATCATCCCCGCCTACAATGAGGCGGAACATATCGCCCAGGTGGTCGGTGAAATCAAGGCGGCGGCGCCGCAGGCCGACTGCCTGGTGGTCAACGACTGCTCCCGGGACGCCACCCAGCAGGTGTGTATGGAGCGGGGGCTGTCCTTTGTCAGCCTGCCCTTAAACCTGGGCATTGGAGGCGGGGTCCAGACCGGCTATCTCTACGCCCTGGACGGGGGCTATGACATCGCCGTTCAGATGGACGGGGACGGCCAGCATGACCCAGCCTATCTGGAAAAGCTCATCGCCCCCATCCAGCAGGGGGAGGCGGAGGTGGTCATCGGCTCCCGGTTCCTCACAGGGGAGGGATTTCAGTCCTCCGGGCTGCGGCGGTTTGGCATCCGCTTTCTCAGCGGTCTCATCCGGCTGTGCAGCGGCATCCGGGTCAGGGATGTGACCAGCGGCTTTCGGGCGGTGAACCGCCGCTTTATGGAGATTTACGCCCGGGATTACGCCCAGGACTACCCTGAGCCGGAGGCCATTATCGCCGCGGCCATGTTCGGCGGCCGGGTGAAGGAGGTGCCGGTGGTCATGCGGGAGCGGGCCGGCGGGGAATCCTCCATCAAAAGGTGGAAAACGGTGTATTATATGCTGAAAGTCTCCCTGGCCATCGCCCTGTACCGGCTGACCTTCCGGAAGGAGAAAAAAAGATGAATATGGTGCTCCGTTTCTTCCTCTTCTGCGGCCTGCTCCTCTATTTCTACCTGATCCTCCTGTTCCTCAAAAGAAAATCCCTCAACCTGAAATACTCCCTGCTCTGGATCTTTTCCGGCGTCCTCATGCTGGTGTTCATCCTCTTCCCCACCCTCATCAACTGGGCGGCCCGGCTGCTGGGGGTGGCGGAGCCCATGAACACCATCTTTGCCCTGGGGCTTTTCTTCACCATGACGATCCTCATGTCCATCACCGCCATCGTCTCGAAATTAAACGACCGGATCAAACGGCTGATCCAGGCAAACGCCCTGCTGGAGCGCCGGATCCGGGAGCTGGAGAAAAAATAAAAAGCCATGATATCACGCCCGGAGGCAGAAACCCGCCTCCGGGCGTTTGCTGTGGGAAAAGGAGGCCGGATTCAGGGCCAAACAGCTTTTGTCCAGCAAGGCAAGGCCATGTTGCACAGGCCCCTGCAACCGGCAAACCAAAAGGGAGGATGGATGTAGGGAAAAATACCCGAAGAAAAAATAAAGGCGGTGGAATGATGAAAATATGGGTCAAAGGCCGCTCCCTGCTCCATGACGGCGCCCCTCTGGGGATGCAAAACGACAGCGGGGTGGAAAGGGTGGAATTTATCCTGGAAAAGGGGGAAGAGCCCCTGCCCCTGTCCCAGGGGATCGCCTGCCTCAGCTTCTGCCGGGCCGACGGCTTTCAGGGGATGGTGCCTCTACAGAAGGAAGCGGGGGCCGGCGGCACGGTACTCCTTTGGCAGGTGAGCAATGAGACCACCTGTGTGCCGGGGCTTCTCCGGGTGCAGCTTGTTGTCAGCGGCTTGGACGCCAGGCTGTGGCACAGCGAGGTGGTCTCCCTCCAGATTGGGGAGGGCATTGCCGGGGAAGATGGGCAGATCATCCCCCTAGAGCCTTTGGAGGCGGAAAAGCGCCCCTCCATCACGGTGGTGGAGCGCCGGCTCCAGATCCCCTCGGTTTATCAGAAGATCGCGGTGCGAAACGACGAGAACTCCCAGTCGGTGCTCATCCGCCTCCCCCGTTATTACGGCGGCGTGGATCTGTCCGGCTACGAAATCTTCCTCAAGACCATCTCCTCCGGCGGCCGGGACGACCTGCACCTGGCAAATCCCACCGTGACCGACGGGGAGATCCACTGCGTGTGGACCTTGGCTCCTCCCCAGACCTCCTATGCGGGGATACTGCGGCTGCAAATCTCCATCAAGGGGGAGGATTTCCAGTGGGAAAGCCAGCCGGGCCAGGTGGAGATTGTGGAATCCCTGGACGCTGGGCCTGTGAACCTAGAGGCCCCCACAGTTTTGGACAAGATCCTCTCCCAGGCCCTGGCCGCCGCGGCCCAGGCCAGCGCCGCCAGCACCGCGGCCCAGCAGTGGGCCCAGAAGTCGGAGCAGGCCGCCTCCCACGGCCCGGTCATCGGTGAGGACGGATGCTGGCAGCTGTGGGATGGGGAGCTTGGGGCCTATGTTTCCAGCGGTGTCCTGGCCGAGGCAGATTTTGACAGGGCGGATTTTCAGGTGGACGAAACCACCGGCCGGCTGATGCTGGATCTCGATTTGGATGAGGAGGAATGAAGGGATGAAAGATTTAGGAAAGGTTTCCCTGACGCCCCGGGGAGATTATGACGCCCAGGCGTCCTACGAGCGGCTGGATATGATTTATGACCCCCAGAGCAACCAGTCCTATCTGGCCAGAAAGGACGCCCAAGGGGTTCCCCTGACCGACACCGATACATGGATGAAGTTTTCCACCGGAGGCAGCGGCGGCGGTGGAACCCAAGGCCCTCCCGGCCCCCAAGGTCCCGAAGGCCCCCAGGGTGAGCAAGGTCCCCAGGGCGAACAGGGCCCCCAAGGAGAGCCGGGAGAGGACGGCCAGGACGGCCACACCCCGGTCAAAGGGGTGGATTACTTCACCGAGGCCGAAATCGCGGAGGTGGCCCAGGACGCCGCCGATCTGGTGGATATCTCCGGCAAGGCGGATAAGGTCGGCGGCGCTGCCTCCGGCCACCTGGCGGGGCTGGATGCTTCCGGCAACCTGACCGATTCCGGAAAAGCAGCCGCCGACCTGGTGATCTCGGTCAACGGGGTAGAACCGGACGAAACCGGCAACGTAGTCATTGCCGCCGGGCAGGGCCCCAAAGGCGATCCCGGCCCTCAAGGCCCCCAGGGAGAACAAGGACCGCCGGGAGAAACAGGAGCGACAGGCCCCCAAGGCCCGGCTGGTCCCGAAGGTCCTCAGGGCCCCCAGGGTGAGCAAGGTCCTCAGGGCGAACAGGGCCCCCAGGGAGAGCCGGGAGAGGATGGCCAGGACGGCCACACCCCGGTCAAAGGGGTGGATTACTTCACCGAGGCCGAAATCCAGCAGGTGGCCCAGGACGCCGCTGAATTAGTGGATATCTCCGGCAAGGCGGATAAGGTCAGCGGCGCTACCTCCGGCCATCTGGCGGGACTGGACGCTTCCGGCAACCTGACCGATTCCGGAAAAGCTGCCGCCGACCTGGTGACCTCGGTCAACGGGGTAGAACCGGACGAAACCGGCAACGTAGTCATTGCCGCCGGGCAGGGCCCCAAAGGCGATCCCGGCCCAGAAGGCCCCCAAGGCCCGCAGGGAGAACAGGGTCCCCAAGGGGAACAAGGTCCAGCTGGTCCCCAAGGAGAGCCGGGAGAAGATGGCCAGGACGGCCACACCCCGGTCAAAGGGGTGGACTACTTTACCGAGGCCGAAATCGCAGAGGTGGCCCAGGACGCCGCCGATCTGGTGGATATCTCCGGCAAGGCGGATAAGGTCGGCGGAGCCACCTCCGGCCACCTGGCGGGACTGGACGCTTCCGGCAACCTGACCGATTCCGGAAAAGCAGCCGCCGACCTGGTGATCTCGGTCAACGGGGTAGAACCGGACGAAACCGGCAACGTAGTCATTGCCGCCGGGCAGGGCCCCAAAGGTGATCCCGGCCCTGAAGGTCCCCAAGGCCCCGAAGGCCCTCAGGGCCCCCAGGGTGAGCAAGGTTCCGAAGGCCCGCAAGGCCCCCAGGGCCCGGCAGGGGAAACGCCGGAGAAAGGGGTGGACTACTTTACCCCAGCCGATATTGCGGAGATTGCCCAGGACGCCGCCGATCTGGTGGATATCTCCGGCAAGGCGGACAAGGTCAGCGGTGCTGCCTCCGGCCATCTGGCGGGGCTGGACGCTTCCGGCGATCTGACGGACAGCGGAATCGCCTCCACGGCGGTTGTCCGGTCGGTTTGTAATGTTTCCCCCAATACCAGCGGCAACGTCACCCTCTCCGCCTCCAATGTCAGCGCCATCCCTACCAGCCAGAAGGGAGCGTCCAGCGGCGTGGCCTCCCTGGATACCGCCACCAAGGTGACAGCGGCCCAAACAAGCGCGGACATTATGACCACATCGGGAACAGCGTTGACCCTCAGCTCTACCTATGCCGGGAAGCTGGTGAAGTGCACCAGGTCTTCCGGCACCTGCACCATCACCATCCCCTCCAATACCACAGCGTCCCTCCCGGTGGACACCGAGATCGAGATTGTGAGATATGGGGCGGGAGAGGTGACCATCTCCCCGGCCTCTGGGGTCACCCTCTACAGCAAGGACAGCGCCAGGAGCATTGCCAGCCGCTACGGAGCGGTGAGCCTGAAAAAGATGGGCACCAACGAATGGTGGATGGTAGGTGATCTGGAATGAGGATGAGTTTCCGAAGGGCGCTGCTTGCCCAAGGCGGTATTCCCCCAGTGCCCACTTCCTGGGCCGCCCACGGGGTGGTGGCCTCCACCGGCAGCTGGAGCCCCGATACGGCAGGATGGTACCGTTTCTATGTCATTGGCCAGGGGGGAGATGGAGGAAGCGGCGACCAACGATATAGCACAAGCTCTATGCTTATTAACCGTGCCGTAGGGGGAGGCGGAGGCGGCACCGGAGGCGTCGCCGTCCATCAGCTCTACCTTACCCCGGGGAATAGCGTATCCATTACAGTGGATACTACTCAAACAGAGCTGTCATACGGCGGGGAAACTGTTACCGCAACAGCCGGAGGCAATGGAGGGAGCGGCGTCGCCAACACGTTAAGCGCCGGAGTTGGGGGTTCCGGAGGAACGGCTACAGGAGGGAACGTTTCCAACATCGACGGAAGCCAGGGAGGCAACGGCGCTCTTAACAGCAGCGGATCCAATGAGTCGCCCCTTTCCGCCCAGGGAGGGGCAGGAGGAACGCCAACGGCAGAGATGAAATATGTGGCCTCGGCAGCCTCAAGCGGAGCGGCCACCGGCGCGGCGGCCCCCTACAGCACGGATGTGTCCAATCCACAACTAGGAGGCGGTGCTTCCGGAGGTGGCGCTAGAAGCAGGGGTTCCGGATATAGCGGCGGGGCGGGAGCCCCAGGCGGCGTGGTCATCGAGGCCGGCGCGTAGAAAGGAGCGAATACATATGAAAAAGATATCTGCGGAAACCATAGTGAGAACGATTGTGTTAGCCTTTGCCCTTCTCAACCAGGTGCTGACCATGTTCGGGGTCAACCCCCTCCCCTTCTCAGAAGAGGAGGTATACCAGGGCTGTACCGCCCTGCTGACGGTGGCCTCCTCCCTCTGGGCCTGGTGGAAGAATAACTCCTTTACCCAGGCCGCCATTCGGGCCGATGAGGTCCTCAAGAAAAATAAGGAGGGCGCGGATAATGAGCAATAGCCCTCTAGTGAACTATGTTAAGATCAGCCCCAACAAAAACAGCCCCCGAAATCACAAGATCGATACCATCACCATCCACCACATGGCGGGAAACCTTTCGGTGGAAACCTGCGGCAACCTGTTTGCATCCTCTTCCCGGCAGGCCAGCGCCAACTATGGCATCGGCAGCGACGGCAGGGTGGGCATGTATGTGGAGGAAAAAGACCGCTCCTGGTGCTCCTCCAGCGGGGCCAACGACCATCGGGCCATCACCATTGAGGTAGCCAACGACCAGATCGGGGGAAACTGGCATGTCAGCGATACCGCCTTAGAGAAGCTCATCGAGCTTTGCGCGGATATCTGCAAAAGAAACGGCATCCCAAAGCTCAATTACACCGGGGACACAAAGGGCAATCTGACCATGCACAAGTGGTTTACGGCTACAGCCTGCCCTGGGCCTTATCTGGAGAGCAAGTTTCCCTACATCGCGGAGCAGGTCAACCAGAGGCTGGGAGGCTCCGGCGGGGAAGCCGTGAACCCGGATGATACCCTCTACCGGGTGCAGTGCGGGGCGTTCAGCAAGAAAGCCAACGCCCAGGCCATGGCGAAGCGGCTGGAAGCCAAGGGATACAGCACCTATCTGGTGCAGGTAGACGGCCTCTACAAGGTGCAGACGGGAGCCTTTTCGGTAAAAGCCAATGCTGACAACCTCTGCGAGAAGCTCAAAAAGGACAGTTTCTCCGCCTTTGTGGCAAAGGGAGAGGAGGGCCTGGCATGAACTGTGAAGCCTGCCCCCAGGAGGACCGGATCAAGGCGCTGGAGGAGGACAGCCAGCGCAACCAAAAGACCCACAAGGAATTTTTCAGCAGGTTTGAGGCCCTCAACCTGGAGGCGGCCGGCATCCAGAAGGACTTTCAGAATATCCTGCTGGTCCTCAACGAGGTGAAAGCGGACGTCAAAGAGCTCAAGGACAAGCCCGCCCGCCGGTGGGAGAGCGTGGTCAACCTAGTGCTCCAGTGGGCGGTGCTGGGGCTTTTGGCCGCCGCCATGATCTTTCGATGAGAAGGGAGCGTTGCAGAATGAAAACCTGCAGCGCTCCCATTTTCGTTTTTCGGTGGAAGCCTGAGACCGGGAAAGCACCGGGAAAGCAGAGAAAAACGCGGAGTTTTCCACAAAAAAGGG
>NZ_JBBEWN010000016.1:0-55754 GCF_038739695.1 Zongyangia acetica | reverse complement strand
ACCATCTGGCTGGCCGCCGTTTTAATTTTGAGATGCTCAGCGGCTTGATTTTGTGTTGCCTTTTTCGCTTCCCTAAAAATCTGAAATTTCTACTTGACTTTTATTAGCAGGTCTTTTCTTTATTAGTATGTACTTACATTATATCACAATATGATTGCTTTTAGATACAGAAGAATTTTGAAGGATTTTAGTCAATTTGATGAAAAGCAAAAAACCAGATGGAATTTATTCCATCTGGTTTTTGCTTGGAACATCACAACACTATAGATGCAACGGCCTTCGCCCACTCGCAAACGTCTTGCCTATTATTTTTTACTCCACAGGAGATAGTTCTTCGCTATGAGCCTCCAGAGCTTCGATGCGGTGATCCTGCGTCAAGATCTCCATCTGGCTGATGGCGATGGCGTTGAGCTTTGTCAGCCGCTCGGCCTGAGACATTCCTTCGCTGATGAACACGGCATTCAGGTTCTCCAGATTGGAAAGGCAGACCAGCTGAGAGACATTGGCGTAGTCACGGATATTCCCTTTCAGATCGGGATGGCTGTCCCGCCACTGCTTTGCAGTCATACCGAACAGGGCCATGTTCAACACATCGGCTTCACTGGCATACACCATGGAAATCTGCTTTGCGGAAAGCTCCGGCGGAATCAGGTTCTCCTTGATAGCATCTGTATGGATGCGGTAATTGATCTTGGCCAGATTTCGCTTGATGTCCCAGCCAAGCTGTTTCATTTCCTCAGCCTTGAGTCGTTCAAATTCTTTGATCAGATAGATTTTGAACTCAGGGCTGATCCACATGCCGAACTCAAAGGCAATGTCTTTGTAGGCATATGTACCGCCATATCTTCCGGCCTTTGCCCGCAGTCCAATTGCATGCGTCTTTTCAACCCACTCTTTGACGCTGAGTTTGTAGCTGTTCAAACCAGCCTGACTTCTAATTGCGGCGAATTCGCCATAATTAAAATCCGGGTTGTGGATCTGTTCCCATATCCCGAGGAATTCAACTGTGTTTCGGTTTCGCAGCCAGTCGGAGATGAAAAAGTCTCCGTCTTTCGCCCTGAGCATATCAGTCAGGGAGATATAATCCTTGTCGTCAATGGTGGTGACCGAAATTTCTGTCCCATGGACAATCAATTTATTATTCATTCAGAAATCACCTCCATGAATTGCTGATTGCAACTGGATATGGTGCAACAGCCCCCGGCAGCCTTCCTCCACATCCCGCCAGGTCGTGTCGAAATCGTCGGTGTACCACGGACCGGCCACCTCTCCGGGACGGTTGGTAAAGTCCATCAGCAGGTGCATCTTGTCGGCAAAATCGCCGCCGCAGATCCGGTACATACTCCGCAGGTTGGCTCGATCCATGCCAATCAGAAGGTCGTACTTCTCGTAATCGCTGTTCAGAAGCTGCCGGGCTCGTTTGCCGGAACAGTCGATGCCATGCTCGGACAGCTTGCGGCGAGCCGGCGGATACACCGGATTGCCGATCTCCTCGGTGCTGGTAGCTGCCGACTCGATTTGAATGCTCTGCTCCAGACCGGCTTTCTTCACCAGATCCTTCATGATAAACTCGGCCATCGGGCTTCTGCAAATATTGCCGTGGCAGAGAAAAAGTATCCTGATCATGCTCCGTACACTCCAACTCATTACTATCGCACTCAGTATAGCACGGAACCTCAGATTCGTCGAGTTGGATTTCCAGATGGGCGTCAGAATCGATTTTTCTCTGGAGTTCCACCTTTGACCAGCTAAAACGACCAGCGGCACGAAGATACCAGCGCCGCTCCTCCGGCTCCATGTCTGCTTCCAAAATGACTACATTCTGGGTCCAACTGATCTCCATGGCCAGGGCCAGCAACTCGGGGGTGTCCTCATACATCCGATAGAACTCCCGCATCCGGCGAAGGTTGCGCGGGGAGAAGCCGGCAGCATCGGGGAAACGGCTGTGCAGGTGTTCGGCTGCGGCCACAGCCGCGCCTTTCTCCGGCCTGGAGCAGACGATGCGGCCCAGTTCGTAGCAGAGTTTCATCTGGGGCAGCTCAGCGTTCAGCGCGGCGTCCAGGGCTGCAAACATGGCGGAATAATCGATATTTTTGCGGATGTTCATGGCTTCTCCTTTCCGGCAGAACCTGCCTTATTTAGAAACAGGCCAAGGAGAAGCACAGGAGGCGCCTCCTGCGTTTCTCTTTGGCCTGTTCACACCACTTGTACCATCTGCTCCCAGAGCAGGACGAAGCGGTCGTCGATGATTTTGTTGTCGTGGTAATGTCCGAACAGCCAGTAGTGGAACTTGGCTCGTTCTTTGACTTCCTCCAGGAAGCCGGTCAGGTGGTCGTGAACATATCCACCGTTTCCCAGTATGTCCACGATGCTGTTTGGGGCGCAGTGTGTGATCACATAGTCCATCTCATAGTGAATGCTTTCCAAGCTGTGCCGAGCTTCCTCATACTCGGATTTATCGGGAAGCTCTTGTTTCCACCAGGAGTGGTGGTTGACCCGGAATCGGGCGCCCATTCTGCGAAGGGCCCAGTATTGTTCTTCGTAATCGGGTGCTTTGGGGTTCAGAATACCGTCCTCGATATCATGGCTTCTGGCACCGCCCATGGTAAAGAAGGAGTATCCTTGCAGGTCAAAGACCTGCCCGCGCATCAGGTGGATCACATGAGGCCGGATTCGCTGAATCTTTCCGCCGTTCCATTCCTCTGTCGGGTATTTTCTCAGCAGGTCGAAGTTTTCATGGTTGCCGCTGATGAACAGCGTGGTAAAGGGCAGATCCTCCAGCCAGTCCAGATTCCGCTCCTCCTTCTTGCCCCCATCCCATACGCCGCCAAAATCTCCGCAGATGATCATGTAGTCTTCCTTGGTCATTCCGGCCTGCTCGGGGAAGTGTTCGGGTGCGAACCGCTGGAAGTTGCCATGGGTATCGCCGGTTGCATAGATCATTTCGGTTCACCTTCTTTTGCTTATTATATCATATCCTGCTCCACCTGAACGCCGCCGCGGAGGAACACCGTGATTTTCTCCGCTGAGTTGACCTTGACCGTATCCACCAGCTGCCGGATGAGAGCTTCATCCCATTCGCTGATGTGGGTGGACGCCTGAGCCATCGCGGCAGCCGCATCTTCAATGCGCCGTACAGCCTGAGCGTTGCTCTGACGCTGTTCTTCGATCAGGGCCCGCTTTTCTTTCAGTACGGCAGCCTCATTCATGACAGCTCTCAGCTGGGCGGTGCAGGCGGAGGCGTCCTCCGCTCGGGCAGCTTCTGCTACCAGCTCACGGGTCTGGTCGTTCAGCTCGTCCAGCCGCCGCTCAATATCGGCAAGGCTCATGCTCTCTCCTGGGACCGGAGCCAGCTCCATCTCCATGGCAGAGGTGATCTGCCGGATCAGCGTACTCTTTTGGCTCATGACGGAGTTGATGGCGGCGAGGATTGCCCTCTGGAGCGGTTCCTCGTCCAGTGTTGGTGAGTTGTGGCAGTACTTGGTGCCGTAGTCCAGCCGGCTGACACAGCGCCACACAACGCGCTTCCTGCCTTGCTTGGACCAGGTGCAGCGGCGGTACAGGGTGCCGCATTCGCCGCAGACAAGGCGCTCCGACAAGGCGTATTTGCTGGCATAGGATGTCATCCCCGTGGGGGCATTCTTTTTGGAAGGGCTTTTCCCGGCACTGCGCCGCGCCATCTCTGCCTGTACCGCATCGAAGGTTTTGCGCTCCACGATGCCCTCATGATGGTTCTGCACCAGATACATGGGGAGCTGCCCCGTGTTGCGGATGACCTTGCGGCTGATGCAGTCGCTGATGTAGGTCTTCTGGAGGAGGACATCTCCGCAATACTTCTCATTGGTCAGGATGCTTCGGATCGCCGTGATCGTCCATTGGGAGCCGCCGGTCACATTGGGGATCTGCTCCGCTTCCAGCCTGTCTTTGATCATCCGAAGGCTGGCTCCGCTCAAATACTGGTCATAGATCGAACGAACCACATCTGCTTGCTCCTGGATGATTTTCGGCTTGCCGTCCTCGCCTTTTTCATAGGCGTACAGCCGATTATACTGTATGATTGTCTTTCCCTCGCGCATGGCCTGCCGTTTGCCCCAGCGGACATTGGCGCTGATGCTCTCGCTTTCTGCCTGAGCGAAGGCTCCAAGCATGGTGATGAGGATCTCGCTGTCGGCTTCCAGCGTGTTGATGTTCTCCTTTTCGAAGATGACCGCAATGCCCAATTCCCGCAGGGCCCGGATGTAATTCAGGCAGTCCACCGTATTTCTGGCGAAGCGGGAGATGGATTTGGTCAGGACGATGTCGATCTTCTTCTGCTTGCACAGCCGGATCATCTTCAGGAATTCGGGCCGCTTCCGAGCCGATGTCCCTGTGATGCCCTCGTCTGCGAAGATCCCGGCCATGGTCCACTCCCGGTTGGTCATGATCTTGTCGGTGTAGTAGTTCTGCTGCGCCTCATAGCTGGTGAGCTGCTCCTCGTCATCAGTGGATACCCGGCAGTAGGCAGCCACGCGAAGCTGGCGCTGGATCGCCTGCCGGCTTGCGACCTCCGGCTTTGCGGGTATGGTGATGACTTTGGGCGGCTTTCTCTCATGCTGTTTCACTCCTTCCCAATTATTTGACCACTTTTTAGCTGGATATTCAGGGTTCCATCGTTATGACAATGGATGGCGGATACGGAACTTTGAAGCAGTTCTGCATCCAACGCAGTCATGGGCTGACGCCCGGAAAACACTCTGCGCAGACGAACCGTTTCGTATTCGCGGGAGTCGACGGCACTATACTGAGCCGCAGCGATGGACAGGATCAACGCCTTTGCGGCATCCTCGTCGATTGGCTGACATCCCATCACCCTGTCCAGCTCACGCTGCAGGTTCAGTTCAGTGGATTGATCAGGCGGCGCTGTTGCCGGAAGCCGGAGCTGTTCCGGCGATACGATCAGGCTGTTGAGCAGATCCAGCACCTGCCGCTCCATGCGCGCTGTCGATGGCCGCCCGCTGAAGCGGCGGAGGAGCTTCTGCGTGTCCGTTTTGGGAGCTGCCGTCTGCTTTGCGCTTCGCTTTTCCAGTGTTTTCTCCAGGGCTTCTCGATCAATGACCGGCGGATAGCCGCGCTCTCCCGTATAGCGGCTGTCTTCCAGAATTCGGGCAACCATGTTTTTGTTCCATAGCTTTCCCTCGTCATAGGGAATTGACTGTTCCCGAAGCTCCTCTACCAAGGTGTTGTAGGTGGCACCCGCAAGGTATTGTTGGAAGATGTACTCTACCAGCTTTGATTCCTGCGGATGGATGGCAATTTCGCCCATAACCACCCTATAGCCAAACGGCTGCTTCCGATTGCCCATCAGCGCACCGTCCTTTCTATGGTTTCAGCCAGCTCCAGCTCGTTTTTCAGGCGGAAGCGGATTCGCTCATTGCTTTCCACGATGATCGTTTCAACGAGCTCACCGAACAGCTCTGCGTCAAAGCTGTCAAGGAAGTCCGGGCCATCATTCAAGATTTCCATCAGCTCTCTTGTTTGGGCGATGGTGTTGTCGCCATCGACGGTCAGAAGACGCTCCTTTTTCAGCTTTACAGCGCGGAGCTGCTCGGCCAACTCATTGCTCTGGGATATAAAAATGTCAGGATCAATGAGGCCCTGTTGTTTCAGCGTGGCCAACATTGCGTACGGCGTCATTGACATGAGCCTCGCACATCCCGCACATCATTCCGTTGACTTCCACTGTGTGCTTCCACATGTTCTCTCACTCCTTCTTGACTTTTGGATCATCGAGCTGCGCGGACCGGACGGTGGTCTGCCGTGCCGCAGTCCGTTCATCCGGGATCTTCCTGGCTATCAGACAGCACAGCGGCACCAACGAACTTCCGAGAAGCTGATGGCGAACGATGGAATAGCCGCACTCGGACAGGTATGCCATCAGCTCCCCGGCAGTCCAGACATGGTACACCCGAAAGCCGGACAGCCCCATGAACCAGAGCCGGAGTCTGGCGCTTCGACTTTTGCCCCAGACAAAGGTTGGGGCGAACAGCCATCCCCCTGGCTTCAGAACCCGCCAGGCTTCCGCCAGAGCTTTTTCCGGGTGAGGCATGACATGGAGGGCGTTGGAGATCACAACCGCATCGAAGCTCTCCGGGCCGTAGGGCAGCTGGGTAGCGTCCTGGACGGAGAAATGGAGCCGGGACGAGTGCACCTGCTTTTTGGCCTGACGGATCATTTCGGCTGAAAAGTCGGTTGCCTCCCAGCTCCGGACACACGGAGACAGAGGGACGGACAGTTGACCTGTTCCGCAGGCCAACTCCAGCACATCCATGTCCCGTTTCAGAAAAGGACGCATTGCTTTGCAGATCTGCTGATAGGTCGCCTGAGAGCGGCGCATGAAGCCGGCGTAATGCCGTGAAAACCGCTCCCAAAACTGCTTGTTGTCATCCATACAATATGGTCACCTCAATGATGCGGTTAGCGTTTGCTAACTACATCATACTCTTTGTCGCATGAAATTGCAAGATGCCACTATATTGGATTTGTATGCCCCCCGGGATCAATCAAGGGAAGAAGCTGGAACGAAGAATGACCGGGACACGCATCCCGGTCATTCTTTTCTTTCGCGCCTCTGCCTTTACCGGCACCAACTGGTGGGATTGGAGCGGGCGGTGATGAAGCGGCGATAAATGCCCTCCTCCTCCATAAGTGTGTCGTGGGCGCCGGCCTG
Organism: Zongyangia acetica; assembly: GCF_038739695.1. Classification (NCBI taxonomy): domain Bacteria; kingdom Bacillati; phylum Bacillota; class Clostridia; order Eubacteriales; family Oscillospiraceae; genus Zongyangia; species Zongyangia acetica. The sequence continues at coordinate 49,048 of NZ_JBBEWN010000016.1, read as the reverse complement.
AACGATGCGCCCCTGGTCGATAACCAGGATCTCATCGGCGTGACGAATGGTATTGAGCCGGTGGGCAATGACCAGCAGGGTCTTGCCCCGGCACAGTTGGGTGATGGCCTCCTGGATGTAGCTCTCATTGTCGGCGTCCACGCTGGCAGTGGCCTCATCCAGAATGACGATGGGAGCATCCTTCAGAATGCAGCGGGCAATGGAGATTCGCTGTCGCTCTCCGCCGGATAGGCTGGCTCCACCTTCGCCGATGACCGTGTCAAAGCCGTCGGGCAGCTCCATGATGAAGTCATAGCATCGGGCTTTTCTGGCCGCCTCATAAACCTCCTCCCGTGTGGCGTCTGTCCGCCCCATGGCGATGTTGTTATAGACGGTATCCTGGAATAAGTAGACCCGCTGGAACACCATAGAGATCTGATCCATCAGATCAGAAAGAGAAATATCGCGGATATCCCTGCCCCGCACTAAGATTTGGCCCTGTTTGACATCCCAAAACCGGGAGAGCAGGTTGGCTACCGTACTTTTACCGCCGCCAGAGGGCCCCACCAGGGCCAGCATCCGGTTTTTCTCCAGTGTGAAAGAGACATCATGCAGTACCTCTTTCTCCCCGTAGGCGAAGGTGACATTTCGAAACTCCACCTCCGGGGCACCGCCGGCTTTGGGTAAGGTCTCCCGGCCCCGGTCAGGTAGTTCTGGCTGGGCCAGTACCGCCTCGATCCGGTCCATGCAGGCGTTCATCACCGTCAGGCGGGTGGCTTGGCTGTAGAGTGCCTTCATGGGGCCGAAGAGGTCAAAGACGAAGAGCAGGACACCCAGCAGGAAGGTGATGGAGAGCGACCCCCGGCCATAGAGCCAGAGGGACAGGGGGATTATCAGCACCGAGCCCAGACCGCACACCAGATAGAGGGCCAGCATCCAGGGAGCCTGGCTCTCCTCGAACTCGATGCTGACCTTGCGGCTCCGGGCAAAATTCTCGGTGAGCTCCGCGGAACGCTCTCCCAGCAGGTTGAAGGTCTTTGCGATGCCGATGCCCTCCACATAGTCCAGCACTGCCCGTGTGAGAGCCTCGCTCTGCTCCTGTCGGACATCAGAGTGAGCCAGGGTGCTCCCCAGGGAAGCGCGGCCCAGCTGCCAAATGATCCCTACCACCACCAAGGCGGCCAGTCCCAGCCAGGGATTCAGGAAGGCCAGCCACAGCACAAGAATGGCTTGGGCAAAGGTATAGCTCATCATGTTGGCAATGTCGTGCATACAGTTCTCCTCAATGAACACCATGTCGGTGGACAGAACGGAACTGATTTTGCCGATGTTGCCCTCTGTGAAATAGCCCATGGGCAGGCGGCGCAGATGCCGTCCCAGCTCCATGCGCAGATCGGCGAATACCATATAGCCCGCCGCGGCCTGGAGCCGGTCGGCGATGTTCTGGCACAGGCACTCCAGCAGCACGCAGCCCACCGTGCCCACCGCCAGCCACAAGCACAACCGTGCCGTCATGGTTCCCTGGAGAAAGGCACTCAGGGCCAGGAAAGACAAGCCGATGGGGGCCTTGGACAGCATGGCCTTCAGGAACGCAAAGACAAAAGCCAGCTTGATCCGCCCCTGGTAGGAGCCGGATACGGACAGGATTCGTTTCATCAGCGCGATCATGCTTCGCCGCCTCCTTTCTTCGCGGAGACGCGCCAGGCAGCGGCTCCCTCGGCAGCCCGCCACAGTTTTTCATAGGCGGGGCAAGTCTTTCGCAATGTATCGTGGCGGCCGATCCCTGCCACATTGCCCTGGTCCAGCACTACGATCTGATCGGCACCTGCAATGGACTGAAGCCGATGGGCGATGACGATGACCGTCTTGCCACGAATCACCTCGGCAATGGCGGCGTTCATTTTCTCCTCATTCTCCGGGTCCAAAAAAGCGGTGGCCTCGTCCAGCACCACGATGGGAGCGTTCTTCAAAATCGCCCGGGCCAGGGCGATCCGCTGCCGCTCCCCGCCGGAAAGCCCTTTGCCGCCATCGCCGGCCATGGTATAGATTCCTTTTTCCAGCCGTTTCAGAAACTCTCCGCATTGAGCCCGTTCCGCCGCCGCCAGCACCTCCTCGTCGGTGGCGCCGGGTCTTCCCAGCCGGATGTTCTCCAACAGGCTGGTGTTGAACAGGAACTGCTCCTGCGCGACGAAGGAGATCTGCTCATTCAGAGAGGCGAGGGACATCTCTCGCAGGTCTTGCCCTCCCAGCGTGATGCGTCCGTCCGTCACATCGTAAAAGTGGACCAGCAGCTTGGCAAGGGTGGATTTTCCGCTGCCGGATTCTCCCACCAAAGCAGTGAGGCTCCCTTGGGGAACAGAGAAAGTGACGCCGTGGAGGACTTCGTCCTTTTCGTAGGAAAACCGCACATTCTCAAAGCGGATCTGCAAATCGTTTCCGCTGAACTCCGTCTTTCCTTCATTCAGAGGCGGAATATTGAACAGAGATTCCATTTGATCGATCTTGTAGCTCAGCTGGGGCAGCACCGACATAAAGTTCATAGCTCGGATCAGAGGCGGTCCCACGGAAAAGGACATGCACAATACCAGCGCGTAATCCGGCAAGGTGGAGGCGCCGGTGAGTACCAGATAGCCGCCGGCCGGCAGCAGCACCAGCGCCACGCAGGGCAAAATGCTGGTGTAGAGGGCCATCCACAGCCAGCAGGCCCGGAACCAATCCAGAGTAAAATCACGGTAGTTTTTTACATCGGTCTCAAAGCGGTGATAGGACTCTCCGTCCCGGTTGAAGACTTTCACGACTTCCATGCCGTTGATGTACTCCACGATGGTGTTGTTCATTTTCTGCCCGGCGGCGTAGTAGTCTCCCATCTTGCTCATGCCGGAGCGGTACATCATGCCCATGGCCAGCACGCCCAGCGGAAGGGAGCAGAGGGAAAGCAGACCCAGCTTCCAGTCCGTGAGGAACATGGCCGCAAATACCACCACCGGCACCGCCAGATTGGACAGCCCTTCCGGCAGGGCGTGGGCCAGCAGAAGTTCCATGCTCTCAATGTCGTCAATGAACATCTTCTTCCAGACTCCAACGCCCTTCTCCTGGATCGCGCCCAGGGGCTGCTTTTCCAGCTTGCTCTGGAGGTGGAGCCGGAGGTTTTCCAAAGTATGATAGGCGGAGCGATGAGACAGAGCCAGCCCCTCCACATAGAGAAGGCCGTAGAGGACCATGCACAGAGCCATGGCCCCGGCGTTGAACAAGGTTTCCTCCAAAGTGAGACTGCCCCCCGTCAGCAGGGGCCGCAGCAGGCGGTAGAGGAAGAAATAGGGCAGCACGCTCATGGCCACGCCGGCCACCAGCACCAGAATGGAGGCGTAGGTGGTCTTCCGGTGGCGTCCGGTGTAGCGCAGGACTTTTTGAAACACAGTATCACTCCTTTTGGTTAGTTATTGCTAACTTGTTAGCGAGAAAAAAGCCTCCGGAGAGGCGTTTTTCACCCCTTGGGGAATCCCAGGGCGGCGTACCAGTCAAAGAGACGGCAGACCAGCGTGCAGTGGCGCTGGATCTCCGGCCAGGCAAAGCCATGGATAAAGGGCTCGTAAATGGTGGTCCAGAAGGCGGACAGGACCACATGGAGCTCCTCCTGCGTCATATCCACCGTACACAAGCCCCGGCGTCTGGCCTCGGCGTAGTAGGTCCAGGTGCCTTCCGTCATTTTCTCCACCCAGTCGTGCTGGAAGTTGGCGTAAGCGGTGCCCTCCGCTCCGGTGAGCAGCAGCACAAAGCCATCCCGCCGCTCATTGAGAAAGCGGAACCACCACAGCATATATTCCTCATCCATATACCACGCCCGGATCAGGTCTTCGTCGGAGAGGGCGGATGCCGGCACCGCCGTCCGCTCCTCATAAACAGCATCCAAATCCGCCACAGTATCCGCCACCACAGCGCGAAACAGTTCCTCTTTTCCGGCGTAACGCTTATAAAGAGCCCCGGTTGTCACACCCGCTCGCTGGCAGATGGATTTCAGGGAAGCCCTCTCAAAGCCAAGCGCCAGGAACTCCTCTCTGGCACTGTCCATGATCCGAGGGTCGATGGAAGTATCCGGTCTTGCCATAACACCCCTCCCGACAAATGATAATTTGATTACCGATAATCTGATTATCAATATAGCATCCCTTTCTGCCCCTGTCAAGGGGAAATCCTCTCTTGACAAACTCGCTTTTTGGTTGTATATTCAAAACATCGTTATAAAACACTGTTTTGGATTGTGAGGCGATACCATGGCAAAGCAGATCGAAGGGGTCTATGAAAATGTACTCCGCTGCGCCCGTCAGGAATTTTTGGAAAAAGGCTTTGCTCTGGCCTCCCTGCGGGACATCGCCAAAGCGGCGGGAACCAGCACCGGCTCCATCTATACCCGCTTTACTGACAAGGCGGGATTGTTCCGGGCCCTGGTGGAGCCTGCCGCGGGAGAGCTGAAGCGCCGTTTTTTGGAGATACAGGAGTCTTTTCACCAGTTTGACGGCCAGACCCAGCAGGAGGAGATGGGGCGTTACACCGCCCATGCTCAAGAGGGACTGTTTGACTACATTTATGAGCACCTCCCGGAGTTTGAACTGCTCCTTCGCCGGGCCGCCGGGACGGAATATGCTCACTATGTGGACGAGTTGGTGGAGATCGAAGTCAGTTACACCTACAAATACATGGAGGTCATCGGCTGTGAGAGCGTCCGCTCCGGTCAGGTCACCGAGGACTTGATCCATATCGTTACCACCGCCTACTTCAACGGAATGTTTGAGCCGGTGCGGCACCGCATGGATAAGGCCCGGGCGCTCCACTATGTCCGCCAACTCAACCGCTATCACATGGCAGGATTTGAGACGATTTTTCATCCCGAAAACTTCCAGTAGTGCAAAAGGCCGCTCTCTCGGCGGCCTTTTCATAAAACCAAAGGTTAGCAAACGCTAACCAAAGGAGGCTTATTTATGCAGCAAACACAAAGCCCACTGCTGCGGTTGTGGCAGCTGGGCAAGGATCATCACGGTGGCCTGATTGCCGCCATCTTCTGCGCGGTGGCGGGTGTCCTGCTGGGTCTGCTGCCGTATCTCTCGGCAGGGCGTATCCTGGTAGCGCTTCTCACCGGGCAGCGGGACTGGAACTTCTATCTTCTGTGGTGCATGGTGGCCCTTGGTGGCTATCTGGCCAAAACTCTGCTTTACAATCTGGCGCTCTCCCTCTCCCACAAGGCCACCTTCCAGATCCTGCGGGACATCCGGAAGATGGTTCTGTCCAAAATGCCCCGCTTACCCTTGGGAGACATTCTGGACACCTCCAGCGGACGGCTCAAACAGATCGTGGTAGATCAGGTGGAGAGTATGGAGACGACACTGGCCCACCTGCTGCCGGAGATGACCTCCAATCTGCTGGCGCCGGTATGCGTTCTCGTGTATCTGTTTACGCTGGACTGGCGCATGGCATTGCTGAGTCTGGTGTCCATTCCTGTGGGCATGGCTTTTATGATGGCCATCATGGGCAGCTATGGCAAGGACTATCAGGGTGCGGTGGAGACGACCCAGGCCATGAACGAGACCATTGTGGAGTACATCGGCGGCATTGAGGTCATCAAGGCTTTCAATCAGGGAAAGAACTCCTATGAGAAGTTCTCCTCCCGGGTACGAGCCAATGCTGCCTACTACTACAACTGGATGAAGAAATGCCAGTTTGGAATGGCGCTGGCCTATGCCATCGCTCCCACCACGCTTATTACGGTGCTGCCTGTGGGCTGGATCTTCTACACGGACGGCAGCTTGTCCGCAGAGGTATTTCTCACCACCATCATCCTGTCCATGAGCATTGTGGGACCTCTCATTGCCGCCATGGGCTTTGTGGATAATCTTGCCAAGGTGGGTACCATCGTAGGTTCGGTGGACGAGATCCTCCTGAAGCCGGAGCAGGATCACGGAACACAGCCGGCACAGCTGGGAAGACCGGATATCGCCTTGGATCATGTCTCCTTTGGGTATGCCCAGGACAAGGAGATCCTCCACAACATCTCCCTCACCATTCCGGCCGGCAGCCTCACCGCTTTGGTTGGTCCCTCCGGTTCGGGCAAGTCCACCATTGCCAAGCTCATCGCCGGTTTCTGGGATGTGACCGAGGGCCGCATTACCCTGGGCGGCGTGGAGGAAAGCCGTATCCCGCTGGAACAACTCTATGACCAGGTGGCCTTTGTTTCTCAGGACAATTACCTCTTTGACGATACCATCCGGGAAAATATCCGTATGGGCCGGGTAAATGCCACTGATCAAGAAGTGGAACAAGTCGCCAAAGCCGCCGGATGCGACGGTTTCATCCGCCAGTTGGAGCATGGCTATGACACCCGGGTGGGCGGCGGAGGCGCCCATCTCTCCGGAGGAGAGCGGCAGCGTATCGCCATCGCCCGGGCTATGCTGAAAAACGCCCCCGTGGTGATTCTGGACGAGGCCACCGCCTATATTGATCCGGAGAATGAAGCAGTGGTCCAGCGGGCAGTGGCAAAACTGGTGGAGGGTAAGACGGTCATCGTCATTGCCCACCGCCTGTCCACCATCACCGGCGCTGATCAGATCGTGGTGGTGAAGGATGGAAGCATCGAGGCGCAGGGCAGGCATGAAGACCTGCTGCGCCATTGTCCGTTGTACGCCGATCTGTGGCAGGCTCACATGGGCGCAAAGGAGGGAGAAACGGTATGATCGAGACATTCAGAGGTATCTGGCGGTTTGCCGGTGAGGAACAGCGCAACATCCGGCGCTCGGTGATCGCCTGCTTTTTCAATGCGGTATTCCATATGTTTGAGATTGCCGCCATCTACTACACCATCCTGGCTCTGCTGGATGGAAAAACCGGCCCTGCCACGGCGTGGCAGGCGTTGGGTCTGTTGGCAGTCAGTATTCTGGGCAGCGCCGTGACCAGATATTTCTCCCAGCTTGAGCAGACCCACGCCGGGTACTTCATGGCGGCAAATAAGCGCGTGGCCATCGGGCAGCGGATGAAATCCGTCCCCATGGGCTACTTCAACGACAACAGCCTGGGAGAGCTCACCGGGGTCTGCACCACTGTACTGGACAATGTGGAGACTGTGGCCCCCATGGTGTTGGTGACCATGCTGGGCGGGATGCTCAACGCTCTGGTCTTTACGGTGATGATCCTGATTTTTGACTGGCGGATCGGTCTCATTGTGGTGGCGGCCACAGCAGTTTATTTGTTCATCACCTCGGCCATGGAGCAAAAATCCGCCGCCCTCGCCCCGCACCGTCAGAAGTCCGAGGCCAAGTTGGTGGAGGCGGTGCTGGAGTATGTGCAGGGCATGAGCGTGGTGAAGTCCTTCAACCTCACCGGACGGGGTGACCGCACCTTGCAGGAAGCACTGGAATACAACTGCCGCAGCAACCTGAACATCGAAAAGATGTTCACCCCTTATATTATGGCGCAGGGGATCGCGCTCCAGCTGGGAAGCGTGGCCATGATGCTTGCGGCGGTATGGTTCTATCTCTCCGGAACGATGATTCTGGCCAACGCTCTGATGGTGGTCATCATGTCCTTCCTGGTCTTTGCTCAGATCTCCTCGGCGGGCAGCGGCATGTCCCTGCTGCGTATCGTCAGCAGCTGCATGGCCCATGCCGATGAGACGGACGCCATGCCCCAGCTGGCAGAGACCGGTCGGGCCGGCACGCCCAGGGATCACGGCATTACCTTCGACCATGTTTCGTTCTCTTATGACCAGCGGCCTATCCTGCGGGATGTATCCTTCTCCATCCCGGACAGAACCACCACCGCCATCGTGGGTCCCAGCGGCTCCGGGAAAACCACGCTGTGCAATCTCATCGCCCGGTTCTGGGATGTGGAGAGCGGCGCCGTCCTGGTGGGCGGTCAGAATGTGAAGGACTATACCCTGGAGGGCCTGATGGATCAGATCTCCATGGTATTCCAGAAGGTCTATCTCTTTGCCGACACGGTGGAAAACAACATCAAGTTTGGATGCCCGGGCGCCACCCACGAGGAGGTGGTGGCCGCGGCGAAGAAAGCCTGTTGCCACGACTTCATTCTCACCCTGCCCCAAGGCTACGACACCGTCATCGGCGAGGGTGGCTCCAGCCTTTCCGGCGGCGAGAAGCAGCGCATCTCCATCGCACGGGCTATCCTGAAAGACGCTCCCATCGTGATTCTGGATGAAGCCACCGCCAATGTAGACCCGGAGAATGAGGACCGGCTGCAAAAGGCCATTGAAGCCCTGACTCGGAACAAGACCATTCTGATGATCGCGCACCGGCTGAAGACGGTCCGCAATGCGGATCAGATCCTGGTGCTGGACGATGGACAGATCGTTCAGCGGGGCACCCACAGCCAGCTCATGGCCCAGGAGGGCCTGTATCAAGCGTTCGTATCCGGTCGTAAAGAGTCCGGCCAGTGGAAGCTCTGAGCGGGGAAACGCCCAAATCATCAGGAAAAAAGGAGTGCCGTCACCGGGTACATTCCGGCGGCGGCACTCCTGTTGTGTCCGGGAGATTGCGCTTGAGAGGGTAATTGATACTTCAAAGCGAAAATGACTTGACCGGTTAGCGATTACTAACTATAATCAAACATAGAGTACCGTTCCTTTTGAGGAGGGCCTATGGAGAAGTACAAAATCGAGAAGGACTCCGTGCAGGAGACGCTCATCATCCCGCTGTATGGCCGGCGGCTCTGCTCGCGGCGGTTTCCCGGACTGTATCAGGATACGACGGCGGCCATGCTGATGGAGAAGGTGGACTACGACTTCTCCCCTTTGGAGCGGCAGGCAAACGGCCTGATGCAGACCTTCGGTGCGCTGGAGGTAGCCATGCGCCAGAATGACCTTGCCTGGGAGGTGCAGGACTATCTGAATGCCCATCCCAGAGCCGCTGTCATCAATCTGGGCTGCGGTCTGGACAACACCGGGCGGGCCTGCGACAACGGCCGGTGCAGCATCTGGAACATCGATCTGCCGGATGTGATCGAGCTGCGGGATCGCCTGCTTCCCGCCGGGGAGCGGGAGAAAAACCTGGCCTTTGATCTGAAAGACCCGCGCTGGATGGATGCCGTCCGCACTGATCCTGAGGATGGAGCGGTGCTGTTTGCCGCCGGGGTCTTCTACTACTTCACGACGGAAGATGTCAAATCTCTGACCACAGGCATCGCAAAACGCTTCCCAAGAGGGCGGCTTGTCTTTGACGCGGCCGGGAAAACGGCTGTCCGGCTGATGCTGAAAACCTGGGTGAAGCAGGCGGGCATCCGGGATGTGGGTGCCTATTTTTCCGTCAAGGACGCCAAGGGGGAGCTGGAGCCCTGGTCGCCGCTTTTTTCTGTTTCCAGCCGGGGCTATATGCTGGGCTATCAATCGCTTCATGATCCGGCGGTTCGGCCCGTCCACCGGCTGCTGGCGAAGCTGGCCGACGGACCGATGCACCTGCAGATCGTCCGGATCGACTTTGCAGAATGATGATACCTAACCGACTTTTTCCACCCGGAATACGAGCAAATGATCGTGATAGGAGATGTGTATGAACTGGACGCGCACCGTTTTGGACGGGTTTGCTATGGCGGCCTACTTTAACCTGTTTGCCGGACTGGTGGCGCTGTATAAACCCCGGCTGATGTTCCCTTGTTATCCGCCTGCCATCATCAAGGCGGCAAAAGATCCGCCCACCAGTGCGGAAAACCGCTTTTACTGGCTTTGGATCTGTTTTGGGGAGCTGCTGCCCCTTCTGCTTTATGGCGCGGTCAGTACCATGGAGGGTGGGACAACAGGGTTCTGGCCTCTGGCCCTGACCGGGTATATCCAGTGGATGATGGTCAATTTCTGCGACCTGTTCTTTCTGGATTTCTGGCTGATTCAGAGGAAGGCGAAAAGCCGGTTTATCATTCCGGGGACCGAAGGGCACCCCGGCTACGGGTTCAACGCGTGGATGAAAGACTACGCTCTGCCGGAGCACCTGCTCCAGTGGCCGTTTTTGATGTGCCCCATCCTGGCGGCGGCCCAGGCAGGGCTGGGGCTGCTCATCGATATATTTTGGTGAATGGTAAGAAAACAAGATGTGCCGCATGAGTGTTCCTTTTCAAATCGTCAGTCCGGCAGTCAAGATGATGGGGTACAAAAATTGTTTCCCATACCCCCAGAGGGGCCGCTGGAGGAAGGGAAAAAAGATGAATGAAGAGTGCGGCTTTCAGCGGCATTCGATGGAATGATTCCGAAGATATCAGTGAAAAAGCGCTCCAATGTGGGGCCCGCACTGTTTGGTACCAGTTCTGCCCTCATGATGACGCTGGATGTGGCGCTGGGTGCTTGCGTGAGTGAAGGTGAAAAAATGGGACAAGAAGAGCGGATTCAAAACGCCTACCGGGGATTGGGAGGCAAACGGACATTTTATGATGGCATGATCACCTGTTCCACCCTGTCAGGCCGGGCGGTGTGCAGTCTGGTATGGGAAATGGGCCGTGCGGAAACCCAGGACTACCTTTGCGCCGCCCTTTCCGGAATACCGGAGGGGTTTTCCGGAAGACTGCTGGAAGTCCCCGTGGGTACCGGGATACTGACCATGCCCCTCTATCGGGAAATGCCGGAGGCGGAGATCACCTGCCTGGATTACTCGCCGGAGATGCTGGAGCGGGCAAAATCCCGGGGCGAGGGACTTGCCCATGTGCGCTTTCAGCAGGGGGATGTGGGGGCGCTGCCCTTTGGGAACAGCAGCTTCGACATCGTGCTCTCGCTCAATGGCTTTCATGCGTTTCCGGACAAGGAGGCCGCCTGGCGGGAGATCTTTCGTGTACTGCGGCCCGGCGGAGTTTTCTGCGGCTGCTTCTATGTGCGGGGACAAAACCGCCGCACGGACTGGCTAATCCGCAGGCTGTATGTGCCAAAGGGCTGGTTCACCCCGCCCTTTGAGACGGCGGAGAGCCTGCGGCATCGTCTGGAGGAAACATTCGGGCCTGCAAAGGTCCGCACCGTTCAGAGCATTGCCTCCTTTGTCTGTCGGAAGACGAAGGAGGAACGCCCATAAACGAGTTGCACACAAATATTGAACAACAGGAGGAAAATCAAATGCAGCAAAAGCGTAACAAACAAGCGGAAATCCGACTCGGCAGTCACGGCGAAAACTACGGAAGCTGGATGTCCAATCCCGTGTTCTACATGATTGGCGGCATCACGGCTCTGGCCGTGGTTCTGGCCGTACTCTCCTTTTTTGTGTTTCACATCACGGTTCTCGGCGTTCTGTTCTCTGTTGCTACGGCGGCGCTGGCAGCCCTGCTGGTCTGGATCACATGGATCAGGCGCCAGTATGCCTTTGGCGGCGGCGGGATCATGGAACAGGTTCACCGGGTCGTTCTCTCTCACCTGGACTATGACGGCCAGGGCAGTCTCCTGGAAGTCGGCTGCGGCTCCGGGGCATTGTCGATCCGTGCGGCCCTGACCTGGCCGGAGGCAAGGGCCACCGGCGTGGACTACTGGGGCGCCGTGTACAATTACAGCAAGGCCCTCTGTGAGAAAAACGCCGCCAGCGAGGGCGTGGCCTCCCGGTGTGTGTTCCGGCATGGCGACGCCAATCATCTGGATTTCCCCGATGAGAGTTTTGACGCGGTCATCAGCAACTATGTCTACCACAATATCATGGGAGCCGATATGCACAAGCTGCTGCTGGAGAGCCTGCGGGTGCTGAAAAAAGGCGGCGTCTTCGCTCTGAACGATGATATGAAGCCCAAGCTGTACGGCGATATGGATGCCTTTGCCCAAAAACTACGGGAGATGGGCTATCAGGATGTCCGGCTCATTGATACCGCGGAAGAAGCCTTCGGCTCCCACCGCCGGGCTGCCATGATGATGCTGGGCTCTTCCCGGCTGCTTGTGGGCAGAAAGTAATTCGTCCAAATAGGAGGGTTGACCATGTCCAAGTTGGGTGTTGTAGAGGACACGCTGTTTGTCCCCATGCTGGGCAGGATCTATGCCAGCGAGTACTGCCCGCAGATCCTGTACGATCCAAAGGCGCTGGAACTGAAAAAGAAACTGCCTTCCAGCCTGCCGGAGCAGGACGGACAGAGCCAGTATACTCTGCTGGCCTCCGCCGCCCGGTCCGCCAATATGGATCGGTACATCCGGGCGTTTCTGGAGCACAGGCCAGACGGCGTGATCGTCCAGCTGGGCTGCGGTCTGGAGACGGCCTATTATCGCTGCGACAATGGAAGGTCGCGCTGGTATGCCGTGGATCTGCCCCATGTGGTGGAGTACCGGCGGGAGTTGCTGCCGGAGCCGGAGCGGGAGACCTATCTGGCCGGAGACGCCTTTGCCGGGGACTGGATCAGGCAAATCCGCGCCGATGTGCCGGATGCTCCTATTCTGGTCACCGCCGGCGGCCTGTTCCACTATTTTGAGGAAAATAAGGTTGTGGAACTTTTGCGGATGCTCACGGGGGTTGGAGAGATCGAAATCGTCTTTGATACCGTGAGCAAAAGCGGTATGGCCATGATGCGGAAAAAGTACATGAAGCAGGTGGGCCACGGGGATGCGCAGATGTTTTTCTATGTGGATTCGGCGTCGGAGTTGGCCGGAAAAATCGGCAGTGGGGTCAGGGTGCTGGCTGAGGAGCCTTATTACCGCCATATCACCCGAACCGGATTGAAGCTGTCCACCAAGGTCAGCATGGCAGTTTCGGACCGATTCTGTATGGTGAAGATGGTACATCTCTGTCACAACGCTAAATTCCATGACTAAACGGGATAAAGCCGTCCAATCGGAGCGGAAAGAACAGCGATGTGCCGCTATACTCAGTAAGAAGGGGCGCGCTGAGCGCCTTTTCTCAGAAATAACGGTTAGCATAATCTAACCGCATTAAAGGAGAGCGGTACATCATGAATACGCAGAAAAAAGGGATGACGGGAAAGGACATCATTACGGTGGGAATTTTCTCTGCCATCTACTTTGTCATTAACTTTGCTTTTATGCTTCTCAGCGGTCTGCATCCTCTGCTTTGGATCTTGATGCCTGGCCTGATCGCCATATTTGCGGGTATCCCATTCCTGATGATGTGCGCCAAGGTGCCAAAGACCGGTGCGGTGATTCTGATGGGCTTTATTACGGCCTTGATCTATTTTGTTACTGGGCAGTTCACGGTGGTGATCCTTATCGCTTTTGCAGTGAGCTGCGCTCTGGCGGAGTTTATCAGAGTTCGGAGTCATTACCGGTCTTTCCGTGGCAACGCTTTGGCATACGTATTTTTCTCGCTGGGGATGATCGGCTCCCCGCTGCCTATCTGGATCATGCGGGACAGCTTTCTGGCGCAGATCAGCCAGCAGGGAATGCCGGAAGCCTATGTCTCCACCTTGGCGGCATTGACTTCTCCGGGCATGATCGTGGTTCTGGTGGGGGCGCCTATCGTGGGAGCTATTCTGGGTATCCTGCTGGCCAGGGGAATGTTCCGCAAGCACTTTGAGAAGGCGGGGATTCTGTAACATGGAGGAGGCACGGCGCTGTTTGGTGTTCGACCCCAGGGTGGGTCTTGCTCTGCTGGTCTTCGCCAATCTGGCGGCCTTCAGTGAGCAGCCTTTTTGGATGGAAATGACATGGATCGGTTTTCTCCTGCTCCTGATGTCGCTCCATCGCTGCTTTACCATGGCGGGGAAAAGCCTCTTGATCTTTGGGGGAATCCTGTGCCTGCAATACTGGATTCTGCCGGCCGCGCCGGGATGGGCTGCTACCAGCTTTTCCATTTTCGCTAACTATGCCCGCCGGATGCTGCCCTGCCTGATGATCGGCTTTCTGATGCTTCGCCGGACGCCTATGCCCTATCTGGTGGCTGGAATGCGGAAGATCCACTTCCCTCAGCGGCTGATCGTGGCCGTCTCGGTGACGCTGCGGTACTTTCCCGCCATTCGGGAAGAGACAGGCTATATCCGGGATGCGATGCGGTTGCGGGGCATCCGGGGATTGGCAAAACTGGAGGGGATCATGGTTCCCCTGATGGTCTCCGCCACCGGCACCGCGGAGGAGCTGTCCGCGGCGGCAGTGACACGAGGGATCGAGGACCCGGCGCCTAAGACCAGTTTGGTGGAGCTGCGGGCCTCGCCGGTGGACGGCGCCGCGTTCCTTGTGGGCGTGGGGTTGACCGCTGCCCTCCTGGCGGTCAAATTGGGGGTGTTTCCATGGTAAAGCTGCAGGATGTATCCTTTTCCTATACAAAAGATGCGGGCACCCTCACCCATGTGGATCTGACCATCAAACCGGGCGAGTGTGTCCTGCTCTGCGGCGCTTCCGGCTGCGGAAAAACCACCATCACCAAGCTGGTCAACGGCCTGATCCCGGCATTTACAGAGGACTGCACGCTGACCGGACAGGTTCTGCTCCACGGCGCGCCGGTGCGGGAACAGCCTCTTTACCAACTGGCCCGGCAGGTGGGGTCTGTTTTCCAGAACCCCAAAAGTCAGTTTTTCAATCTGGATTCCGACAGCGAGCTGGCTTTTGGCCTGGAAAACCAGGGTGTGGCCCGGGGCGAGATCCTCCGTCGGCTGGATGATACCACCGACCGCCTGCATCTGAAGCGGTTGAGGGGGCGGAACATCTTTGCCATGTCGGGCGGGGAAAAGCAGCTGCTGGCCTTTGCCTCGGTCTATGCCATGAGGCCGGAACTCTATATTCTGGATGAACCTACGGCTAATTTGGATCGGGATACCATTGACCGGCTCCATGATCAAATCGCATACCTGAAACGTCAGGGGCACACCATTCTCATTGCGGAGCATCGGCTATACTTTCTGGCGGACCTCATAGATCGGGCCGTTTATCTGCGGGATGGGATTGTGGAGCGAAGTTGGAGCGGAGCAGAGTTCCGGCGGCTGGCTGAGACAGAACGGATCGCTCTGGGTCTTCGCACGCTCACGCCTACTCAGGTGACTCTACCGGCCGCCCGCGCTGCGGGGGAACAGAATGGATTGTCTGTGGAGGGCCTGTACTGCCGGTACAAGCGGGAGCCGCCGGTATTTCAAAACCTTTCCTTCTCCGCCCGCCCGGGGGAGGTGCTTGCCATCACAGGCGACAACGGCGTTGGAAAGAGTACTCTTTCCCGCTGCCTGTGCGGCCTGATGCCGGAGAGTGCCGGAACGATCCGACTCAATGGCCGCGTCCTTGGTCCGAAGCAGCGGCAGCGGATCGCCTACTGCGTCATGCAGGATGTGAACCATCAGCTCTTTTCCGACAGTGTGTGGGGAGAGTGTCGGCTGGCTGCGGAAGGGCCCTCCGACCAGCGCATTCAGGAGGTATTGGACCGACTCCATTTGCTTGCGTTCCGGGAAAAGCACCCTATGGCCCTCTCCGGCGGGCAGAAGCAGCGTTTGGCGGTGGCTACCGCCATGCTGTCCCAAAAGCCGCTGCTGGTATTCGACGAGCCCACCAGTGGTCTGGACTATGCAAGAATGCAGGAAGTGGCTCGCTGCGCACGGGAACTGGCGGACGAGGGGCGGGTGGTTCTGGTGGTAACCCATGACCGCGAATTTCTCCAGTGTGCCTGTGATCGAGTCCTGGAACTTTGAGAAAGGAGCTGAGCCGCAGTGGCATTGTTACAGGACAGCCAGCCGGATCTGCGCCTCTTGGCCAAGAGCGGTGGGTGCAGCGTTTATCAGCTGCGAAATGAGAGCGGCGAGGGAACCATGACCGTCTACGAGGTGTTCCCCGGTACTACCATCCTGTATAACGATTTCCACATGGCCTATTGCGACTCCTCTTTTGAGACCCGGCAGGATCTCCTCTGCATCGACTATTGCCGGGAGGGCCGGATGGAATACGCTGTGGGCGACGACGCGTTCTCCTATGTGGAGGCAGGTGACCTGAAAGTGGATCGCCGCCTGAAGCACAAAGGATACTTTTCTCTCCCGTTGTCCCACTATCATGGCATCTCCATGTGCTTTGACCTGTCCATGGCACCCGTGGAACTGGCTCGTCTGGCGGGAGACTATCCTTTGGATCTGGCCGCCATTCAGCGGAAATTCTGCCCGGATGCCCGGCCGCAGGTCATTCACGGAGCACCCTCGGTGGATCACATTTTTCAGGAGTTGTGTGCCGTACCGGAGCGGATCAAAATGCCCTACTTCCGGGTAAAGATTCTGGAGCTGCTGCTGTATCTCGACGCCCTGGAATTGGGAAGCGGAACGGAAAAACCGTATTTTTACCGTTCCCAGGTAGAAACGGTAAAGGCCATCCGCTCCTATCTAGTGGAGCATCTGGAGCAGCATATCACATTGGAGGCTCTGTCCAGACAGTACCAGATACCTTTGACCACCATGAAGGCCTGCTTCAAAAGTGTATATGGCAGTCCGGTGAACACCTATATGCGGGCACTGCGGATGGATCGGGCGGCTCTGCTGCTTCGAAAAGAACCGGAGACCAGTGTCACAGAGATCGCCGGGGCGGTGGGCTATGACAGCGCAAGCAAATTTGCCGCGGCTTTCCGGGCGGTGAAGGGACAAACTCCGTTGGAATATCGACGGGGAGGCGGGAACCCCGTTCTCTCTTTTCCTGACGAAACGGAGTGATGCCGGCCGGGCGGAGCGGCAAGCATGGGCAAGAACCGATACAATAGGGCATGGTGAGAGACATCTCACCATGCCAATTTTTTTTGAGAGGAGTGGTTTTGTGAAACAACGCAGCTGGCTGGCCATCCTGCTCTCTTTTGCCGGTCCCTGCCGGGGAAAGCTGGTCTTGTCTGTCTTGTGTGCTGTTATCAGCGTAGCAGGGGGCTTTGTGCCGTATCTGGGGGTCTATGAGATCCTTCGCCTGTTTATCCATCAGTCGGCCTCCGGCATGGAGCTTCTCCGATGGGCTGGAGTGTGTCTTGCGGGATATGCGGTCAAGGTAGCTTTTTACGCCTTTTCAACCATGCTGGCCCATGTGTCCGCCTACACCATTCTGGAGGGCCTGCGCCGTCAAGTGGCCCAAAAACTGATGCACGCTCCCTTGGGGAGTGTGTTGTCAAAGCCCATCGGTTCCCTCAAGAGTACCATTGTGGATCGGATCGAGGACATTGAGCCGCCGCTGGCCCACATGATACCGGAATTGAGTTCCAATGTGCTGCTGCCCATCGTGGTGGTGATTGCCCTCTTTGCCATGGATTGGCGGATGGGCCTTGCCTCCCTTGCCACGATTCCGGCCGCGCTGATCCCCATGGCGGCGGGCCTGCGGACTTACAACGAAAAATATGCCGCCTATATGTCGGCCAATGCTCAGGTCAACAGCATTATTGTCGAGTATGTGGAGGGCATCGAGGTGGTAAAGGCCTTCAACCAGAGCGGCGCCTCCTATGAGAAATTCGTCCGGGCGGTGACCAGCTTCCGTGACTTCACACTGGATTGGTTTCGCTGCACCTGGAAATCCATGAACCTGTGCCTGTCCATCCTGCCTACCACGCTGCTGGCTACCCTGCCGGTTGGGATCGCCCTGTATCAGACCGGCGTCCTGGACCCGGCCCGGCTGGCTCTGTGCCTGATGCTGGTGCTGGGTATCGTGTCCCCGCTGGTGCAGGCTGCAGCCTTTCTCAATTCCATGAAGAGCATGGAATTTGCCGTCCGGGACACTCGGCATCTGCTGGATCTGGAGGAGCTGCCCGAGGCGTCCGAGCCCGCCCGCCTCTCCGGCAGCGGTATCACTTTGCGGGATGTGTCCTTCTCGTATAGCGGGAAAGAAGAGGACACTGTGCTGCGTCACATTGATCTGGAACTTCCCGCCGGTACCTTCACCGCTCTGGTGGGTCCCTCCGGCGGCGGCAAATCTACGGCAGCCCGGCTTATCGCCCGGTTCTGGGATGTGACGGATGGCCACATTGCCATAGGCGGTGTGGATATTCGGAATCTCACACTGAAGCAGCTGGCGGATCAGGTCAGTTTCGTGACACAGGACAATTTCCTCTTTGACTGCTCTCTGAAAGAAAACATTCGATTGGGGAAGCCGGACGCCACGGAGGAGGAAGTTTGGGCGGCTGCCCGGGCCGCTCAGTGTGAGGAGTTTTTAGGACGGCTGGAGCATGGATGGGATACCCCAGCGGGTGAAGCGGGCAAGCAGCTCTCCGGTGGGGAGCGGCAGCGGATCGCCATCGCCCGCGCGATTCTGAAGGACGCCCCCATTGTCATTCTGGACGAGGCCACCGCCTTTACCGATCCGGAGAATGAGGACAAGATCCAGCGTTCCCTGATGGCGCTCTCCCAGGGGAAAACGCTGCTGGTTATTGCCCACCGGCTGAGCACGATTCAGAACGCCGACCAGATCGTGGTGCTGGAGAAAGGCCGTATTGTGGACAAAGGCACACAGCCGGAGCTGCTCAGCCGATGCCCGCTATATCAAAAGCTATGGCAGGCCCATGTGGGTGCCCAGAATTGGGCAGTTGGAAAGGAGGCTTGACGATGTTTCAGAGTATGAATCGGATTCTGCGTTGGACAAAGGGGTACCACAGACGGCTGTATCTCGGAAGCCTCTGTTCGTTTCTTGCCACCTGGGCCGCCGCCGGGCCGGTGATGCTGGCGGCCTGGGCCCTTGGGCTGGTCATCGAGAGTGCCCAGGAGGGGACGGCGCTGGACGCCAAGCTCCCCTGGCTGTGCCTGGGCGGGATCATCCTGCTGATCGTTCTGCGCTTCGTGTGTGCTTACTGGAAAAACCGGCTCCAGGAGAGTATCGGAACAGAGCGAGCGGCGCAGCAGCGACTGGAACTGGGTGACCTGCTCAAACGGGTTTCCCTGGGGTATTTCTCCAAGAATAACCTGGGCGACATTCTGGCTGCTCTGACCACGGAGCTGAGCACCCTGGAGCTGCAGAGCATGAAGATGGTAGATGCGGTCATCAACGGCTATCTGCAGGTTCTGGTCATCGTTTTGTGCATGGCTTTCTTCTGCCCAGAGGCGGCGCTGGTGGCAGTAGTGGGCGTGCTGCTGTCCGCCTTTGCCCTCCGCGGCATCGGGCGGCAGAGTGCCCGCACCGCCCCGGTGGGACACCGGGCCCAGGAGGCGTTGTCCGGGGCGGCCATTGAATACATCCACGGCCTGTCCGTGGTCAAATCCTTCGGACAGGAGGGGGTGTCCTCCCAGCGGTTTTTTGAGGCGTGCCGGGCCAATAAGGACATCCGGATCAAAAACGAGTTTGGATTTGTGCCCTGGAACTGTCTGCACCTCATTTCCCTGAAGGCTGCGGCTGTTGGCCTGGTGCTTACCGCCGGCTGGCAGACCATGAACGGAACCCTGGAGCTGCCGGTGCTCCTGATGGCTGCCATGTTCTCCTTCACGATCTTCGGCAGTGTGGAGTCCATCAACGACGCCGCCCATATCCTTTCTGTCACGGACTCGGTGCTGGACCGTCTGGAAGAACTGGAGGGAACGGAACTGCCGGATCAGGATGGGAAAGACATCTCTTTGGAGCATTACGACATCTGCTTCGACCATGTCTCCTTCGGTTACGGAACACGGGAGGTGATCCACGATGTTTCCTTCCAGCTGCCGCAAAACAGCGCCACCGCCATTGTAGGGCCGTCCGGCAGCGGGAAGAGCACCCTCTGCGCACTGCTGGCCCGGTTTTATGATGTGGATCAGGGACGCATCATCGTGGGCGGCTATGACATCCGGAAGATGACCTGCGACAGCCTTTTGCGCAACATTGCTATGGTATTTCAGAATGTGTATCTGTTCCACGACACCATCCGCAATAACATCCGTTTTGGCCGTCCGGATGCTGCCGAGGAGGATGTAATCGCCGCAGCCAAAGCGGCCCGCTGCCATGACTTCATCATGGCGCTGCCCCAAGGGTACGACACCATGGTGGGAGAAGGCGGCTCCAACCTTTCCGGCGGAGAAAAACAGCGCATTTCCATTGCCCGGTGCCTGCTGAAGGACGCCCCCATCATCATTCTCGATGAGGCCACCGCCAGCGTGGACCCGGAGAATGAGCATGAGATCCAGGCGGCGCTCTCTGCTCTGGTGCGGGGGAAGACCATCATCACCATCGCCCACCGTCTGGCTACAATCCAAAACGCAGACCGGATTTTAGTGGTGGAGGATGGTCGCATTGCTCAGCAGGGCACCCATCAGGAGCTGATGAGCCAAGAGGGAACTTACCGGAACTTTATCGAGATCCGACAGCGGGCTGAGGGCTGGCGGATATAAAATAAGTATGTGGGGAGGCAGATCTGCCTCCCCACATACTGTTTTGGGATGATTCTTTGGATTTTGGCTTTGTATCACTTTCGCTTTGCCATTTTCCTGTACTCCAGCGGGAGCAAGCCGGTGCTTCTTCGAAACAGTTCCGCAAACCGGCTGGATGTAGAATATCCTATCGTTTGAGCAATCTGACCAATTTGCAGATCGGTATGAGCCAGCAGATATTCTGCCTGACTCATGCGGCGCTGCTGTATATACTCTGTGATCGTGCAGCCATAGACCTTCTTGAAGCTGCTTTTGAGTTTTGTCGTACCCATGCAGGCGATTTGTGCCAGACGTTCTATGGGTACTTCACCAGCATAATGATCACTCAAATAGGCCGCTACGGTTTGAATCCGTTCCAAATCCTGAGAAGCCAGTTTGTGATCTGAAACTGAACGCTTTTTTTGATATTCAACCACAAGAGAGAGCGCCTCGGCTACCTTGCTCTCATAATAGAGTTTGGCTGCAATTCCGGTTCCACGGTAGCTCTGTAGTTCTGATAGAAGCCGGTACATTTCCGGGAACTCTGTTGTTTGGTCGATTTCCCGAAAAGCCTCGATGGGATTCAGATATTCTTCCGGATACTGTTTTTTCAGATAATCCTCATAATATGCGGGGGTGATCTCGATGCCGATGGATCGAACCGGTATATTTTTGTGGACGATTACTTGATATGGCTTGTATCCGCCCACATAGGTTTTGATGCATCCGGCTGACAACCGGCGATACGGCGACAACTCTTCACCGGAGATAGAATCGTAACGGGTAATACTGAGACATTCCGGGAGATCAAATTCCAGCATAAAATCCTTATTGAAAGAGAAGTTGTGTATCTTGATGTCGAATAGATCCCTTTGTCCGTAGGTCCAATAGGAACCTTCGCCAACTTCCGGAGATAGCTTCCAGCAAAGCCCCAGAGGACCATACTGATCATTATCTGGTTCCGGTACAAAACCGTGCTTTTTCAGTAATGGCGCATAGTATTGCTCGATGATACCGGTCATTACAATAGATACGCCTCCCTTGTTTTGCAATGATTAGACGAATTTTTGAAATGATAGGACGAACCTCGCTCCAAACGATTGAAAGTAGGTTGTGCATGGTGTAATTATATATAACGGTTAGTCATATCTAACCAAAGGATAGCATACCTATCCCATAAAGTCAACGCATTACAAAATAGGAGGATCAACATGAGCAACCAAATCAATCCCGCAAAAAAGAGTCTCACTATCAAAGATCTTGTGACAACCGGCATTTTCAGCGCAATTTTCTTGGTGTTTACCATGATTGGCGGTATTTTCTTTGCACCAAACCCAGTTTTGACATTCTATATGCCGATGGGTGCAGCATTGCTGTGCGGCCCTGTATATCTTCTGATGATCGCCAAGGTGCAGAAGCGGTGGAGCGTCACCATTCTTGGTATCATTATGGGGATCATCTGGTTCGTTACCGGAATGCACTGGGCTTTTTCTTTAGGCTATATCGGAATGGGAATTATCGCCGATCTGGTAGCTGGCGCGGGAGATTACCGCAATAAGGCGGTCAATCTGCTGTCCTATATGCTGATGTCGCTGGGCGGCGTTTACACCTATGTGGTGTTTTTTATTGATCCGCAAGGCTGGGCCAGCACGATGCTGGAAAACGGCACGGAACAGTCCTATATTGACACAATGAGCGCATCTGCGCCTTCCTGGCTGTTGGCTGTCATCATGATCGGAACGCTGGCGATTGCTGCGTTCAGTGGTTGGATTGGTGGGAAGCTGCTGAAAAAGCAGTTTGAAAAGGCTGGGATCACCGCATGATTGGCGGAGCGTTATTCAGGCGTGGACTGTGGCTGGACCCCAGAACGAAGATATTATTGCTCCTGTTGTGTATCCTTTCTGCCATGATGGCTCCATCCTTATTCTACGAACTGGGCCTTGTGGTGCTGATCGGGCTACTCGGCATTTGCTTCGGAAAGTGGAAGTATGCCTGGAAGGGAGTACTGTTCTATGCGCTGATCGTTCTGCTCACCACCTGGATCATGGATACCATGACCGGAACTTGGCGCACCATGTTTATCGCTTTTTTGGGGTTGTTCCATAAGGTCTACCCCTGCGGGATGCTGTCCGGCATTGTCATTTCCACTACAAAGGTCAGCGAATTCCTCTCGGCGATGAATCGCATCCATGCACCGCAAAAGCTGGTAATCCCCTTGGCGGTCATGCTGCGTTATATCTCTACCATTCAGGAGGATTGGCGGTTTATCAAGGACGCAATGCGGATGCGGGACGTCTCGCCCTCGCTTAAGGGGTTCCTGACACATCCCGGAATAACGGTGGAGTGTATCTATGTTCCGTTGATGATGGCGGCATCCAAAGCGGCGGATGAACTGTCCATCGCTTCTATCACCCGCGGCATTGAAAACCCAAAGCCTCGAACTTGTCTGGTGCAGATCCATATCGGGTTGATGGATATTGCGGCAGTCTTTTGCTTTGCAGGCGCACTGGCTGAAAGGGGATGCTGGGATGATCGAGTTAAAGCATGTATCATTTACTTATCAAGGACAAACAGGAGACGGGCTGCATGACATCAACCTGACCATAGAGGACGGAGAATGTGTTCTGTTCTGTGGTCGGAGCGGCTGCGGAAAGACCACCATCACGAGGCTTGTAAACGGCTTGATCCCACAATTTTACGCAGGAGAGCTGGCGGGCAGCGTACTGGTGGATGGTCAGGAAGTCCGTGATTTTCCTATGCACCAGATTGCCGCAAGGGTTGGATCGGTGTTTCAAAACCCAAGGACACAGTTTTTTAATGTGGATACAGACAGCGAGATCGCTTTTGGTATTGAAAATCAAGCACTTCCAGTTTGCCAGCTGAGAGAACGCGTGGATCGGACATCGGTAGAACTTCACATTGAAAATCTCCGTAATCGCAACATTTTCGAGTTGTCCGGTGGAGAAAAGCAAAAGATAGCGTTTGCCTCGGTCTATGCGATGAATCCTCAAATATATCTTTTGGATGAACCGTCCTCTAATTTGGATATGCGTTCCATTCAAGAATTGGGAGAACATCTCAGGCTGATCAAATCACAGGGAAAAACCATATTGATTGCAGAACATAGGTTATACTATTTGATGGATCTGGTGGACCGGATTGTGTATTTGGAACACGGGAAAATCATGCAGGTCTTTACGCCGGAAGCATTTCGACAGCTTTCGGAGGATACCCGGGAACAAATGGGCCTTCGAGCGATCGATTTGCATCGTGTTCTCCCACCGCGGAATCATTCCCTTGCGCCTGTTTCAGATCCTATCTTGGAACTTAACAATGTAGCCCTTCACTATAAGAAGAGGACCATTTTGCACGACATCAGCCTTACAGCAGCAAAGGGAGAGGTAATTGGCGTCGTTGGCCACAATGGGGCCGGAAAAACGACCTTTTCCCGTGCTTTGTGCGGGCTTCACAAGGCCTGTGATGGTCAATTCTTTTGGAACGGTCTTTCCTTGGATCACAAAGATCGCCTGCAGCATTCCTATATGGTCATGCAGGATGTGAACTACGAGCTTTTTGCGGATAGTGTGGAGTCAGAATGTACATTCGGTATCCGCAATCCGAAACAGACGCTCGTTGACGCAACACTGGAAGAGTTGGCCCTGGCCCCATTCAGAGACCGCCACCCCAATACCCTGTCCGGAGGTCAAAAGCAGCGGGTGGCGGTAGCGGTCAGCATGATTTGTGAGAAAGACCTGCTGGTGTTTGACGAACCGACCAGCGGGCTGGATTTTGATAGCATGACACAGGTTGCGGGTCTGATCCGGCGGCTGTCTGATATGGGAAAAGTCATCTTTATTGTCACACATGATTTTGAATTTGTCAGTCGTACCTGTTCCCGCATCCTCCACTTTGATGAAGGAGAAATGCCTGACGATGTGCCTGTTACCATGGACACTCTCCCTACATTGAGAGAATTGTTCTCCATTTCAGAAAGCAGGCCGGAAGGACAGAACACAGGAAAAGCCGATTCTGTTCTGCCGATTGCTGACGATTGAAAAAGCCGCATGGTGGAATGTTCCCCATGCGGCCTCTTGGGTTCTATTAGTGAAGTTCCCTGGCGAGGTATTCCTCCAATACCTTGGAATACTGCTCTCCCAGAACGGCGGGATATTGGCAGTGAACATAGCCTTCCCGGATTGTAAAGGAAGCAGACGGATAGTGCTTTGAGACAACCCTGCGCGCGGTCTTGGCGCTGATGTCCTCACTGCCATACTCAAAAAACAGGTGAGCTTCCAACTCCTTTGGATAGTTGGGAAAGGTGCAGTCCGAACAGGCGGCAGCGATGGCTTGCAAAGTTTCCGGACGAATTTGTTCAAAGGTGTGCCCCATGATAAGGCCGAGCGTCTCCCCATAGATTTTCGTCATCCGCTGTGCAGACAAACCGGGATGTTGCTGTGCTTTCCGATGTTTTGACAGAAACATACGGGTCGCCATCATCCGTAGAAAAGCAGCATTGGAATGGAGGGGGCACCCCTCTAAGACTGCGGTGTGAACTTTGAATGTGGGCATGGCAATCAACTGCATCGCCACCACGGCACCGATGGATGCACCAAACACTAACTTCAGATCAATCCATCCCTGCGTTGTCAGCCAGCCGGCCAGCGTTGCTGCCTCTTGTTGGGCGCTTTGAAAGATCCCAGTATCTGTTCCATGGCCTGTCAGATCCGGCGCGATCACACAATGACTGTTCCGCAGTTCGCCCAGCAGAGGCAGCATACTTTTCCCGTCCAGAAGCATGGGGTGCAGAACAACGATTTTGGGATTAGATGGATCTCCAAAATACTGTATTTTCATAAAGAATCTTTCCTTTCCATATCGTTTACCTCCGTGAAGGAACTCCAGCATGCTCTGCGGTATTCCGCAGGGGAGCGTCCGGTGTTTCGCCGGAAGATCTCCGCGAAACGGCTGGGATTCTGATACCCAACAATGGCCGCCACCTGGCTCACCGGCAGGTCGGTTTCCCGCAGTAGCCGCCCAGCCTGCTCCGTGCGCTGCCCCTGAATGTACTGGGTAATCGTGCAGCCATATCGGACATGGAAGGCATCCTTCAGCTTGGAAATACTCATGCAGCCAATACGGCTGAGACGTTCCAGCGGCAGTTCATCCGCACAGTGGGCCGTGATGAAGGCTGCCACATCGGCCAGCCGTACCATATCCTCCGCACTGACAGAACGGCGGTTCTTGCGCTTCAGGTGCCGCTCTGCCACCAGCGCCACCGCCTCCGCCACCTTCCCATCATAAAACAAACGGGCGGGAAGCCCCTCCCCCGGTAGTCGCGCACCTGTTTCAAGAGCTGCACCATTTCCGGGAAGTGTTCTGTCTGATCCAGCGTTTGAAAAGACTCCAGCAGGCTTTGATACTCCTGGGGAAACTGGCGGCGCAGATAATCCCGGTAGTAAGCCGGGGTGATCTCCACGCCAATGGAAACGATGGGGATCTGCCTGTGGATGAGTGCCCGGTATGGTTCCCGACCTCCGATAAAACTTTTGACACAGCCTGGAACAAGACGGCGACAGGGGGAGAACTCCTCACCGGAAATGGATTCATACCAGGTGACACTGAGACTCTCCGGCCAATGGAACTCCAGCAGCTGATCCTCATGGAAAAAGAAATCATGGATCTTGATGGTATAGAGATCCTGCTGCCCGTAGGTCCAGAAAAAACCGCCGCCCTGCTGGGAGGTGTGCCGCCAGCACAGCCCCATGGAGCCGTAACGCCGGTTCTCCGGATCTGGAAGAAACCCGTGTTCCTCCATCGCCCGGCCATATTGCTGCTCCAAGTCTTTGTTTGCCGCCATAACCTGTCACCACCTCGATCAGCCACATCTCCACCCCAATCAGCCGGAACCGCGTCCAAAGCCTTGCGATACCGCTGTTTTGCCGGTAGGATGGATGCTGGTTAGTATCTGCTAACTAAAATATCACTTCCCGGCGCTCTCGTCAAGCCGGGGGAAGGAGGAACAGACGATGAAAGAAAAACGGCCATCACCGGTGATGCGGCTGCTGCAGTGGGCCGGGCCGGAGCGGAAATGGCTGATCCTGTCCGTTTTGTGTGCCTTTGGCAGCGGTATTCTGGTCATCACATCGTATATCGGCATTTACCGGCTGATGGATGCGGTGCTCTCCGGCGCCTGTACCAAAGCAGTTATCGCCGACTGCGCTTTACTGGTCACGGCGGGTACCGTGGGAAGGCTGGTGCTGCTGGGTACTTCGGGTGTGCTGTCTCACAAGGGAGCCTATGGGGCACTGTTTCGAGTGCGGTGCATGGTAACGGAGCATCTTGCCAAAGTGTCTCTTGGAGCCTTGGACGAGCGGAGCACAGGAGCGGTCAAGACCGTTCTCAATGAGGACATCGAGAAGTTGGAACTGTTTCTGGCCCACAACCTGCCGGAATTTGTGGCCTATCTCACAGGACCGGTTGTGATTTTCCTGTATCTGCTCTCCGTCAATGCCCCTCTGGCCCTGGTTTCCCTGATCCCGCTGCCCCTGGCCGGCATTGTGATGGCGGTCATCTTCCAAAGAATGAAGGGGGTCTTGTCCGATGTCAACCGCTCCCTGGTAGGCTTTAATTCCGTGATGATTGAGTACATCTCTGGTATGCGGCTGATCAAAGCGTATAACATGGGTAGCCGCTCCTTCCAGAAGTTTTCCCATGCCATTGAGGAGGAGAACCGGATCTGGAACCTGGTCACACACAAGACGGCTCCGCCCTATGCCGCCTTTCTGCTGCTGGTGGAGTGCGGAATGGTGCTGATGGTTCCAGTAGGCGGCCTGCTTTTCCTCCGGGGAAGCGTTACCGGCAGCGTATTTCTGCTTTTTGCCTATGTAGGCGGGATGTATCTCACCGAGATCCTGCCCCTGCAAAAACTGGCCACCACCTTTGCTCAGGCGCTTTCCGGCGTGAAAAAGGTGGAGGAGATCCTGGATCTGCCCACCTTTTCCGGCGGCGCGGCCTTTCCGGAGACCTGTGGCATTACTTTGGATCATGTCTCCTTTTCCTACGATGGAAAGACCGATGTGCTCATGGATTGCTCCCTCACTGTGGCGCAGGGGGAAAAGGTTGCGCTGGTGGGGGTGTCCGGTGCAGGCAAAAGCACCGTGATCCAGCTGATGGCCCGCTCTTACGATGCGACCCAGGGAACGGTCCGCATCGGCGGCAGAGATGTGCGGGAGTTGGACTACGAAGACCTGCTGGACCATATCTCCCTGGTGTTCCAAAAGACCTTTCTGACCCGAGGCAGCGTGCTGGAAAACATCCGCATGAACTCGGGAGCAACACTGGAGCAGGTGCGCGAGGCTGCCAGGCTGGCGCAGATCGATGATTTCATCCAATCGCTGCCCCAGGGCTATGAAACCAAGGTGGGTACTTTCGGCTCCCGTTTCTCCGGTGGGGAGCGGCAGCGGATTGCCATCGCCCGGGCCATTTTGAAAAACGCCCCCATTCTGATCCTGGATGAAGCCACCTCAGCGGCTGATCCGGAAAACCAGGTGGAGATCGACCGGGCCATTGAAAACCTGTGCCGGGGCAAGACAGTTGTGATCGTGGCCCACCGGCTGGGCGCCATCAAGCTGTGCGACAAGGTGGCAGTAGTGGAGAACAACACCATTACCTGCTGTGGTACCCATGAAGAGGTGCTGGAGAAAAATGAATACTACCGCAGGGCTTGGGCGGATTACCGGGCTGCCCGTGCCATTGCCTATTCCGTGGAAGGGGGTGTGCAGCATGCGTGAGGCGAATGTGTTCCGTAAAAATCGGGCCTTCTATTCCGGTGTGATCCTCACGGTAGTGGAAGGGCTGCTGTCCGGGTGCAGCTACTTGTCCATTTATATGGTTCTGTCCGGGCTGTCTGAGGATAACCTGAGTTCGCAGCGGCTCGGGCTGCTGACTGCATTTCTTGCGGGCATCTTCCTGATTCGACTGGTCATTTACGCCGCCGGTTACACGCAGGTTCAGCTGGGCGGAGCTGCTGTTTCCAAAGGTCTGCGGCTTCGGATGGGTGACAAACTCAAACAGATCCCTCTTTCCCGCTTCACCCAGGGACAGGTGGGAGAGTATGTGAATACCATGACCAGCGATGTGGGCAGCTACGAGAAGATCCTGACCCACTCCAGCGGCAACATCACCAAAAACGCGGTGCTAGCCGCCATGCTGGTAGGCTTTGTATGCAAAGTGTATCTGCCGGCGGGGTTGATTCTTTTCTTGGTCGTAGCGGGATTGATCCCAAATCTGTGGCTCTCCTTCCGCGTTGTGGCCAAATACGGCGTGGCCAAGCATGAGGTCAGCGCCGAGACGGTCAGCAGCATCGTGGAGTACATCGACGGCATCCAGACCTTCCGTGCCTATCATATGGGTGGTGTCCAGAATCAGGCCACTACCGAGGCGATGCGGAGGTTCAGCCGGGTGTGTTATCTGTACGAGGCAAAGGGCATCCCTATTGGCTTCGGGTATAACATTCTCAGCTGGTGCAGTGTACCGGCCATCATGGCACTGGCAGCCGGTCCCTGGGCAGCCGGTACGCTGAGCAATGTGGATTATCTCATGGTCTCCATGCTGCCCATTCTGCTGACCAAGCTCACTACTGCCATTTCCATCGATCTCTTTGAATGGAAGCACCTGATGGTCTCCAAGAACAATATCCTCCAGGTGATGGCAGAACCGGAGGAGAGAGGTTCCATGGCGCCCTTCCATCCTGCTGAGCAGAGCATCACCTTCCGCTCGGTCTCCTTCTCCTATGTGCCGGGAGAGCCGGTGCTGAAGAAGCTGTCCTTTACGGCACCGGCAGGAAAGCTCACCGCCATTGTAGGAGACTCCGGCTGCGGCAAATCCACCATTCTCAATCTGATCGCCAATTACTACGAACCGCAGAGCGGCGAGATTTCCATCGGAGGGCAGTCCATTGAGACCGTGGCGGCAGAACGGGTGCTGGAGCAGATCTCCATGGTGGATCAGCAGGTGTTCCTCTTTGACGATACAGTTCGGGAGAATATCCGCCATGCCCGCCCCTCGGCCACAGACCGTGAGGTGGAGGCCGCCTGCCGTGCGGCTGGATGTGACGGCTTTATACAGAAGCTGGAGCATGGCTATGACACCCCTATTGGGGAAAACGGAAACTTTCTCTCCGGCGGGGAGCGTCAGCGTCTGTCTATCGCCCGGGCTATTTTGAAAAACAGCCCCATCCTGCTGCTGGATGAGGCCACTGCCTCTCTGGACATTGAAAATGAGCTGGCGGTCAAGCGGGCGATCCTGGGGCTTTTGTCAGAGTGGAAGACAGTAATCATGATCGCGCATACCCTGTCTATCGTCCGAAACGCGGATCAGATCCTGGTGGTGGCGGACGGGAACATTGCGGAGTCCGGCACTCATGAGGAGCTCCTGGCCAGAGGCGGAAAATATGCCGCTATGTGGGCAGCTGAGCAAAGACTGTCCAATTAAGTGGAGATGCTTCCCCGGCACTGCCAACGATTCTTTCTCCTTCTATCCCAATAAAGAAATCAACCGGAGTGCAAATTGCTACCCAGTTGATTTCCTTGCCAGAATGTTCATGGCTGCAGACAGAGAAGCGGCCGCCGATAGAATATCCTGTCAACGGCCGCTTTTTGTCATAATTCAGAATTCCGGAATCACGCCATTATAGCGATCCGCCTTTTCCAGAAGCGGCCCTCTGGCGCCCATGGTAAAGGCAATGTCGCTGCTGCGGATGGATAAGAGCCGCATCCCTGGGGTAATGCGAAGAAAATCCATCATTGGCTTCGTCAGACGGATCAGCCCGTCTGCTGTCACAGAGAGCCAGCAGTAGGAGCGGCCCTTATAAGGAAGAAATGCACCTTCTTCGGCGGTATAGTCCCGCAGCTCTGGCAGAGCGGCCAGAATATGGCCCAGCTTGGATGGCAGGAGCAGCCCTTTTCTGGTCACGCAGAATCCACCGGTCACCTTGCTTCCGGTAAAGAGATAGACCTTGCCTTCGGCGGTGATCTGGTATTCCACCATAGCCTGGATGGGAAACTGAACTTTGCCGGATTCTTGAATGTTGGATTTCCCAAAAACAAACTTTCCGCCTTTGTTCATCTGCGGCATTGGAATCGCTCCTTTCTTATTGTGCGCCTCTGACACAGAGCAGCGCCAGGGGAAGATACATAAACAGCAGGGTCAGCCGCTGCCACAGCCCCTCCCATGCGATCACGGTGTGGGCAAACCGGGGCTTGTCCGCCATAACGAACAGCACGAAGAATACCAACGCCAGGAGAAAGCACGCCAGCGCACACAGGGCAAGGCCGGTCTGCCTGCCCTTGAAATAAAACAGTGCAACGACCAGCGGAGCGAAGGTCAGCGCCAGAAAACCAAACACCGACCCGAAACCGTGAATCTTTGCGGACAAGGTCTCCATCGCCTTGGTTTCTGACACAGGAAACAATCCTGACAAAATGCAGCCGCCCAGAGCGTAGATGATCAAGATTGCCGCCAGAGCCAGACTGAGACCGCCGGACCGACTCCGAAGGAGAGGACACAGCTGGGTGGAGGCCAGCAGGATGGCTGTCCCCAGGAGGAGCAGCCATAGAGTATAGACTGTGTGGAAGGGGGCGCTTCGGTTTCCCAGTACACTCATGACCTGCCGGGTGTGGCGGTAGCCCGGACAGGTGGTCGCCAGCAGAAAAAGAATGACCAGGTCCAGCAGCAAAAACAGGGGCAGAAGGGAGTAAAAGGTATGTTTCATAGGTAGTTTTCCCAATTCCTCATTGCGCCTTGATGAAATGGAAGTCACAGCAGTCCGCTCCGCTGCCCAGCGTTCCGTTGCGCAGGAAGTTTATTTTGGGAGCCAGTCCGGAGAAGGAGATGTCATCACTTTCGCAGAATACACAGCACAGCTCCGGGCACCCGAATTGTTTCGTAACATCCCAGTAGAGGCAGCGGTGCAAATTGAAATGGATCTCTTGGCAGTCACAGCGCACCCACTCTGTCTGCCATCCCTCCGGAGGAAAGTGGTTTTTCATGTGTCGTTTGACGCCCATCCGGAAAATGAGATAAGCAAAAGGAAGCGTACCTAATTTTTGCATTTCGGCTTTTTTATCTATGGCAGCTTTGTGTGCTGTTTCTCGTACCAACAACAATGCCTGATCTTCTTGAATACCATGTTTCAAAAGCGCTTTGTAATATGCCATCAAAGGAAACTGCCTGCTCTGGAGATGCTCCTCGATCACATGATTGCCCCGGTCATTCCCGTGCTGGCACAAATCCTGGTAAAGTTCCTCCGCCTGTTGAAGTAAGGTACAGCCTGTTTCCTGACCAAAGGCACGGATGCAATCGTCTTCCAAAAAGAAATGAGCTGTGTTACTGATCTGCATCCGTCTGTCCCTCCGAGATTTTTTTGAATACATCATAAGCGTGCTTCTCCAGCACATCTGCCTTTGTGACGGCAATGCCCCATTTCTCGTCGCCCAACACAATCAAAGTGTCTCCGGCTTTAATATCAAAGACCTGTCGAGCCTCCTTGGGGATAATGATCTGCCCACGCTCCCCAACCTTCACCGTTCCGAAAATATAGTGTCCCTTTGTGGTTTCCATGCGTATGCCTCCCGTGATACATATAAATATGAAATACATACTTGTATGTATTTTAGCGTTATCAAGGAAAAATGTCAAGGGGCGGAAGTGTGCGGTGACTGGATTTTGGAAACAGGAACTCAAGCCTTCCGTTTTCAAAATAAGAGATACCCGCAGTTCCTTATGTTTTAGAACTGTGGGTATCTCAGAAAGGGCAAAGTATATGGATGTTAATTGTCATCAGCAATCGAAAGGTGTGCCCTGCGGCGATACTCCAGCGGCGGGCAGCCGAAGTGCCGAACAAAAACTGCGGCAAATTTGCTCTGATTTTCGTAGCCTACCTGTGCTGCGATCTCCGCCACTCGTAATTCACTGCTCTGCAGCAATTCTGCTGCCCGGCGCATCCTCACCTCCCGCAAAAATGTGGAGAGGTTTTCTCCAAACACACCGCGAAAGTAATTCTTGAGACTGGTTTCGGCCACCTGGAACCGATCCGCCAACTCCCGCGCCGTGTGGTTCTGGCTCAGGTCTGCGCACAGGATGTTCCGTGTCTCTCTGGCGATGGACACTTGGGAGCTGGTAAAATAGCGGACTGTGGGACTGGTTTCAAGAGGCTGGCGTTCTACCTTCCAAAGCAGCTGGGCGGAGAGAAGTTTCAGCAGTCCCACTTCCTCCGAATCTCGAAGCTGCCACAAGTCATCCAGCAATGTCTGTACACAGGCAGGCGTGGGTCCCAAATAGAGTCGGCGGGAGGTATGCAGGTGCTCCATGATCCCCTCTGGGCTTACTTCCCCCTCCTGAAACAGTGGATAAGGACGATGGGCCAACATATCCAGATCCAAAAACAACTCGACACCCTCATAGAGACCGCTGGGGTAGCGATACTCCTCCTGAGCCTGCTGGGTTCCTACGGCCATGTGTCCTTGAGAGAGGAAGGCAAACTGTCCATCCTCCAGCGCCACTTCACAGCGCCCCTTCCGGCAGAAGTTCAGCAGCAGAATGTTGGCCGCTTCATTCTGTGCCAAGGGCCAGACCTGAGTATAGATCCGGTTGAAGGAAAGAACTGCGCCCTCCCACAAAGAAAACAGTCGCAGGCTTCCGTTCTCTGAACCATAGAGGGTCATCACCGTAGCCTTGCCGTTGGCTCGAACCTTCACGTCGCTTGGGAAACGGCTGGCATCAAAAAGTTGCGACATATTGGACATGGGCAGTGCCTCCGTTGTTGATTTGGTTTGATTGTAACTGACTGGAGAGGAGTCGTCAATGATTGCTCAAAAATTGCAAGCTATTTGGAGCTAAAATGCCTGTATGGAGTTGCCGGCAGGCAGTCAGCGATGCTATTCTGTTTTTTAGTTAGCCAAGGCTAACGATTATAGACAGGAGGGATTTCAATATGTCTCAATCATTGGAACAGGGAAAACGCAAACTGACTGCCAAAGACGCCATCACCGCCGGCGCACTGGGGGCGGTGTGCATCGCCATCCGCTTTCTTTTTATGCTGGTGGGCGGCGTCAGCCCCTATGTATGGTTTGCTACCCACTTTATTGATGCCATTCTGATCGGGCCAGTGTTCATGCTGATGGTAGCCAAGGTGCAGAAAAACGGCCCCTTCCTGCTCACCAGCCTGATTACCGGCGTGGTGCTGGTGGCCGCTACCTGGATGTTCCCCATCACGGGACTGGTGGGAGGAATTCTGTGTGAGCTGTGCCTGCGGGCTGGACAGTTTCGGCAGAAAGGCTGGCTGATGCTGGGCTTCTTCTGCTTCAATCTGGGCTTTATCGGAGACTTTCTGCCCCTCTGGTTTACCAAAGAAAGCTATTTGGAGTATGCCGCCCAGATGATGGACGCTGGCTATATGGCCACCATGGAGGGCCTGCTGACCTGGCCGGTGTTCGGGGTCATTGTACTGAGCATTCTGGTAGGTTCTGTTCTGGGCTCCTTGCTGGGTATGAAGCTCATGCGTAAGCATTTTGTCAAGGCCGGGCTGGCCCAATGAGGAAGAATATTCGCCCTTCTTTTCTTGATCCTCGAACCAAGATCCTGATCTGGCTGTTGGCCAATGTGGTGGTATTCACCTGGAGCCCTGCGGTTTTCCAGCTCAGTGTCATGGTAGCCTATTTGATTCTCTTTCTGGTAGAACGGAAAGGAACCATGCTGGCAGGGCTGCTGGCGACATATCTGGCTATCCTGGCGATACAGTACTGGCTGTTGCCGTTGCTGCCCGGTTCTTTGGCTACGGTCTTTGCTACGGTAACCTACTTCATTCTGGTGTTCCCCTGCATTGCCGGCGGCGCCTATCTGATTGCCACCACCAGCGTCAGCCAGTTCATAGCTGCTTTGGAGGGGATGGGCGCTCCCCGGAGTTTTTCTATTACCCTTGCGGTGACGCTGCGCTTTTTGCCTTCACTTCGGCAAGATTTGCGTCATATCCGGGATGCCATGGCCCTTCGGAATATCCGTGGTTTTGAGGAGAAACTGGAGTGCATTTATGTACCAATGCTTATGGGGGCAGCCCAGACAGCAGAAGAACTCAGCGAGTCCGCCACCGCTCGGGGCATCGAGTCCCCAGGGAAGATGTCCTCCTGGCGGCCTATCGGATTTCACATTCAGGATGTGGTGGTCACACTGCTGTTTCTGGCGCTCTGTGTGGGCGGGATCTGCTGCAAGGGGGTGCTACCATGATTATCTTTGACCATGTGACCTATGCTTATGAGGGCAAGGAGACGCCAAGCCTTCAGAACTGTTCCTTTTCTGTGAAACCGGGGGAACTCATCCTGCTCACCGGTGAGAGCGGCTGCGGCAAGACCACGATCATCAAGCTCGTCAATGGTCTGCTCCAGCATACTGGAGGTGGGACGCTGGCGGGAACTGTTATGGTCGGTGGCCAGGATGTGGCACAGACCCCGCTGTGGGAACTGGCGCGGACGGTGGGCTCGGTGTTTCAGAACCCCAAGTCCCAGTTCTTCAATCTGGACACCACCAGCGAGGTGCTTTTTGGGCTGGAGAGTCGTGGAGCGTCCCACGATGAGATGGAACAGGCGCTGGAATCCGCCGTCCAAGTCTGCGGAGTGGAGCCGCTGTTGGAGCGGAGCATTTTTGCTCTGTCCGGCGGGGAGAAGCAGCGCATTGCCTGCGCCAGTGCTTGGGCCATGGGGCCGGAGCTGTTTGTACTGGACGAGCCCTCCTCCAATCTGGATGGGGAGGGTATCCGCCAGCTCCGGGATATCCTGAAACAGCTGAAAAAGGCTGGGAAGACCGTGCTGATGGCAGAGCACCGCCTTTGGTACGCTGCGGATCTTGCTGATCGGGTGTTCCATCTGCGGGGCGGGCAACTGGAACGGGAATATAACGGGAAAGATTTCCTCGCTCTGCCCGAGGAGGAACGCCGCTCCATGGGACTGCGGAGCATTGCGGAGGTACGGGTGTCCTCGCCTGAGCCAAGCCCAGCGGCTGGAGCAGACGGTTTGACGGTGCGGGAGCTGCGGGCGGCCTATCACGGTGCGACTGTATGGGAGGGCGTATCCTTCCATGCGCCCAGAGGGCAAATTACCGCAATTACCGGCCAAAACGGGGCAGGCAAGACCACCCTGGCCCGGTGTCTGTGCGGTTTGATGAAGGAACAAAGCGGTACAATTTTTTGGGATGGAAAGCCTCTGCGCCGAACGGAAAGAAGGCGGAAGGCGTTCCTAATCATGCAGGATGTGAACCTCCAGCTTTTTGGAGACAGCGTGCTGGCAGAGATCCGGCTGGGAAATACGGCCACAGAGCAGGAGGCTTTGACAACCTTGGGCCGAATGGATCTGGCTCAGTATGCGGATACTCACCCCATGGCTCTATCCGGCGGGCAGAAGCAGAGGCTGGCCGTTGCAGATGGCTGTCTCAGCGGAAAGGAGCTGCTGATCTTTGATGAGCCTACCAGCGGACTTGACTATGGCCACATGCTGGAGGTGAGCCGACGCCTCCGGGAGTTAGCGGAGCAGGGGCTATGTGTGGTGGTTATCACCCATGACGGAGAATTCCTGCGGGAGAGTGGGGCTTGGACGGTGGATTGGCTGCCAAATGACAAGCAGCCATGAAGTGTCCAGGAAATAGCCGCCTACATAACGGAAGGGGGACTGTCTATGCCTTTACGCAAATCGGGTGAAGATTATCTGGAGGCCATCCTTGTCCTCAAAAAGAAAAAGGGCATGGTGAGGTCTGCGGATGTGGCCCGACACTTGAAGGTGTCCAAACCCAGTGTGTGCCATGCGGTGGCTACACTAAAAAAGGGCGGCTTCCTACTCATGGATGGAGATCACTTCCTGCACTTGACTGATCTCGGCCGTGAGGTTGCCGAGGATACCTACGAAAAGCATCTCTTTTTTACAGAGATACTTGTGGCAGCTGGTGTCGATCCTGTTACTGCCGAACGGGATGCCTGCCGGATTGAGCATGTAGTCAGCAAGGAAACCTTTGAGCGACTGAAAGCAACTCGTAAACTGAGTGGGAAAGCGGTGATATCATCGGACGAGTCATAATTTTGGATCTGCACGAAAGAGATACGGAAGTTTTGGAGCAGATTCTGTCTATCCTCAAAAACCACCCTGAGATAGAAAAATTCGAGATTGATGAGGAACCGATGGTGTCGCTCCCTGGTCTTGAGATATTTCCAAGCAAGCGGAAGGTGTTTCGGGATCGCCAGGAGATTCAGCTTACCGCAAAAGAATATCGGATTCTCCTGCTGCTGGCCGCCAATAAAGGCCGTGTGCTGACCTACGCACAGATTTACGAACAGGTCTGGGGCGATTTCACTACAGGAAATGAGAACAATACGATAGGATTTCATATCTGCAACCTGCGCGAGAAGCTGTATCGGGCTAATCCAGATGCCCCGTTCTACATTCGCTCCGTGCGGGAAGTCGGCTATTGTCTGGAAGCATTTACTGAACGACTTGAGTAGCTAACCTGTTGTAAGATTTTTGCGCATTTTCTGTAATTCCAGTCAAAGCAATTACAATATAACGGAAGGCCTGATAATCATTGTTCTCTGAATAATTTTTGTGAACCATTGCAAAATGACCTAAATACAACAAAAAAGAACCGGTCGAGATCTCGTGCATGAGATCTCGACCGGTTTTCTGTTATTGGGGAATTAACTTAGCATTACTTCGACTCTTTGCGGAAGCACATGAACCAGTCCAGGCAATTCAGAAATCTGGACCTATTTTGAGCGGGAAATGCTGGAGCACTTTTCCTTTATCGGAGGGGACAGCAGCAGCGGCACCAAGAATCTGACCGGCTGCATGTTCTTTGTGGCTGTCGGTGTGGTAGGCAAGAAATACGGCCTCTCCACCAACGGCTGGGGACTGCTGGCGACCACTCATTTTGATTGGACGCCCCTCCTTCTGCGCCTGCTGGCAGGCGGGCTGCTTAGTCGCTGCCCCGGCCTTGTCACAAGAGTGTTGAAGAAAAAGGACAAAAGAAACGCGGAAAACGCTGCGAAGAATCCTGACAGCTTTTTGACGCAGACCATGGAATCCAAAGTGGAGTATTCCATACTTTTCACAATTTCTACTATGATTTGTACCACAAGTCGTAGGTTGAGAGATAGAAGAAAGTGAAATTGACCGATTTGTAAATGGTTTTAGAATTTTTGGGCTAAAGAAGGTATATTTTGGGTTGGAACAGATAAAAAGAATTGCTAATCTATATGTGTTATATGATTAGCCTAAGTTAACTGTACAAGTTGCATTTGAAAAGCGAGGAGGTAATCCTATGTCTGTAGTAAAGGAACAAGACCACCAAAATAATCAGGCTGGGCAAACTGCGATGAAACGTCTGTCCAAGCCAATAAAAGTATGGGTGACAATAGCTCAGGTATTGACAATTTTTTCGGCGCTATTGGCTTTTGTCCCTTATTTAGCCTTAGTGTGGTTAGGCGATATTTTTTTGTCGGTTCAAATGGCAGGAGAACAGCTCCGTGCGGAGCAAGTACATGAAGTTGTTGAACTGCTGATCATGGCATTCCTTTCAAGATTGTTTTTCCATGCATTGTCATTAATTATCACACACTTTGCAGATATGAAGTTGCGTTTTGTCATACGTCAACAAATTGTAAGTCGTTTAAGTCGTGTCCCGCTGGCATGGTTTAGCCAAACGGATTCCGGCAAAATTCGAAATGCAGTGCAGGACGATACGAAGACGGTTCATACAGTAGTGGCCCATGCGCCGGTTGATGTGCTCAATGGCGTTTTGTCGCCGCTGGTGCTGCTTGTTTTTATGTTTGTGGTAAACTGGCGGCTGGCCCTGGTTGGTGTTGCAACCATCCCGCTGTATTTCTTTCTACAAGGACTATCCATGAAAGATATGGGCCCCAAGACTGCGGAAATGAACCGGCATCTGGCTAAGGTTTCTTCCAGTATGATTGAACTGGTAGCAGGCATTAAAGTGGTAAAGGCTTTTGGAAAGACAGGAGAAGCCCATCAGAACTATCAAGAAGCTACAAAAGATTTTTCCCAGGCCTATTGGGAGTGGTGTGCACCGTTGATTGGGCTTTGCTCTGTGGCGGGAGAACTTATTTCAGTTCCATTGCTTTTGCTTATAAATCTCGGTGGAGGGGCATTGCTCTTTGTAGCCGGTTTTGCAAGTCTTCCTCAGGTTCTGGCTTGTACGCTGATTGCAATTGTATTACCGGTAGCAATCAGCTCTGTTGCAAATACAACATGGTCTTATCAGATGGCAGGAGCCGCCGCAGTCCGTCTTTGCAACATCATGGACACTCCTGTCATCCCTGAGACAAACTCTCCAAAACAGCCCAATGGTCTTACGGTACAGGTTCAGAATGTTACATATTCATACGGAGACACCCGAGCATTAAATGATGTCACCCTTACTCTGAAGCCAAATACCATTACGGCTTTGATTGGTCCCTCCGGATCTGGCAAGTCTACCCTTGCTACTCTCATCGCGCGATTCGACGATCCACAAAGCGGTTCCATTTGTTTGGGCGGTGTTGATTTAAGAGATATTTCCTCGCAAACGCTCTATAACAATATTGCTTTTGTGCTTCAAGATCCTATGCTTATGAACGCCAGTATCCGACGCAATATATCGCTTGCAAAACCGGATGCAACAATGGATGATGTGCGCAGGGCGGCAAAAGTGGCCCAAATCGATGACTATATTATGTCTCTGCCAAAGGGATATGATAGTGTATTGGGAACGGATTGTTTGCTTTCGGGAGGCGAAAGTCAAAGGATCAGTATTGCACGTGCGATTTTAGCAGATGCACCGATCTTAATCATGGACGAAGCTACGGCCTTTGCTGATCCGGATTCTGAATTGGAAATTCAAAAAGCTCTCAGCACATTGATTCAAAACCGAACAGTTTTGGTCATTGCACACCGCCTAAATGCTATTTTAGGTGCAGATCAAATCGCGGTGATGGAGAACGGGAACATCGTTGCAGTTGGAACGCACCAAGAACTGCTGCATCATCCGCACTATCAGGCTCTACTGAGACAAGGCGGTTTCCCTGATGATAAGGAGGGAGAGGAAAATCATGAATAAGTCAAAGCGGCTTTTGCCAAGGTTTCATCGGTATATGGTTAATGATGATAGAAAAATGCACCAAAAGGGAACCGGCCTTTGTATTCTCTCAGGAATTTTGATCGGGTTGGCACTTGGCATAATGATGCCGGCTGCCATGGCTTTGCAAACGATGAATCCGCAGTGGGGTCTGTCTTTTAGGGACTGGGTAATTGTACTTGCAAGTGTGGCTCTTCTCGCTTCTGTTTTTTCTTTTTGGGGGACAAAGCTCAGTTATGCTGCCGGCTTAGGCTTTATGAAGAATGTGCAAAAAATCGTTGGCAATAAGGTAGCACGCTTACCATTGGGCTGGTTCCAGGCAGATAGCGCAGGGAGACTTTCCCGTATGGTAACCCAGGAGATGCTTTCAACCGGACAGACTGCTGCCTTCTTTATTGGGCAGCTGGTTAAAAATGTGTCGGCTGTCATAGTTTTTTGCATTGCTATATGGTTTTGGAATTGGCAACTTGGTATCTTGTTAACGCTTGCGATTCCAGTCCTTTTCCTGCTCATGAAAATTTCGCAGGTCTGTGTGGGAAAAGGAAACAGTCTGGAGGATGCGGCGGAACAAGAAATTGCCTCTCGTGTAGTGGAATTCTATCACTGCCAGGGAGCTTTACGCGCCTGCCATACCGGTGCAGATTACGAAGAATTGAAAAGCAGTTTTGTAAACAGCAAAAGGCAATCTGTTCGCGGGTTATGGTGGAGTGCTCTGGGGCAGGTTCTTTCCGGTATGGGTGTGCAGATGCTTGTTGCAGGGATGATTACATTTATCAGCCTTTTAGGTGTTGCGGGAGATATCGAAGCATTAGAGACCGTCGTAATGATTGGTGTTACTCTACGATTTACCACTCTCTTAAATGATATTGCTTCTTCTCTTTTCGGAATGGAAGACCGTCGTCAAATGCTGAATAGTCTGGATGAAGTTATGGGTGCCCCTGAGATGTCCGTCGTTGCAAAGACAAAAGGTCAACCTAAAAATGCTGATATCACATTAAACTGTGTGTCCTTCTCCTATACGAAGGATAAACCGGTGATACAAGACATCAGCTTCACAGTCCCTGCGCATAAAATGTTTGCCGTAGTCGGGCCTTCTGGATGCGGAAAAACAACGATTATTAAATTGATTGCTCGTTTTTATGATGTGGATGAAGGAACAATCCATATTGGCAATATAGCTTTACGAGATTATACAACAGAAGATTTGTTTCGTCAGATATCTTTTGTGTTTCAGGATGTTTATCTATTCAATGATAGCTTAAAGAACAATATACTTATTGCAAAGCCAGATGCAACGGATCAGTAACTACATGCCGTCGCGGATCTTGCCGGAGTAACTGAGATTGTACAGCGGCTCCCTGATGGATGGGATACCATTTGCGGTGAAGGCGGGCGTTCACTTTCGGGCGGTGAGCGCCAGCGCGTCTCTATTGCGCGTGCACTGTTAAAACATGCACCGATCGTCTTATTGGATGAAGCAACATCGGCACTGGACGCTGAAAACGAAGCAAATATTGTTCGATCCATAGAAGTTCTCAGAAAGAATTCTACTTTGGTTGTTGTTGCACACAAACTTGAAACGATCCGAATGACAGATGAAATCATTGTGCTGGATCAAGCAGGTCGTATTACGGAAGCAGGCAGTCACGAGGAACTTTTGAAACAAAACGGCCCATACAAGGAGTTCTGGGCCAAACGCAGTGCAAGTGCTCAATGGAAATTGGCATAGATTTTCAAGTTATCAGCATCGGGTGCAGGGAATCTCTCTGCACCCGATATTTATAATATGCCAAGACAATATTTGCGGATAATCACATTGATTGTTTTCGGTTGACCTTTGCACAAAAATACGGTATTATAAGTTAGCAAAAACTAACCGACTATGAAAAAAGGGGGTGGGCTAATTGTCTCGCGGCAATCAATATCTTAATACGCTTTATAAGCTTTATCATGATATAACATTCAATACTCCTCAAACAATGTCTATGGATATTCCGCCCGAATTGGGTAGAGGCAGAATCACACAAACGCAAATAAAGCACGGGATCATTCTTTCTGATTGGAAGATGAGTTACCAGGCCGACAATGATTTAAGTGTAAAAGGTCCTGTCAGAAAGGAGTATGTGCAAATTATTTTTTGCTTGCAGGATGGCGTTTCATGGGAAAACATGAAGGAACACCGTTCTGTTGTCATGCATAAAAAAGAATCCTGTTTCTATGTCGGTCAAGGAGAAACAGAATCAATCTGCTATCCCAAAAACGGAGATTTCTTTTTTAAGAGCATTAAAATACCAGTAAACTATTTTATGGATCTGCTGACAGACTATTTTGACGGCCAAGAACTTACTGCCTATAGAAAGAAGCTTTTAAGCGGTATTTCAAAGGTTTCGGTTACTCCCATGCTGGAGCAACTCTTGTCTGAGACGAGTAATTTTTCTCAGTATCGTGGTGGATTAGGATATCTGTATCTGGATGGAAAAGTGCTGGAGCTGTTGTCGGTCTATTTGGGAGAAATTCTTGAAGTAGATATTCTGATGGGGAAAGAGACTTCTTTGTCCCGGACAGAGAGAACCGCTATTTTGGAAGCAAAACAGGTGATTGATGAACAGCTTGCATTTGCCCCTTCCTGCGAAGAACTATCCCGCATAGTTCATTTGAGTGTACCAAAGCTGTCTAAAGGGTTTTCTTCGTTTTACGGGATGTCTATTCATCAGTATATCATCGACCAACGCTTGATACAGGCGGCACGGTTA
Organism: Zongyangia acetica; assembly: GCF_038739695.1. NCBI lineage: Bacteria > Bacillati > Bacillota > Clostridia > Eubacteriales > Oscillospiraceae > Zongyangia > Zongyangia acetica. The sequence goes on along the minus strand of NZ_JBBEWN010000016.1, from coordinate 6,968 downwards.
CTTTTAGACGGAGATTGGAATGTGAGTGAAATAGCTACTATGGTAGGATATGGGAAACCAAGTAATTTTGCAGCAGCCTTCAAAAAAAAGTATGGCGTTGTCCCCAAAAATTACAGGCAGACCTATTTGTGCGGCCCCCAAAAATAAAGTTGGGTAGTTTTTGGGTGGAAACGGATTGCTTTTGGGTTGTTTAAGTACAAGGTAATTGGTATTCTATGTCGTGTAGTTAGCGTATTCTAACTGCACGACATTTTTATTATACGGAAGGAGGAGATAAAGTATGCAGCAAAGGTTACATGCAAAAGACTTTATTCTCATCGGTGTTCTTACTGCCCTCATGTGGTTCATCTGCATGCTTCTCAGTGGGATTTTAAGCTTTGCTGGGCCTGTCACCAATGTATTCTATCCATCTATTGTACCTGTTGTAAATGGAATCGTGATGATGCTGCTTTTAGCAAAGGTTCCGAAAAAAGGTGTGTTTACTATTAGCGGCGTGATTCAAGCTGTTCTCTTTTTGCTTGTAGGCGCATTTTGGTTTATCCCCATTGCCGTGGTGGCAGGCAGTCTGCTTTGTGACTTCCTGTTTATGGCTCGTAAGGAGATTACACGCAGAACCATGACCGTCGCTTACACACTGTACTGTGGTATTTATGCGTTCGGCGCAATCTGCCCCATCAAGTTTTTGCAGAGTGCGTTTGTTGGAGCGATGGAGAAAAATAATATTGCACAAGATTACATAGATGGAATGCTGAAAATCACTTCAACGCCTATGCTTTTTGTTATTGTTGCAGGAGGCCTGCTGGGAGGATTGGTTGGATCTATTATCGGTCAAAAACTTCTGAATAAACACTTTGTTAAGGCTGGACTGGTATCTGTAAATAATTGATACAGCCCCTATACTTCATCAGATAAGCGCAGGCAAGAGGGCTGTTTGGTTTCAAATGCGGGGCTGATAACAGCTCCGCATTTTGATTTATTGGAGGCAACAAAATGGAAGAACCACAAATCAAACAAATCATTAAACAGAGAGCCTTTCAAGGAACTGCACTTTTGGACCCACGATGCAAACTTCTGCTTTTAATTGGTATTGGATGTGTCAGCTACTTTTTGGGTGGGGAACTTGTCAGTTTTATGCTTGTACTGGCCTATGGCCTATTTATCGCTGCAGGAAGTGGTCTGGGATGGGCTGTAAAGATGAATATAATCTACATAATAGTTGCGTACCTTAACGCCTTATTGAGATATGTTCAAGTTCCAATATTACTTATGCTTACCAGTATCATTGGCGTTGCGGCTCTAAAACTTATCCCAGTCATAATGGTAGGATTATGGGTTCTGCGAACAACATACATGGACGATCTGATTGTAGCCTTCCAACGGATGCGCTTTCCTCAAGCTGTCACCATTCCCCTGGTAGTAATATTCCGTTATGTTCCTACTTTACGAATTGAATACCGGCAAATCCGCAGCACGATGGATATTCGGGGTATCAGCGATACTCTCTGGAAACGGCTATCCCATCCGCTGGCAACGATAGAGTATATTCTGATACCGCTGCTGATGCGGTGTCTGAAGGTCACGGACGAACTGGCAGCGTCCGGCACAACACGCGGATTAGAGCTGGAATGCAAGCGGTACGCGCTGAGGCCGATCCGTTTTGCATGGCCGGAAATCGTGGTATCTCTGCTGGGTGTCCTCTTTTTGGCTGGTTTGCTTCTTATCGATCAAACTCAAATCGGGGAAATCATTTTGTGGAGGGTATGACGATGATCTCATTTCAGAATTTTAGCTTTCGTTATGAAGAAAGCCAGGATTTTACTCTCTGTGGTATTGATATGACCGTACAGACCGGCGAGTTTATCCTTCTGACAGGAAGAAGCGGCTGCGGAAAAACGACGCTGATCCGCTCCCTCAATGGTCTTATTCCGCACTTTTATCCTGGCGAAATCAAAGGAGACTTGCTCATGGATGGTCAGTCTCTGTTAGACATGAAGCCCTCCGAGTTGGCCGGACAGGTAGGAACTGTATTCCAGGACCCCCGTTCCCAGTTCTTTATGACAGATACAACGAGGGAATTAGCTTTCGGTTGTGAAAATCTTGGGCTTACCCGTGAGGAAACCATCAGTCGCATTGCAAAATCTGCAAAAGAACTGGAACTGGTGGACTATTTGAATCGAAGCATTTTTGCTTTATCCAGTGGTGAAAAGCAACAGATTGCAATCGGTTCTGTGTATGCGCTTTCCCCGAAAGTCTATATTTTCGATGAGCCATCTGCAAATTTGGATTATGCCGCTACCAAGCGGCTTGCCGAAATTATGGGAAAACTCAAATGTGCCGGATACACTATTTTTGTGGTAGAACACCGCTTTTACTATCTGCGCGATCTGATTGACAGAGTTTTTCTTATTCAGGAAGGTAAAGTTGAGCGTGAGTTTTCGAGAGAGCAATTTTGCTCACTGTCTGATGAAATACGCATTTCTTACGGCTTGCGGACAGCATACCCGGAGCGTGATGCGGAGCATTATCAGGGAAAGCAGCGCCCGCATAATGGCACACACCGGATGGAAGTACATGATTTGGGATTTTCCTATAAGAAGGGGCCAGATGTGTTTCACAATGTCAGTTTTGAAGCTCATGCAGGTGATGTGATTGGCATCCTGGGGCACAACGGGGCTGGAAAAACGACTATCTTATCTATCCTTACCGGCCTGTTAAAGCAGCGGCATGGAGAAGTCAGCTTTGATGGGAAGAACCTTACTCCCCGGCAAAGGCGGTCTCTTTCTTATCTTGTTATGCAGGATACAGATTATCAGCTCTTTGCCAGCAGTGTGGAAGAAGAATTGTCCCTGGGAATGAATGAAGATTGTAGAGAAAAAGTAGAAGCTACATTGGAGGCTTTGGAGCTTTCAGAATACCGTGAGCGTCATCCAGCCTCTCTTTCGGGCGGCCAAAAACAGCGTGTAACCATTGGTGCGGCAATCGTAAAGGGCAGTCCGGTAATCTACTTTGATGAGCCTACCAGTGGTTTGGATTATGATTCGATGGTGCGTGTCAGCAATCTGATTGAGCAGCTTTCAAATTCCGGGGTAATTGTTTTTGTGGTATCCCATGACTTTGAATTTATCGTCCGCACCTGCACGGAGGTGGTTCAGTTAGACGATCACGGGGCCATTCAAAATCATAGGCTTTCGTCGGAAACTCTGAAAGCTCTATCGAAAAAATATTTTATGTAATGGTGGTGCGAACAATGGAGATTCATGCATCGGGCGAAGATTACTTGGAGGCCATTCTGGTTCTCCATAAGAAGATGGGCACGGTGCGCTCCGTAGATGTTGCCCGACACATGGAGGTATCCAAGCCCAGTGTGTGTCATGCGGTGGCTACACTAAAAAAGGGCGGCTTCCTACTCATTGATGTAGATCACTTCCTGCACCTGACTGATCTCGGCCGTGAGGTTGCCGAGGATACCTACGAAAAGCATCGCTTTTTTACAGAGATGCTTGTGGCAGCTGGCGTCGATCTTGTTATCGCCGAGCGGGATGCCTGCCGGATTGAGCATGTAATCAGCAAGGAAACCTTTGAGCGACTGAAAGCAGCTCGTAAACTGAGTGAGAAAGCGGTGATATCATCGGACGAGTCATGATTCTGGAGCTGCACGAAAGAGATACGGAAGTTTTGGAGCAGATTCTGTCTATCCTCAAAAACTACCCTGAGATAGAGAAAATCGAGGTTGACGAGGAACCGATGGTATCGCTCCCCGGTCTTGAGATTTTTCCAAGCAGACGAAAGGTTTTTCGGGATCGACAGGAGATTCAGCTTACCGCAAAAGAATATCGGATTCTCCTGCTGCTGGCCACCAATAAAGGCCGTGTGCTGACCTACGCACAGATTTACGAACAGGTCTGGGGCGATTTCACCACAGGAAACGAAAACAATACGATAGGATTTCATATCTGCAACCTGCGCGAGAAGCTGTATCGGGCTAATCCAGATGCCCCGTTCTACATTCGCTCCGTGCGGGAAGTCGGATACTGTCTGGATGTCGATGAACCGTAATTCCACCACTATTTTCTTTCGCATGGATGTCTTTTCTCTGACCTAAATCTCTGATAGAGTGAGTCCTTCTGGGTGGTTCACAATGGACCGCCCCTGGGTCCAGCGAATGGGTGCAGTTCTCCCTTGGCGGAAGATTTTGAAATTACCATTCATTCAGAGAGTGGTTTGTACTACATTTTGGTACAAACCACTCTCTCTTTTATTTCACGGTATAGAGGTTGGAGGTGCTGCTCCCATTCGGCCTGTGCCGGGAATCTTTTTGGAGATAGCCGTGCTGCTCCAGATCGTGCAGCGCCCGCTTGACCGTGGAGCGGGACAGCTTCATATCCGAGGCAATGGTCTTGATGCCCGGCCAGCACTTTCCCTCGGCATCCGAGCGGTCCCGCAGGTACATATAGACCGCCATTGCTCTGGAGGGCAGCTCGGTGTCGGCGTAAATCGTTCCGAAGTAACTCATCGTTCCTCCTCTCCGAATGTCTTCATCTGCTTCTCTCGCTTTACAGCTCTCTCCTGGGCCGGGGTATGGGCGATGCCGCCCCGGCTGGATACCGCATAGCCGCGGCTTTCATCCATCTCCTCCGGTTCACTGAGCTGCGGGAGATTCCGCTCCAGATCCACCCGGTTGGCATAGGCCACTGCTCGGTTGGCTCTCTCCGGCACCACATACGGCTCCCCGAAGGTGATGCCCCAATTGAGGAAAAGCTGGAGCCGGGTTCGCATAGGATGTGTGCCGGTTTTCATGACAATGAAGCTGCCCTTGGGAATGGATTTCAGCTCGTCGGGCGTCAGCAGGGCACGCTCCATCATCTGGAGGCTCTGGCTGGGATCGTTCTTGCCCCGGCTCACCGAGCCGGAGAGGACGGTGCGGCTGCCCAGGGCTTTGGACAGTACCTCCGCAGTCTGGCTGTTGGGGGCGAAGCCGCCGAAGATGGTGTCCTGGCAGTTGTCCTGAATGATCTCGCAGCCCTCTTTTCCGTAGTTTTTTTCGAGCTGCGCTAAGGACTGGATGATGGGCACCAGCGTCAGCCGGCGGGAACGGCCTGCGGAGAACAGGGGCAGGATATGTCGGAGTCGGAGAGGGCAAAGAAGCGAATTGATGGTTTGAGTTCAGAGGAAAGCAGGTACATCCGGGGAAAATATAATCTCAGGAACGCATACCGTTAGGAGGGTGATGGAGTGACCAACAAAGACAAGAAAAAGTGGCTGCTGGAATACAGGAAATTAGACCAAGACATCGAGCGAGACATGGAAGAACTACAACGCCTGAAGTCCCGAGCAGAAAAGATCACATCTTCGGTTAGCGGCATGCCTAAGGGAGGAAACCAAGGAGACCGGCTACAGCTGGCGGTAGATAGGATATGCGAGCTGGAGGAAAGACTCAATGGAAAGATTGATGCGGCAGTAAAACGGAGAAAAGAGATGGAGGCTGCCATTACAACGGTGGAGGATAAGACACTGCAATTATTATTGCAGTACCGGTACATAGACGGCATGACATGGGAACAAATTGCGGTAAAAATGAACTATGATTACCGTTGGACTTTACGACTCCATGGAAGGGCTTTAACGAGATTGACCATAGAAAGCCACATAAAAAGTATGATAACATTAAACTAGAGCAAGTACAAAAAACTGTTCTCACCCTCAACATCCTCCTTTTCACGGGCGCCTGCTGGAAATACCGGTGGGCGCTTCGTTATGCTCAGAAACCAGAGGTGACCCATGCAGGATATAGATAAGCTAATCAAAGAATATCAAGAATCCCTTGGTCAGGTGATAGCCCGCCGGGAAGAATTACAGGCAAAACTGCCGAAGAAAGACCCGTGGGAAAGAGATCCCGCTTTATGGAGAAGATTCATGATACTGAGCCGGGAGGAAGGGGACTTGAGGTGGTCCCTATGCCAGATGCTGAGGTGGAAAGAGGGAAACACGAAGCTTTAGCCAAAAAGAAAGCCGGGGTTATTCCTCCCCGGCCTTTGGTTCTCCATATTCTCGGATCATTGCTTCTTTAGTAACAACCCATTGTTTCCCAAATTTTTTACAATCGACGTCTGGAACTAGTTTTCCATACACGACAGCTTTTCTGAGTGTGCTTTCATTCAATCCCCATAACGATGTAGCTTCCGCAAACGACAAGAGCCCATCGAACGGATTTTTCTTATTGGTCATGGCGATTCCTCCGCAAGATACGCACACATAGAATGATGGTGCATACAGATAAAACAATAGATATAAGCGATAGTACGATCTGACAAATGGTAAGGAACATATTTGGACACGGGAAAAATATTATGATATAATCAAATCGAGAAAGGGGCTTGCGCCCCAATCTCTATTTGCCTGTCAGCCACGATATAAGCGTTGTGAAGAATGTAAGTATCGAGCTGATCAGGGTGACGATAGCGGTGACAAGCGCGAGTTTAGCGACTTGCTTGTCATTGCTATCTTTTTTATTTCCCATGTCTATCACCTCCTTTCATTGTCTATATTATATCACGATATAGTGATAATGTCAATAGATTTTCTAGAGCTTTTCAAAAATATTTTAAGGGTCAGCACGAATCGGTGTTGGCCCTTTTTGTTTGAGAGGTGGTGATTATGGCCAAAGGAAAATATGAATATTGGCTGACCGAAGAAGGCCTTTTGCTGCTGGAAGGATGGGCAAGAGATGGCCTAAAAGATGAACAGGTCGCTGCTCGATGCGGAATTTCTAGCTCTACGTTTTATGAGTGGAAAAAGAGATATTCGGAGATTTCGGAGTCCCTAAAAAAGGGAAAAGAGGTTGTGGACTATGCGGTGGAAAATGCTCTGCTCAAAAATGCGCTCAAAGGAGACACCACCGCTCAAATATACTGGCTGAAAAACAGACGCCCTGATAAGTGGAGGGATAAGCCAGGCTATGAAGATACGAG
>NZ_JBBEWN010000015.1:0-56420 GCF_038739695.1 Zongyangia acetica | reverse complement strand
TAAACTATGAAAGATGGCGAGCCGTGTACATCGAGAGGTGTAAGCACGGTTCTGGAGGGGGTTACGCCAAGACCACGGACGAAAGGAAGTATGGCGTGGCGTTTCCTACCTTATGAACTTTACACCATGCAGCGGTATCTCCAGTATGACCGCCTGCAAGAGCTGAACATGACCCACTTCGACTGCTGGGCCAGCCGCTTCGGAGAAACCGTCACGGCGCTGGAGCTGGCACCGGAAGGCACCGGCTACCGGGCAAGAACGAGATTCAGCAAGTTTTTCAACCTCCCGGAGCTGATGAACTTGTTCCGTGAAGTTGCCGACATCAAAACCGCCGATCAGCTGAACTTGCCCACCCCGGAGGTGGAATACCACAACATCGTGGCCCAGCCTACTGAACACCAAAAAGAGATGGTGCAGGTTCTCTCCGAGCGCGCCTCCAGGGTACACAGCGGCAGCGTTGACCCCTCAGAGGACAATATGCTCAAGATTACCGGCGATGGCCGCAAGCTGGGTCTGGACCAGCGTATCATCAACCAGCTGCTGCCGGATGAACCCGGCACCAAGGTCAATCAGTGTGTGGGTAATATCATGCAGATCTGGCGGGACGGCGAGGCTGACAAGCTGACCCAGCTGGTATTCTGCGACATTTCCACGCCCCAGGCAGCCCCCTCCAAAAAGGCAGCCAAACAGCTGGATAATCCCACACTTCATGCGCTGGAACAGGCTGTGCCGTTGGATGAGCCTGAGCCTGCCTTTACCATCTATGAGGACATCCGCCAGAAGCTCATCGCCCAGGGAATGCCCGCCGAGCAGATTGCTTTTATCCACGAAGCCAAGACCGAGGTGCAGAAGAAAGAACTGTTTTCCAAGGTTCGCACTGGGCAGGTGCGCGTCCTGCTGGGCAGCACCTCCAAAATGGGCGCTGGCACCAATGTGCAGGACCGGCTTGTGGCGCTCCATGACCTGGATTGTCCGTGGCGTCCGGGAGACCTTGCCCAGCGCAAGGGCCGTATCGAGCGCCAGGGCAACCAGAATCCGCTGGTCCATGTGTACCGCTATGTTACCGAGGGAACTTTCGATGCCTACCTGTGGCAGACGGTGGAGAACAAACAGAAATTCATTTCGCAAATCATGACCAGCAAAAGCCCGGTCCGCTCCTGCGATGATGTGGACGAAACGGCGCTGTCCTTTGCCGAGATCAAGGCCCTGTGCGCCGGAGACCCCCGTATCAAGGAGCGCATGGATTTGGATGTGGAGGTTGCGCGTCTGAAGCTGATGAAAGCTGACCATCAGAGCAAGCAGTACCGCCTGGAGGATCAGTTGCTCAAATACTTCCCCCAGGAAATCGAAACTAACAAGGGGTTTATTAAAGGCTTTGAAGCGGATCTGGAGACCCTGGCCGCCCATCCTCACCCGGAGGATGGCTTTGCTGGAATGGAGATCCGGGGCGATGTGCTGACTGACAAAGAAAACGCCGGTGCAGCCTTGCTAGACGCCTGTAAGGAGGTCAAAGGCTCCGAACCGGTGCAGATCGGCAGCTATCGGGGCTTTACTATGTCCGTGGAGTTTTCCGCTTGGAAACAGGAATATACGCTCCTGTTGAAAGGCCAGATGACCCACCGGGCAAGCCTCGGCACAGACCCGCGCGGAAACCTCACCCGTATCGACAATGCACTGGCTCAAATGCCTCAGCGTTTGGAAGCCGTGAAAAACCAGCTGGACAACCTTTACCAACAGCAGGCCGCAGCCAAAGAGGAAATCGGAAAGCCGTTTCCCTTTGAGGATGATCTGCGAGTCAAGTCCGCCCGTCTGGTGGAACTGGACACGCTGCTGAACATTGACGGCAAGGGCCATGCCCAGCCGGAAACTGTGGTTGCCAAGAGCGCACGGCCTTCGGTGCTGGACAGCTTGAAGCGCCCGGTGCCACCCCGTAGCCCTGAAAAGAAACCGAAACAACATGAGGAGGTGCGATAACATGAATACCAACGATCTGAATACGGCCCTTTATGAGAAGATGGCCGCTGAACAGGACAAATACCGGGACTGGCTGAAAAGCCAGCCCCCGGAGGAAATCCTGCACCATACCTATGAGTACACCGTCCGGGAGGACATTGTGATGGCGATGGAGGACTTGGAGCTGACCGATGCCCAGGCCCAGGCGCTTTTGGATTCGCCTACACCGCTGGCCGATGTGTACCGTCACTTTGAGAAGCTGGAGACCGGCTACATGGATGTGATCCGGGACAGCATTGAAAACCGAGCGGATGATGTGTGTAAGGTTTTGGAAGAACAGCGGTCCATCCCTCTCTATCTCCATTCTGCCGCCTATGCGTCCCAGCATGGGGAGATGGCACAATATAACCGCTCTTATCAGGCAAACTTTGACTGTAAAGAGGCCATTGAACACGCCATCAGCGCCCACTATGCGGATAACCGACTGGATACGGAGTCTGCGGTTAAGGCGGTGCTGGAAAAGTTCGGGTCGGAACGAGTACAGTTCATCCTTGCCAACACCATCCAGCATAAGGACAGCGACGGTCGCGTTTCCCGTGACAACAAAGCCTGGGCAAAGACCATTCCCATGCCGGAGGACAGCGGCACTTCGCGCCACTGTGCTTATCTGGTTGTGGATGAGGTCAATCTTGGTCTGACCGATCTGTTTACACGGCAGGCACGAAAAACGCTTCAGGAACCGGAGAAAGGCTCTGTCTTGCAAAAGCTCAAACAGGAGCCTACCACCCACAAGCCTGCTTTATCGAAGAAACAGGAGCCGGAACGATGAGCGCCAAAAAGCGTAAACGGGATGTGCCGGTCCTGTTTTGGGTTTCCGATGCGGAGATGGAAGCGATCCAGCAGAAAATGGCACAGTTCGGAACAAAAAACCTGAGCGCCTATCTGCGGAAGATGGCTGTGGACGGCTATGTGGTACAGCTGGACTTGCCGGAGCTGAAGGAACTGGTATCCCTGTTGCGCCGAAGCAGCAATAACCTGAACCAGCTCACCCGACGGGTACATGAAACGGGGCGGATTTATGATGCTGACCTGGAGGATATAGCCCAACGGCAGGAGCAGTTATGGGAGGGCGTGAAAGAAATCCTAACCCAGCTTTCCAGGCTTTCGTAACAGGGATATATGCCCCAACTGCGGAGGGAGGAACGGCGTTCTTTTCGCCGCGCCTTCCTCCGTTTTTTCTTTTGCCCATATCCTTGTCTTTTTGAAATGTTGGAAGGATAATATGGGTAGAAAACAGATTGCCGCAAAGGAGTTGAGAATAGATGAAAACCTTTGAGAAGGTGTTGGAGATTTTTCGTGAGTATTTGGACTGTGATCTAGAGGAAGAAGTCCTCCCTTGTCGAGAAGGTTATCTCCGCGTCACATGGAATGGAGATTCCCGCTACTGTGTGGATGGACTTCTCAGCCGGACACCGGACGAACTATTCGAGGTGCTGTTATCTGATTATCGCAGCTATGAGGAACTGCGGCTAACCAAAGGATGCCGAGAAGTGACGGAAGAAGATGAAAGACAGGCAGAAATTCTCTGTCAGAGCTTTCGGGAACGATGGAAGGAGGAAGAAAAATGAGGGCGATCTGGTTCATTCTGAAACTGCCGTTGAAGATTTTAATGGCTCCGGTGATTCTGTCGCTGACCCTGTTCGTCTGGATTTGTGTGGGGATTGTCTATGTCTCCGGTTTGGTGCTGGGGCTTATCAGCATGGTGGTTGCCCTGCTGGGTGTGGCAGTTCTGATTACTTACTCCTTGCAAAACGGCATTATCCTGCTGGTGATAGCATTTCTCATTAGTCCCTATGGTTTGCCAATGGCTGCAATCTGGCTACTGGGCAAGGTACAGGACTTGAAGTTTATCATTCAAGATTTGGTTTATGGATAATATGAAAACCTCCGACGAATTTCGTCGGAGGTTTTATGGTTCTAGGTTATCTTCTTGAAAAAGCGGCGATGCAAAAAAGGTATCTATCCCAATCCCCATTCCTTGGCACATCTCATGAATGATCCGTAGCTTAACCGAATCATACGAGCAGTTGATGACATTTCCAATCGTAGACTTGGGAACACCGCTTTTCATATACAGTTGATATTGTGTCATTTTTCTTTCATCTAGTAATTCTAACAGACGTTTGCTTACCGCCTCGTTTAGCTTCATTCTATACACCGCCCCTGTGACTGTACTATATTTAGTATATGGGCAGTTTTGCTAAAATTGGTCCCTGTACCTGTACTAATAGAGCTATTTGCAGTATGATGGTAATAGGGGTGCCATCGTATGAACGTAACTTTTTGTGGCCATTCGCAAATCACAAAGGCAGACAATATTGCGAATTGGCTTCGCAATGTAACACAAGACCTAATTGAGCAAGGAGCAACAACTTTTTATCTTGGAGGATATGGAGAGTTCGACAGTTTAGCAGCGTCTATTTTACGGGAACAAAAGAAAAAGTATCCGCAAATCGAGCTGGTTCTTGTATTGGCATATTTGAACACTGGCCGGGATGTTTCTGGCTATGACAGTACCGTGTATCCACCGCTGGAAAACGTACCGCGCCGTTTTTCGATTTCTCATAGAAATCGCTGGATGGTAGAGTCCGCCGATGTAGTGGTGGCCTATGTTCTCCATGATTGGGGCGGAGCAGCCACAACGTTACGGTGTGCCAAACAGAAAAAGAAGCAGATTATTTCATATCGTGATGAAATGGGCAGCTGAGGTTGTCTATTTTGCTGCCACTTCATATTTCCAAAACTGTTGAACGTTAAGCTGTCGGTAAAATTATGCCGAATTTTCATCACTTTACTTTTGAACTAATATTGCTTATAATATTAGTGTGAAAGGAAGTGGTACGGTGGGACAATTTGAACAGCTGGATCAGCTGCTGGAAACACAGGATGGGATGCTGCGAACAGCTCAAGTAGTATCTGCTGGTATTTCTAAGCCTGTTTTTTATGATTATGTGCACTCACGGGAATTGGAGCGGGTCGCGCATGGAATTTATCTTTCCAAGGATGCCTGGGTCGATGCCATGTACTTACTTCATCTGCGGGTCGAACAGGCAGTGTTTTCCCATGAGACAGCTTTATTTTTTCACGATCTGACAGACCGCGAGCCGCTGGAATATACGGTCACAGTCAAGACCGGATATAATCCCTCCAAGCTGAAAGCAGAGGGCGTACAGGTATTCACCATTAAGGCGGAACTGCATGGGGTGGGCCTGACAACGGCTCAGACACCATTTGGGCATACAGTTCCTGTCTATGACCTGGAGCGCACCATCTGCGACCTGCTCCGCAGCAGGAACAACATGGAGATGCAGACTTTTCAAGGGGCATTAAAGATGTATGCCAGAAGAAAAGACAAAGACCTGCGGACATTGATGCGGTATGCCGGTATGTTCCGGGTAGAAAAAATTCTGCGGCAGTATTTGGAGGTGCTTTTATGATAAAAACAGCAAGGCAGTTGAAGGATCTGATCCGCAATCTTTCCAGAAAAAAATCTGCGGACGCCCAGCTCTTGATGCGGAACTACATGATGGAGCGTTTTCTGGAGCGTATCTCCCTTTCTGAATATCGTGACAAATTTATTCTGAAAGGCGGTATGCTGGTAGCGGCTATGGTTGGTCTGGATGCCCGTTCCACGATGGATTTGGACGCTACTGTAAAAGGAGCCAATGTCAATGTGGAGGACATAGAGAATTTGATTTCCGCTATTGTGAGTGTCCCGCTTGATGATGGCGTCAAATTCCAGCTGAAAAGTATTTCGGAGATTATGGATGAGGCGGAATATCCGGGGATTCGCGTAAATATGACTACAACCTTTGACGGTGTGGTGACGCCTTTGAAGATTGACATTTCCACAGGGGATGCCATTACCCCCAGGGAGATCCGCTACTCTTTCAAGCTGATGCTGGAAGATCGCTCCATTGATATTTGGGCGTACAATCTGGAAACGGTTCTGGCCGAAAAGCTGGAAACGATCATTACCAGAACTACCACCAACACCCGCATGAGAGATTTCTATGACATTTATATTCTGGAACAGCTGCATGGGAATACATTGGACCCTCAGATTCTCCATGATGCGCTGCGGGCCACTGCTCACAAACGCGGGACAGAACGACATCTTGCAGAAGCTGCCGAAGTTTTTGAGGAAGTGGAGAACAGCTCGGTTATGCAGAAACTTTGGGAATCGTACCGCAAAAAATTTTCCTATGCGGCAGATCTGGAGTGGAACATCATCATGGGGGCGGTGCGCAGTTTATACGCTCTCAGTGAAAAGGAATCGAGCCTATGAAGAAGCACGGCCATTATTGTAAAGTCTGCGGAGAATATAAGGCTAATGAAAAATTTTCCGGCAAAGGTCATGCGGCGCACGTCTGTAAATCCTGTGCTTCTTTGCCGCCGGAGAAGCAAGCGGAGCAAATGACAATAAACCGCTTGCTGAATCTCCCATGGAGATTATCAAAGGAGCAGATTTCCTGGCTGAAGAACCGAATGAAAGATAAGCGCCGGGAAGTTCGTGCGCTGGCAAAAGAACAATACGAGATGAGGTTTCCTCCGAAGCGGTTAGAGGACATCGAGGACAATTTTGATTTTCTCGATGAGGACGATTTAATAGAATAACAAAAGCGGTCTGCACCATGCAGGCCGTTTCTTTTTTGGAAAGGAGGTCTCCCTTATGGCAACCACACGCATCATGCCGCTGCATATCGGCAAGGGTCGGACTGAGAGCCGTGCCATCAGCGATATTATTGACTATGTGGCAAATCCCCAAAAGACCGACAACGGAAAATTGATTACCAGCTATGGATGTGACAGCCGCACTGCTGATGCAGAGTTTCTGTTGGCAAAGCGGCAGTATATTGCCGCCACCGGACGAGTGCGCGGTACAGATGATGTGATCGCCTACCATGTGCGCCAGTCGTTCAGGCCCGGAGAGATCACACCGGAGGAAGCCAACCGGCTGGGCATAGAATTTGCCAGGCGGTTCACCAAAGGCAATCATTCCTTTGTGGTCTGCACCCACATCGACAAATCGCATATTCATAATCACATCATCTGGTCGGCGGTCAATATGGATTGTGACCGGAAGTTCCGTAACTTTTGGGGAAGCACCAGAGCTGTTCGACGTTTAAGTGACACCATTTGTATCGAGAACGGACTATCCATTGTGGAGAACCCCAAGCCCCACGGAAAAAGCTACAACAAGTGGCTGGGCGAACAAGCCAAGCCCTCCCATCGGGAACAGCTACGGGTGATGATTGACCGGGCGCTGGAGCAAAAGCCAGCAGACTTTGACACACTTCTGCAACTGCTTTCCGAGATGGGCTGCGAGGTATCTCGGCGCGGGAAAGCAATCCGCCTTAAAGCTCCCGGCTGGAAGAATGTAGCCCGTATGGATGACAAGCTGGGAGCCGGGTACAGCGAAACAGAAATCCGTGCGGTGCTGGCTGGAGAAAAGCAGCACACGCCCCGCAAGAAATCCACCGTGCAGCCGGAGCCACCCAAGGTCAATTTGCTGGTGGATATTCAGGCAAAATTGCAGGCCGGGAAAGGTGCTGGATATGCACGCTGGGCCAAGGTTTTTAACTTAAAACAGATGGCGCAGACCGTGAATTTTCTTACCGAACATCACCTACTGGACTATACAGAGCTGGAAGAAAAAGCGGTGGCGGCTACCGCCCATCACAATGAGCTGTCAGCGCAGATTAAGGCGACGGAGAAACGCATGGCAGAGATCGCCGTCCTGCGTACCCATATCGTTAATTATGCCAAGACCCGCGAGACCTATGTTGCCTATCGCAAGGCCGGTTATTCCCGAAAATTTCGGGAGGAACATGAGCAAGAAATTCTGCTCCATCAGGCGGCAAAAAATGCCTTTGATGAGATGGGAGTGAAGAAGCTGCCCAAGGTCAAAGACCTGCAATCTGAGTATGCCAAACTGCTGGAGGAAAAGAAGAAAACCTACGCCGAGTACCGGCGTTCCCGTGAGGAAATGCGGGAACTTTTGACGGCAAAGGCCAATGTGGATCGGCTGCTGAAAATGGATGAGGAACAGAAAAAAGAACAAGAAAAAGACCACGGCCAGCGGTAAGCCGGTCATGGTCATAAGCGTCCATCGGACGCGTAGCCGCAGAATGAAATTCTGCGTTCAAAGGGGCTTGGGGGCGCTGCCCTCAACAAGCAAAGCAGAGGGGGAAATCACGTCAGGATTTTTCCCTCTGTGGGCCGAGTGTATTAACACCGGCATTGCTTGCCACTTTTGTTCGCAAACAATATCCGTATCCTTTACACGATGATTTACTTTTATTATCATAGTCGTAATAAGTATATAAACTACTTACATATAAGCACCTAAAATATGAAAGGGCTGATAAAATGATGACCTTTGAAAAGGTTTTAGAAGTATTCAACGATTACCTAAATAAAGATAGTGTTTTGGAGGTGGTGAACACTAAGCGAGGATACACCGTTATGATTTGGGATGAAAAAGATGAGCAATGGTTTGGTGTGGAACATTGCAAAGCCCCCGAGCTTTTACGGGATGCCTTACTTGATGGCTATCGTGATTTTTTAGAGCAACAACTTACTCATAACCGCAGGAGTTTAACCGAAACAGAAATCTTAGATATTCAAAACCGATGTGAACAGCTTTATGATTTGTGTGGAGAATAAAAAAATAACCTAAAAAGTGCGATAGCCTGTGTAGGTGTCGCACTTTTTTCAGTTGGCTTGGCTTACGAAAACAGCGTTAATTATTCCGCAGTTTCTCTTGCCTTTTTCAAGCCTTGAGCCGTAGCTTCCATCACGATAAGCTCCTTTTCTTCCATATCATTCAACAGTACATCAACTTGTTTGCGGCGATTGTTGTCGCCATCTTCATTGCATGGAAAAAAGAACTGGTCTACAGAGATGTCAAGCAAGGTAGTAATGAGATAAAATTTGTTAAGCCTTGGGTGCTGCCCCCTGTTCTCTATATACATAATAGAGCGTGGCGTAAGGTCCACCAGTTGGGCAAGATATTCCTGTGTCCACCCTTTTGCTTCCCGAGCTTTTTTTATCGCTATACCTAACGGCTTAAAATCAAGTTTTCTTTCATCTTGGTACATTTTAATATCATCCTATATCATTGTACATTTCGGGTGATGATATTTGAACGAAGTATGATTTTATGTTTAGTAGTGTATAATTTCGTATTAGTGGAGAGAAACTTGCTATTATTCGTCATTCCGTATATAATAATTATATACTCTTTGCGAAAGGAAGTTGATATTATGAATTACATTTCTGTGAAAGCCGCTTCTGAAAAATGGGGCATATCGGAAAGACGGATACAAAAATTATGTGAGGAAAATCGCATTGACGGAACTGAAAAATTTGGTCGTGCATGGATGATACCAAAAGATGCAGAAAAACCCGTTGATGGACGTATGAAAACAAGGAACAAACAGGAGGAGAATCATGGAATTTAATGAAAAGCTACAACAGCTTAGGACTGGAAAGAACTTAACGCAGGAACAACTTGCGGAGCAATTATATGTATCAAGAACAGCCATTTCAAAATGGGAAAGCGGCAAGGGTTACCCTAACATTGAGTCGCTCAAGTGTATTTCTAAATTCTTTTCTGTGACCATAGATGAACTGCTATCGGGCGAAGAACTGATTACACTTGCCGAAACTGAAAATCGTTCCAACTTGAAAAAAATTTACAGTTTCATTTATGGAATATTAGATATGATGGCGGTTACTTTTATACTTTTGCCGTTGTATGGTAACCTTGTTGACGGATATATTTATTCTGTCAATCTACTTTCATTTACAGACACTACCCCAATATATCTTGCAATCTATTGGATTGTTTTTATTGTTTTGATTGCACTTGGGATAGCGAAACTGATGTGTGTTTGTTTTGAAAAGGAATCATGGAGCAACATAATCACAAAATGCTCTCTCGTGCTGAGTACGCTTTTTATCTGCTTCTTCGCTGTGGCAAGACAACCCTATGTAACCGCCCTTATGTTTCTGCTATTTGTTGCTAAAATATTTGTCTGGATAAAGCAAACCCAAACAAAGTAAAATGCCATAAACCCTTTAAAATAGGCTCTGACACGATAAGTGTCGGAGCTTTTTTCGTGCTGACATCTATTGTGTCGGCATTGTGACGGTAGATTTCTTGGCTTCTATGCAATACTCGTGGATAATAAGATTGTGGTCAGCGAAAACAAGAACAGCAACCCACGGAAAGGAGAATCAAATATGGATTATATCATTGAAACAGAAAATCTTACGAAGCGATACGGAACAGCCACCGTTGTCGATAAGGTAAATCTTCATGTGCCAAAGGGCAAAATTTATGGTTTGCTCGGCAGAAACGGAGCAGGCAAAACCACAGCAATGAAAATGATGTTGCAGCTTGCTTTCCCAACGGAGGGAACGGTACGCTTGTTTGGCACAAACTATAAGGAAAATATCCATACCCTTTATAGCAAAGTAGGCTCTATTATCGAAACACCGGGATTTTACAGTAATTTAACAGGGTATGAGAATTTGCAAATTCTCGCTAAACTGCGAGGGGGAGTATCTAAAAGTGGAGTAGAAAAAGCTCTTGAAGTTGTGGGGCTGCATAAGGAGAAAAGAAAAGTCTTTTCCGATTATTCCCTCGGAATGAAGCAACGGCTTGGTATTGCCGCCGCCATTATGCACGAGCCGGAGCTTTTAATACTTGACGAACCGATTAACGGACTTGACCCCATTGGAATAGTTGAAATACGCTCATTTTTATCTGAACTTAGTCACAATCATGGCATTACCATTTTTATCTCAAGCCATGTTTTAAGCGAGATTGAACAGATAGCAGATATTATCGGCGTTATGCACGAGGGGCATTTAGTAGAGGAAGTGAATATATCCGAGCTTCACAAAAGGAATCGAAAATACATTCAATTTGATTTATCTGACAGTGAGATAGCCGGAAAGATTTTAGAAAACCACTACCACATGACGGATTTTACAGTGCAGGACGGTACGGTGAGAATTTATGACTTTAGCCAAAGTGTTGGAGAAATCAATCGAGAATTTGCACGAAATGGACTGCTCGTGACAAGGATAAATGATAGTGAGGAAAACTTAGAGGACTACTTTTCTAAACTGATTGGAGGTGGCGGTATTGCTTAATCTTATTTCTTGTGAATTATTAAAACTAAAGCGTTCAAAAATGGTGCTAATTAGTGTGGCAGGGGTATTATCTACCCCACTTTTGATGTTAATAGAAGCCTTGCAAACACATTTTGATAAGCCGGAGATTATCTTTACCTTGTCTGACATATACAGCGACAGTGTACTGTATATCATGCTGCTGGTAAACATTATGATATATGTGGCAATTGCAGCTTACTTGTTTAGCAGAGAGTACACAGAAAGCACCCTCAAAACCATATTGCCCATACCCATTTCAAGGACAAAACTATTAATTGGAAAATTTTGCACCCTGCTTCTTTGGATTGTTATGCTAACCCTTGTAACATGGGCAGGTATATTTATCGTTTGTGGGCTATATGACGCTGTCTTTACATTGGAGGGATATAGCTTACTAGTGGCAATAGTATGGCTCCCCAAGTTTTTGTTTGGCAGTATCCTGATGTTTTTAACAGTTTCTCCTTTTGTGTTTGTTGCTATGAAAACAAAAGGATTTGTCGCCCCGATGATTGGCTCTGCCGTGATTGTCATGGGAAGTGCCGCACTTTCAAATCAAGAATGGGGAGCGTTGTATCCGTGGACAGCCACCTATTTCTTGGTGCAGGGTAAACTTCAGAGTACCGGCTATCCTACACTGCTGTCTGTATCTATTATTATTCTTGTATCAGCAGTTGGTTTTCTTATGACCTTTCATCATTTTAAAAAGGAGGATTTGAAATAATGGTACTTGATTTTATAGAAATTTTAAAAGTTATTTTTCTTGGAATTGTTGAGGGTATTACTGAGTGGCTACCTATCAGCAGCACAGGACATATGATTCTTGTGGACGAATTTATCACACTTAATATGAGCGAAGCATTTAAAGAAATGTTTTTTGTTGTTATTCAACTTGGAGCTATACTCGCAGTGGTTGTAATGTTTTGGAACAAGATGTTTCCCTTTCAATTTAAGAACAAAGCACAGTCAATTGTTAAAAAGGATACTTTCTCGTTGTGGTTCAAGGTTGCGGTAGCTTGTGTACCGTCAGCTATTATGGGGATTCTATTTGATGATTATTTGGATGCTTACCTCCAAACCCCCATTGTGATTTCAATCATGTTAATCTTTTATGGTTTGTTATTCATTCTCATAGAAAATTGGAATAAAAAGCGTACTCCTACTACTATGGCACTTTCTGACATCAGCTATAAAACAGCAATCTTGATAGGGGCATTTCAAGTGTTATCACTTATACCCGGCACATCACGGTCGGGAGCAACGATTATAGGTGCTTTACTCATAGGAGTTTCACGAGTGGCAGCAGCAGAGTTTACTTTTTTCCTCGCAGTACCTACTATGCTTGGAGCAAGTGCTTTTAAGCTGTTAAAATTCGGGTTTGAATTTACAAGTGCAGAACTGCTCGCTCTTGTTCTCGGTATGGCTGTGGCATTTGCGGTATCTGTCTTAGTAATTAAATTCCTAATGAACTTTATCAAAAAACATGATTTTAAGGTGTTTGGTTGGTATCGAATTGTGCTTGGTATACTTGTTGTACTTATAAAATCTTAATAATGCGTTTTCTTTGTGCGCGAATAAAATGCCAGTTGGTCCTTAAGATCAGCTGGCATTTTTGTTTCTGGGGATGGAAAACAACCCAGAGATTCTCGTTGTCGATCTCCTCCTGATTTTAGTTTGCATGGTGAATTTTGCAAATTGAATCTACAGGAGGTTAATAATGGGATTTAATTATGGATATGAGAAAAAGAAGTTTGATAGTAGATGGAAGCGTTTAGAAGTTGAGTATTGTGATGCAGGGATGAGCGAAGAACAGATTGCTGCCATGAAAGAATATGACTGGGCATGGTTTTGCAGTCAAAGGGTTTTTCAAAACCATACGCAACCAATACCTTGTGAACAATATGATGAAGTATGTGGTCAATCACAGCTGTTCCGAAAGTTTGCATCGTTATCTTATCAATGGGATGTTGATAAGATTGATCAAACGCGATATGGATGGTTGGCTTCGGTGGAAAACGAACAACTACTGTTGAGATTGAAGAAGCTGTCGAAGAAAGATTTGGAGCTATTGACATTACTTTTTGTGGATGGTTATCGTCAAATTGATGTAGCACGTCTTTGGCATTGTTCCAGAAGTGCTGTTGCACAAAGATTTAAAAAAATAAAAAAATTTTTGAATAACACTTAACAAATGAAGCGTATCAGTGCCTACCCATTGAGGGAAGAACATTCTCCCAATGTGGAGCTTGACAATTTCATAGACGGCATTTCCGGTACATAACCTATGTACGAGCGAATCAGGCACGCCGCGAAGATGGACAGCCCCAGGAGGTGATGAATAGGACTGTTCCGAGCGATCCACGTCAGCCTGATACCCGAAAGTGGCATTTCAGGGCGCGATGACTGCATAGGGGTTAAAGATACTTCCTCACGGCCTCCTAAAGACTTGGGGGGAACTCTGCGGCGCACGAGTAAAACGACGCTGTGGAGTTATGACAGCCGCGCCAGCGGAGACCGGAATGTCCCCATCGCCAGGGGTGCGTGGCAAATGTGGCGAGTAAATTTTTCAAAGTCAGATACCATGCGCTGGCAGCTTCGGTTGCCAGCGCATTCATGTGATTTTGAAAGCAACAACCACATCTTTGACAGAAAGGGGGACCACCTATGGAAAAATTGATTTCGCGGAAAGAGGCTGCCAAATTACTGGGGATTAGCATTGCCACTTTGGATGCAGCTCGAAACAGTGGGCTAATTTCCTATGTTCAGTATGTGCAAAATGGTTGCGTGTACTTTACAGATGCTGGCCTTCAGGAGTATATCGCAAAATGCACCCATCGTGCAAAGCCAGTGGAAAAAAGCGCTACATACCGCAAGCTGCGAAGTGTCCGAGCTTGAGCTGTTCCGTATCCTTGCTGGAACCTAATATGTCTGATAAAACAAAGGTACAGCGCTGGACATTATTCTTAGGAGGTGACGGAATTGGCAAAAAGAAAAAGGGCAATTCCTCAATATGGTACGGTCGTGCTTAACGGCATTGAATATTATAGAACCAGAGTCGAAGATTCGGATGGAAACAGAGTGGCGCTTTATGCAAAGACGCCCGAAAAGCTTTATGACAAGGAACTGGAGGCGTTAGAGCAGATTGACAGTACTACGTTTCGTCGAAGATCGCCTACGGTTGCTGAGTACTGTGAGAAGTGGCTGCTGATGCAGTCCGTCCATGTTCGGGCCACCACCTTGACAGATTATACCTCTAAGGTGCGGCGGCACATTATTGGAGGGCTGGGAGACAAGAGAATGGCTGATGTATCCCTGGATGACATCCAACTTGCCCTCGTACCTGTTTCCAAGAAGTCGGCTTCGGTTTATAAGTCTGTGGTGATTCTCTGCAAGTCCATTTTCCGGGCGGCCAAGGAGAGCCATGTGATTGACGAGGACCCGACCATATACCTGGATGCAAAGGGAGGAGTTCCCCAGGAAGAAAGACAGGCATTGACGGATGAACAGGTTGAGCGGCTTTTGGACACGATCCGGGATTTGCCGCCCTATGTATTTGTGATGATCGGTTTATATGCCGGTCTGCGCCGGGAAGAAATCCTGGCGCTGCAATGGGATTCTGTGTATCTGGATGCAGAGGCTCCGTACTTAACGGTACGGCGGGCATGGCACACAGAACATAACAGGCCGGTCATTCTTACCGAGCTAAAGACCAAAGCGGCACAAAGAAACATTCCTCTCCCGGTCTGTCTGGTTGAATGTCTGAAAGATGCAAAGAAAAAATCCACTTCGGATTATGTGATTGCCAATCGGGACGGTGATCCGCTATCCTATACACAGTTTAAGCGGCTGTGGCAGTATATTGTGACGCGGACTGCAAAGCCGAGAATGGCCAGAAAACTTGTGGACGGAAAGTATGTAAAATATATGCTTTACCCGAAACTTGGAGAAAAAGCCAGGAATAACGGCCATGTGGTATATAGCCTGGATTTTGAAGTGACACCGCATCAGCTGCGGCACACCTACATCACCAATCTGATTCATTCTTCGGTGGACCCCAAAACGGTACAATATTTGGCGGGCCATGAAAGCAGCAAAATCACGATGGACATTTACGCAAAGGTCAAATACAACAGGCCGGATGATCTTGTCAAAGCAATGGGCTGTGCCTTTGACTTATGGGACGCTGTGTAAGTTCCGAACAATTCAGAAAATGAAGTAAGAGCGAGACAAGGATGTCTCGCTCTTAGTTTTTCCTTGGCCGTATCTTTGATTCAATTTGAAATCTCTGATAAAAAGGAGGTGTAGATACATCACCACGCGAGAAAGGAAATTAATTATGGCAAAGAAGAAAAAAAACATACCTCAATATGGAACCGTCACACGAAAGGGTGTCCTGTATTACAGAACCCGGATTCTGGACGCAGACGGCAAGCAGGTGAGCTTGTATGGGACTACCTGCGAGGAACTGTACGATAAAGAGCAGGAGGCGAGACGCCAGGTAGCGGAGATCATCTTCCACCGGGAGCATCCTACTGTGGCCGAGTATTGTGAGAAGTGGCTGTTGATGCAATCCGCAAAAGTGTCGCCGGCTACACTGAAGGGCTACGCCTCCAATATGAAGAACTACATTATCAAGCCTTTGGGAGATATGTATATGGAGGAAGTAACAGCGGATGATATTCGTCTGGCGCTGATCCCATTGTCCAATAAGTCCGAGAGCCTGCACAATACGGTGAATATGCTCCTCAAGTGCATTTTTTACTCGGCAGAGCGGAGCCAGTTGCTGGAATACAATCCGTGTGAGGGGATTTCGGCAAAAGGAGGGAAACCGACCCAAAAGAAAGATTCGCTGACAGACCAGCAGGTGGAAGTGCTGCTGGAAACCGTCAAAGGACTTCCGCCGTATCTGTTTACCATGATCGGCTTATATGCCGGTCTGCGCCGAGAAGAAGCTCTCGCCTTGCAATGGGATTGTGTGTTCCTCGATGCACCCACTCCATATATCTCTGTGCGGCGCGCATGGCGATCAGAGCATAACAGACCGGTTATCTCTACAACGCTTAAGACGAAAGCAGCAAGAAGGGATATTCCCATTCCCAAATGCCTTGTGAATTGTCTGCGGGAAGCCAAGGCTGCCTCCAAATCGGAATATGTGATTGCCGATAGTGAGGGACAGCCCTTGTCATATTCGCAGTTCAAACGTGTCTGGCAGTACATCGTTGTTCGGTCTACCAAGGAGCGTACCTATTATAAGTATGTGAACGGACAGAGCATCAAGTACACTGTTCAGCCGAGTCTGGGAGGACATCAGAAAAACAATCCCAACATTGTGTATAGCCTGGACTTCGATGTGACACCGCACCTGCTGCGGCATACCTACATCACCAATCTTCTGTATGCAGGTGTTGACCCCAAGACGGTCCAGTACCTTGCCGGACATGAGAACAGCAAGACAACTATGGACATCTATGCAAGAGTAAAGTATAATAAACCAGAACAGCTATTCGATGTAGTAAATTCTGCATTTCATCAAGCTGTCCCCTCGTAAAAGTGGCCTGTTTTTTGGTTAAGGAATAGGACAACCGAGGGGCCGAGGCTCAAAAAAGCCCGGAATATCAAGGAAAATCATCGCTCAGACGATTGAAATACGGCCTCAAAGCCGCTCGTCGCGCTCCCCAGTTCTCCAAGAGATAATTACACATGGACATGGAAACAGGCTCCCTCTTTACGGAGCCTGTTTTTTTATGGGCGCGCCTAGCGGCGAGCAAACCGCGCCCTGGGTTTTATTCGAGACTTTGCCGCGACGCCCGCAACTATGTTGCGATTGAAACATCAGCGCGATATCCCCCGGCGGTAGCTGGGCCCCTTCCGGGGCGAGGCGGTGGGGACATCCTTTTGCGCCGTCGGCGCTGTGCCCGCCGCGCTCCCCAGTTCTCCAAGAGATAATTACACATGGACATGGAAACAGGCTCCCTCTCTGCGGAGCCTGTTTTTTTGCAGGCGCGCCTAGCGGCGAGCATGACGCGCCCCAAGTTTTATTCAAGACCTTGGCCGCGTAGCCCGCGAATAGGTCACTGACAGCGTCCATCCGCGGCTTGTTGCGGTGTCCAACCGCGGGGATCCGCCGCGGGGCCGGGAGCCCTGATGACGGGACATTCCCGCCCAAACAGCAGGGCGGCGGAGCTTTCCCCGGCACCGGGCATCACAAAACCGCAACAACCTCGCCCGTATTCTATGAGAAAGGGGTCTTTTCGTGGATAGATTTTTCGGTTCTGATATCGCGGTGCTGGGCTTTATCTTGGCCCTATGCGGGCTGGTCTGCCTCATCCTTGCGGTGACCCGCCGGGCCCATTCGCCCCGGATCGCTCTTTACAGCGGCGTCTTTCTGCTGCTCTTCGGGGGTGTGATATGGCTGTTGCCCCTGCTTGACATCCCCCAGCCGCTCCTCACCCGCCTCAGTTTCTTTTTTATCGGGATCGCCTTTGTGTCGATTGACCTGGTCAACTTTTACAAACGGCTGAAATGCACCGTCCCCTGGCAGGGGCAGTTTCTGGATGTCTCCACCTATGGAATGAGAAAGAGCGGCCTCTGCTATGGTTCCGCTGTCTTCCTCTACCAGGTGGACGACGTTTCCTATCAGCGGGCGAGCTTGGATAAGCGGACCTGGCTTGCTTTCCTCAAGTCCCCCTTCCTGAAAAAATTCGCGGCGGGCAACCAGTACCCCATCTATCTCAACCCAAACAATCCCCGCCACTTCGCCTTGTCCAGGCGGCCCCGCTTTGGCCTCTTCTTCATCTGCGGAGCCGCTCTCCTGGTGGGCTTCCTCTTTTCCTAGGCCGCGTTCCTCTTTTCTTTCCCTTGCGATGCCCTTTGCGGCGCCCCGGCCCTTTTGGACGGTTTTTTTCAATTTTTCCATCCGTAACAGGGGCCCGCCTCGCCGGTGGGAAACTTTTTTCACAACTGCACAAACTTTTCCAAGCCCTTCGACCCAGGTTGACAGAACCTGGGTTTTTTCATTCTTTGGCTTATATTTGACAAAAACTGGAAGCTTGCATATAATGGCAGCTAATCTGGTAAAAATAGAAAATGGACCCCGCAAACCTGGGGGCCGATGAATCTAAGCCAAAGGAGAATGATATGGACCGAATAACCCAAAAGATGCGGAAGGCCTGGGCCTTTGCCCGGGGGCGGCTCTGCGCCCTCTCTCTCTTTTCCGTGGTTTTTTGCTGTGTGCTCTACGCCCTCACCCTGCGGACCAACGCTGTCTATATTTGCGATGGGGAGGAAATCCGCCTCGCCGTCACCCTGCGGAACCACCCCGCCGAAATCCTTCAGGACGAAGGAATCCAAACCCTGCCGGTGGACCAGGTGAGCTTTACCGGCTTTGGCGGGGAAAGCACCCCTCAAATCGAGATCCAGCGGGCCTTCCCCGTCTCGGTGGAAGCGGACGGGCAGGTCCAGCAGCTACAGATGACCGGCGGCGATGTGGCCGACGCCCTGGAGGAGGCGGGGGTTACGCTGGAAGACCAGGATCTGGTCACCCCCCAGCCCCAGACCCCGCTGGAACAGGGGACAAACATCCAGGTCCAGCGGGTGGAAACCAAAACGGTGGAGGTCGCCGAGGAAATCCCCTTTGAGACGGTGGAGAAGGCCACCCCCCTCCTCGCCCCGGGAACGGTCCGGGTGACCCGTCAGGGCGCCCCTGGGGAAAGGGTTTGCACCTATGAAGAGACCTGGGTGGACGGGGCCCTTCAATCCCGGGAAAAGACCGGGGAGGAAGTGACCCTCCAACCGGTGGCCCAGACCGCCATGGTGGGCGCCGACGTGCCGGTGTCCTCCACCCCGGTGGCCACCGACGCCTGGGGACAGCCCTTGGAATACCAATGGGTCATGACCGGGGCGGTGGCCACCGCCTACTCCGCCCCGCCCGGCGCCTGGACCGCCAGCGGCCTGATGGCGGTGGAGGGGACGGTGGCGGTGGACCCGGAAGTGATCCCCTACGGCAGCCGGCTTTACATCGTCTCCTCCGACGGCAGCTTTGTCTACGGCTACGCGGTGGCGGCGGACACCGGTACCGCCATCATGGATGGCATCATCGACGTGGACCTGTTCTTTAACACCTATCTGGAAAGCTGCCTCTTCGGCAAGCGGACGGTGGACATCTATGTGTTGGAAACCCCCGCCCAGGAGGACGCCGCCCCGGAGGAAGCCGGCTGACCACATAAAAAAAGCCCGCGCGTAATGCGCGGGCTTTTTTCTGTATCTTGGGAAAGGGAACTTATTCGGCGTCGTACATTTTCTGGAGTTTGACCAGGTGGTTGTATTTCTCCACCGCGTTCTCCTCTGCTCTCTCGAAGAGGTTCTCTGCACGATCCGGGAAGGCACGGGTCAGGGAGTTGTAACGGACCTCACCCATGATGAAGTCTCTATAAGAAGCAGTGGGAGCCTTGCTATCCAGCTGGAAGGGATTCTTGCCCTCAGCGGACAGACGGGGATCGAAGCGGAACAGATGCCAGTAACCAGCGGCAACCGCTTTCTTCTCCTCGGTCTGGGCAATGCTCATGCCGCCCTTAATACCGTGGTTGATACAGGGAGCGTAGCAGATCAGCAGGGACGGACCATGATAGCTCTCCGCCTCGTGGAAGGCTTTGATGCACTGGTTCATGTCAGCGCCCTGAGCAACCTGAGCTACATAGACATAACCATAGGTCATGGCGATGCCAGCCAGGTCTTTCTTCTTGACCTCTTTACCAGCAGCGGCAAACTGTGCCACAGCGCCGGTGGGGGTGGACTTGGAGGACTGACCGCCGGTGTTGGAATAAACCTCGGTGTCGAAGACCAGGACGTTGACATCCTCGCCGGAAGCAAGGACATGATCCAGGCCGCCGAAGCCGATGTCGTATGCCCAGCCGTCGCCGCCCAGGATCCAGACGGATTTCTTCGCCAGGTAATCCTTGTCGGCCAGGACTGCTTTGCACTTATCGCAGTCGGCTTTCTCCAGCTCTGCAACCAGAGCCTCGGTGGCCGCTGCGTTGGCAGCGCCGTCATTGACGGTGGCCAGATAGTTGTCGCAGGCCTCTTTCAGAGCGCCGTCCACATTGGCGGCAATCTCCTCAACCTTGGCGATGAGGCTGTTGCGGATGGTGGTCTGTGCCAGGTACATGCCATAGCCGTACTCGGCGTTGTCCTCAAACAGGGAGTTGGCCCATGCGGGACCGAAGCCCTTCTTGTTGACAGTGTAAGGAGTGGAGGGAGAGGAACCGCCCCAGATGGAGGAGCATCCAGTTGCGTTGGCGATCATCATTCTGTCGCCGCACAGCTGGGTGGCCAGCTTGGCATAGGGGGTCTCGCCGCATCCTGCGCAGGCGCCGGAGAACTCAAGCAGGGGCTGCTTGAACTGGCTGCCCTTGACGGTGGTATCTTTGAACTTGGCGGCGACTTCCGGTTTCTCCGGCAGGTCGTAGCCGTATGCGAATCTCTCCTGCTCAGGCAGCTGAGAATCCAGGGATTTCATGGTCAGGGCCTTGTTGCCCTTCTTGCCCGGGCAGACGTTGACGCAGCTGCCGCAGCCGGTGCAGTCCAGAGCGGAAACGGTCATGGCGAACTGATAGCCAGGCATACCGGTCATGGCCACAGTCTTCATGCCCTCGGGAGCGTTCTTTGCCTCCTCCTCGGTCATGACAACCGGGCGGATGACCGCATGAGGACAAACATAAGAGCAGAAGTTGCACTGGATACAGTTTTCAGGATTCCACTCGGGTACATCCACAGCGATGCCGCGTTTCTCGTAAGCAGCGGAGCCCTGGGGGAATTCGCCGTTTACATGATCCTTAAAGGCGGAAACAGGCAGCTTGTCGCCTCTCTGGGCGTTGATGGCGTTCTGGATGTTGTTGACATAGTCTACCAGATCCTTGCGGCTGCCGGTAGCAACGTTCTCAACAGCGTCTCCATCCACAGCATTGGCCCAGTCAGCGGGAACGTCGACCTTCTTGACGTCCTGGACACCGCGCTCGATGGCGGCATGGTTCATAGCAACGATCTTCTCACCCTTCTTGGAGTAGGAAGCGGTTGCCGCGTCCTTCATATACTTCACAGCGTCATCGATGGGGATGATGTTGGCCAGTTTGAAGAAGGCTGCCTGCAGGACGGTGTTGATTCTGCCGCCCAGGCCGATCTCACGGCCGATGTCAATACCATCGATGGTGTAGAAGTTGATGTTGTGCTCTGCAATATAGCGTTTCTCTTTGGCGGGCATTCTCTTATTGATCTCGTCCATATCCCAGCCGCAGTTGAGCAGGAAGGTACCGCCGTCCTTCAGATCCTCTACCATATCGTATTTGCCGATGTAGGAAGGATTGTGGCAGGCGACAAAGTTTGCCTTGTTGATGAAGTAGGTGGACTTGATGGGCTTGTGGCCGAAACGCAGGTGAGAAATGGTCACGCCGCCGGATTTCTTGGAGTCATATGCAAAGTATGCCTGTGCATACATATCGGTGTGGTCGCCGATGATCTTGATGGAGTTCTTGTTGGCGCCGACGGTGCCGTCTGCACCCAGACCCCAGAACTTACAGGAGGTAGTGCCCTCCGGAGCGGTGTCGGGGTTCTCCACAACAGGCAGGGACAGGTTGGTGACATCATCCTCAATGCCGATGGTGAAGCGGGGCTTCTCCTGGGTCTCAGCATTTTTGTAAACAGAGATGATGTTGGCCGGAGTGGTGTCCTTGGAGCCCAAGCCGTAACGGCCGGTCATCACAGGGATGGTCTCGAACTTGGAGCCTTTCAGAGCTGCTACGACATCCAGATAGAGAGGCTCGCCGATGGAACCGGGCTCTTTGGTTCTGTCGAGGACGGAGATGTATTTAACCGTCTCAGGAATAGCAGCGATCAGGTGTTTCGCGGAGAAGGGGCGATACAGTCTGACCTTGACCAGGCCGTATTTGCCGCCGTTGGCGTTGAGGTAATCGATGGTCTCCTCGATGGTGTCGTTGACAGAACCCATAGCGATGATGATGTTCTCTGCATCGGGAGCGCCGTAATAGTTAAACAGCTGATAGTTGGTGCCGATCTTCTCGTTGACCTTCTTCATGTAGTCCTCAACGACCTCGGGCAGAGCGTCGTAGTAGGGGTTACATGCTTCTCTGTTCTGGAAGAAGACGTCCGGGTTCTGAGCGGAGCCCCGCAGTGCCGGATGGTTGGGGTTGAGGGCATGCTTTCTGAAGTCGGCGACAGCGTCCATATCCAGCATATCTGCCAGGTCTTCCTGATCCCACATCTCGATCTTCTGGATCTCGTGAGAGGTGCGGAAGCCGTCAAAGAAGTGCAGGAAAGGAACCTTGCCCTTGATGGCGGACAGATGCGCTACAGCGCCCAGGTCCATAACCTCCTGGGGGTTGGTGGAGCACAGCATTGCAAAACCGGTCTGACGGCATGCATAGATGTCGGAATGGTCGCCGAAGATGGACAGAGCGTGGCTGGCCAGCGCACGAGCGGAGCAGTGGATGACGCCGGGCAGCTGCTCACCAGCGATTTTATACATGTTGGGGATCATCAGGAGAAGTCCCTGAGAAGCGGTGTAGGTGGTGGTCAGGGCACCAGCCGCCAAAGAGCCGTGAACGGTACCTGCGGCGCCTGCCTCCGACTGCATCTCAACGACTTTGACCTTCTGGCCGAAGATGTTCTTCTTGCCCTCGGCACTCCATTTATCCGTGACCTCTGCCATAACAGAAGAGGGGGTGATGGGATAAATGGCCGCCAGATCGGTGAACGAATAGGATACGTACGCCGCGGCGTTGTTGCCATCCATGGTCTTCATTTTTCTTGCCATGTTTGTTTTCCTCCCTTTCGGATAGATACAGAATCGCCGGGTGGAAAAACCACCCCGCATCAGTTTAACCCTGTCCCCTGGGCCGGCAATGCCCCAGGACAAGGTCCACATGAAAAAAGCCTGAAAAGGCCCGCTTTCACTTGTGTCTGCTTCCCTCAAATTTTAGCATTTTTGGCCTATAAAGTAAAGTATGAAACTTATAATATTTTCCCCATTTTTGTGAAAACTTTTTCATTCATTGCCCGCGCGCCTGGCGGCGGGCAGGTCGCGCCCCCAGTTTTATTCGCGCCACTGCTGCATTGCTCGCGGCTATGTTGCGATTGACACATCAGCGCGCTCCTGCGGAGAGCAAGCCGCGCCCTAGGTTTTATTCGCGACACTGCTCGCGATGCCCGCGCGCCTGGCGGCGGGCAGGTCGCGCTCCAAGTCTTGTTTGAAACTTTGCCGCGGCACACGCGATTTTGTTGCGGACGACGCCACAGCGCGCTCCTGCGGAGAGCAAGCCGCGCCCTAGGTTTTATTCGCGACACTGCCGCGTTGCCCGCGCGCCTGCGGCGGGCAGGTCGCGCCTCTGGTTTTATTCGCGACATTGCCGCGGCACACGCAAATAGGTCTCGATTGGCGCCACAGCGCGACTTCCCCCACCGGCAGGCGCGATTTAGCTGCGGCGGCTTGCAGCTCTATTCGAAAAGCACTATAGGTCAGCAGCTTTTATCTCTTCCAGCGCCCTTTGAATGATGCTGTTAACATCAACGCCTTTAATATCAAGATTTTCCGCTTTAAAGCACAAGACATTTGATATCCCGTAAAAACTGCTGGCTAGAGTTTTTATGTAATCATATCCTTGCGTTTGGTTTGCAAAGGGGCCTCCTGATGTTGTTACATAAATCATCCTCTTGGCGTTACATGACCCTATCGATATCCCCTCTGGCGTATATTGAAATGTCAATCCAGCTATTGTTACATGTTCAAGATATACCTTCAAAATAGATGGGAAGGCTGAATCCCAGCAAGGTGCGGCAATTAGAATTTCATCTGCCCTTATAAATTGATTTGCATATTTAAATATTGGGGCTGAAAAATCCTTTTGCATAACAAGCTGGTCTCTTTTTTCCAAGTGTTCCCAATCAAGGGGATAAATATTTTCATGACAAAGATTTACTTCTTCTATTTCGCCATCTAACTTTTTTAGCACTTCTCGCGCCAGTAAAAGGGTGCGTGAAAGAGGTCTAATACAAGCGTTGATAAATAATATTTTTTTCATATCAGTCTTCCTTTCTAAGAAAACAATAAAAAGCCCTAATTAGTTTCACGATATACCTAAATATGGTGTATGTCAAGCTATCCGGGAAGGTGTCTAAACTAAGAATTCATGCAGAAATAGCAGGAGATTTTCCATACATTACTTCATACATAGCGCATGAGTCTTTGCCCTAGCGGGCGGCATGCCGCGCCCCGGATTTTATCTGCAACACTGTCGCGGCTCACGCGCGCCTACCGGCGTGGATGACGCGGCCCCTGCCGGGGCGGGACGACGCGCCCCAGGTTTTATCGATGACACTGTCGCGTCACCCGCGCGCCTAGCGGCGGGCAAAACGCGCTTTTGGTCTTGTCCGCGCCATTGCCGCGGCTCACGTGCGCCTACCGGCGTGGATGACGCGCTCACGGCCTAGCTAAAACCACTGTCCGCGATGCCCGCAATTACGTTGCGATTGACACATCAGCGCGACTTCCCCCGGCGGTAGCCGGCACGCCCCGGGTTTTATCTGCAACACTGCCGCGGCTCACGCGCACCTTGCGGCGGGCAAAACGCGCTTTTGGTTTTGTTTAGACGCTGTTCGCGATACACGCAACTAAGTTTACCCATTGCGTCTATCCGCGACTTCCCCCGGCGGTAGCCGGCGCGCCCCGGGTTTTATCTGCAACACTGTCGCGTCTCACGCGCCTTGCGGCGGGCAAAACGCGCCTCCAGTTTTATTCGCGCCATTGCCGCTTCGCTCGCGTTTTTGTCTCGAACGACGCCACAGCGCGGCTTGGGAGCGGGCACTGCCCGCCCACCGGTAGGTGGGGAAATTGACAGAGGTCTTGGGAGGGATGTATAATATAATTAATTGTACCCATAGATTCTTATTATTTTGAACACAAAGGAGTTTTATCATGGACCCCGACGGTAATTTCATGCTCCGCCTGGTCATCCTGCTGGCGGCCCTCTTTCTCAAGGCGTTTATCATGTGCAGCAAGACCTCCATTGTCCTGTTCCCGGACGCCCGGATCCGCAAGCTGTGCGACGAGGGCAACGAAAAGGCAAAGCGGATTGCCAAGCTGACCAGCGAGCCCACCAATTATGGGGACAGCACCCTGCTGCTCTCCCACTTTTTTACGGTGCTCATCACCATCCTCACCACCCTGACCGGATACCAGGCCCTCTGGCCCTGGCTCTCCTCCCTGGGGCTGTCCCAGGGACTTGCCAGCACCCTGCTGGCGGCGGCCATCGCCCTTGTCACCTGCTTTGTCGTCCTGGTGCTGGCCACCTACCTGCCCAAGAATATCGCCGGGAAAAACCCGGAGGGCGTGGCCCTTGCCACGGTGGGCCTGCTCACCCTCATCCTCCACATCGCCCGGCCCTTCCGGTTTGTGACGGTCAAGTTTTCCAACGCCTTCTCCAAGCTGCTGGGCTTTGACCCCAAGGGCCAGGAGGAGCTGGTCACCGAAGAGGAAATCCGGATGATGGTGGATGTGGGCAACGAAAAAGGGGTCATCGAGGAAAGCCAGAAGGAGATGATTAACAACATCTTCGAGTTTGACGACACCACGGCGGAGGAGATCATGACCCACCGCACCGAAATTTCCGCGGTGCCCATAGATTCCTCTCTGGATGAGGTGCTGGATGTGGCCATCACCGAAGGCTATTCCCGAATCCCGGTCTATCAGGAGGATATTGACAACATTGTGGGGGTCATCTATGTCAAAGACCTGCTCAAGCTGATCAGCGGCGGCAGCGCTCCGGAGTTCCACGTGGAACACTACCTGCGCCCCCTCTTCTTTGTCCCCGAATCCACCCGGTTAAAGGAGTTGTTCACCCAGTTCACCGAGCGGAGGATGCAGCTGGCTGTGGTGGTGGACGAATATGGCGGCACCTCCGGCATTGTCACCATGGAGGACGTGCTGGAATCCATTGTGGGCAATATCCAGGACGAGTATGACGACGAGGAGGAAGAGTTCTACCAGATCGACGACCACACCTGGTCCATTGACGGCGGCGCCGACCTGGACGATGTGGAAAAGAAGCTGGGGGTCAAGCTGGTGGAGGAGGACTCCGAGCTGGATGTGGATACCCTGGGCGGCCTGATCATCGACATGCTGGGCCGGATCCCTGGGGAGGAGGAAACCCCCTCGGTGGAGATCGATGGGGTGCGCTTTACCGCCACCAGCATCGCGGAGCGCCGGATCACCCGGGTCAAAGCCGTCCTTCTGCCCCCGCCCCCGCCGGAGGAGGCTCCGGATGAAAAAGAGGACGGGCGCTGATAAAAACAACGAAGGGTGGAGAAACCAAATGGTTTCTCCACCCTTTTCTTCTGCTTTGCACCCGCTGGGGCGGCGGTCAATAGTCGATGATGATCTTTCGGCACTTCCGGCAGCAATGGGCCTGGGGCCAGTTGGGGGGAACCTCCCACCGGTCTGGGGGCAGGAGGACGGCGTTCTTCTTTTCCAGGCTGCTTTTGGGCGGGATGACCGTCCATGGAGGGCGCTCCCCGCTGGGTAAAAAGTAGTTGCAGCCCCGGCTGATCAAACGGCCTTCCTCCATCTCGCCGCCGCAAAAGGGACATTTCATAGGCCAGAACCTCCTCGCGAACTCTTAGAGACTTGCCTCGTTTTCCACCGTCTCCTTCTCTTCCTCTGGGACCTCCTCCGGCAAAGGTTCCTCCTCTGCCGCTGGGGGCTGGGATCCTACCAGAGCGGCGCCGCGCTGGGGCGGGGCCATGGACAGGACCTGATAGCATTTGGGGGCGTTTTTCCGCAGAAGCCCCTCATTGGCGTCGTGGGTATAGATGTCCACCGCATATTCCAGCCGGGCATAGTCGATGGATTCGGTGAGGACCGCGTCATGCATATAGCTGTCGGCCTGGGCCAGCACCCCTGACAGGTCGTTGGTGGAAAGAAAGGGGGCATAGATTCCCGATTTGGCGTAAAGCTTTGTCTCAAAGGGCATCTCCCCTACCAGCACCGACTTGACGCCGTAAGCCCGGGCCTCCTGGACCCGCATCTCCAGCCCCACCTGGGCCGCGTAGGGATTATAGGGTCCCAGGGCCAGGTCGCAGTTGAGCAGGAGCCGGGCCCCCTTCCGGGCGGCGATATCCGCCACCTCAAAGTATTTGGCGTCGTCCCCTACAAGGACGGCCATGGAGCCGATTTCGGTATCCGCCACAGCGGTTTCCCGGCCGGAAGCCAGGCCCATCTTCCGCTCCAGGGCGGATAGAAAGATCTTGTCCTGGGTCAGGACCATGTAGCCGTACCGGTCAAAGAGGGTGGCCCGGTTATAAAGCCTGTCCTCCTCCATACAGAGGATGGAGCCGCCTAGGATATAGATGTCGTGGAGCCTTGCCAGCTCGGAGAATATGGTCAGGTAGACGTCGCCAATGACCCCGGAGAGCTCCTCCATGACGTCGGCGATCATCCCCAGGGCCTCCTCCAGGTCCTGGGCGGCGGCCAGCTCCCGGGACAGAGGTTTCCACACCGGCAGGGCCGACAGGAGCAGCATGCCGGTATACTCGGGGAAGACCACCAGCTGGGCCCCTTCCTCCCGGGCCTTCTGGACATAGGCGTTCATATCGGCGATATAGTCAAACAGCCCGGAATAGGTCTTGGCTGTCACGCTCATCGCCGCTACCTTGATGTCGGCAAGGTCAATATGTTTCAGGTTGCCGCTGGGCATCACTTCCAGGTTGTCAATCATCTCCAGCAGCTTTTTCGCCTTGGTTTTGGAAATAATCTTCTTTCGCGCCATGCGCAGGGAAAATCCCTTCATTCCTTCCCGCCCCCCATCAGATATTCCGCGTTGGTCCGCATAAAGCCGTGGGACAGGAAGCTGGGCAGCGGGGTGTCAAAGACGGCGGGCACAGCGGCCTCCACATCCACCTGGGCCGAGAGGGTCAGGGTGGGGGTGGGATAGACCACAAACCCGCTGCCGTCCTCGGTGGCGGCGCAGGGCGCGGTGACGCAGGCCCGCTTGTTGCTGGCGCTGGCCACCACCAGGCTGTGCTGCTGGGCCGTGTTCCAGGGGCCGGAGAGGATCCGGTTCCGGTTGTAATCCCGGTTCTGGAAGTACTGGG
This sequence comes from Zongyangia acetica, assembly GCF_038739695.1. NCBI lineage: Bacteria > Bacillati > Bacillota > Clostridia > Eubacteriales > Oscillospiraceae > Zongyangia > Zongyangia acetica. The sequence goes on along the minus strand of NZ_JBBEWN010000015.1, from coordinate 28,067 downwards.
AGGACACCACCAGCTGGGCGCCCATGGCTTTCGCCATCCGCAGCAGATAGGGGTGGTAGATATCCACATCCACGCAGAGGAAGATGTTCCCCAGCTCGGTGGAGAAAATCTTCAGGCTCTCCGCCTTGCGGAAGTGGCCCAGGGCCAGGGAATTGAGATGGGTGGCCCGCTGGGCGCCCAGGATATTCCCCTCCCGGTCGATGATGGTCATGCACAGGTAGTCAAAGGCCGAAAACACCGCCGGCACCAGGTAGGTGCCGTATTTGATGGCATATTCCATGCACTGGGACAGGTAGTCCTTGGTGTCATATTCGGGTACATAGTCCTTCACCGGGGAAAAGACGGTCAAGTCGCTGGCCGGATCCGGTTTCTCAAAGGGCGGGACTATGGATATATGGATATTTTTCATGAAATCACTTCTTTTGTTCCCATGATTCCGGCCGGTTCCGGCCGGATGCCGTTTTGCCCTTTCCTGACTTTCCACGACAAAACGTTACAATGTAAATTATACTTGATTGCCCCCGGTATGGCAATAATTTTCCGGCAATATTTCCCACGCCAAAAGATGGAGTTCCTTCCTTTTTCTGCCACTGCCTCCCTGCCCTGCCCGCAAAAAAAGCCGTCCCCGGCCCAATGGCCGGTGACAGCCTCTTTTCTATGACGTCTCTCTTCTTTAGAGGGAAAATCCCCTTTTTAGCGCCTCAAAAAATTCCCCGGCGGTGAGGCCCCCCAGCTCCACCGAGTTTTCCCGCTCTGCAATGTCCCCCAGATAGTGGGCGTCGGAGCTGGTGACGCTGTTAATCTGCCGCAGGTAGTCGTGCTGTTCCCGCAGGGCGGGAAGCTTGGTCTTATCCTTGACCTCAAACAGGGGGAACTGCCACTCCGGCGGGAGAAAGCCCAGATTGGAGAGGAGGGAATAAGCGCTTTTGTCGATGTGGGCCGGATAAGCCACCCCGCCGAAGGATTCCACCAGCGGCCCCACCTCCATCACCGAAATGGAGGAGGCGTTGATGAGCAGCTTCTCCACATATCCGGTGATCTCGTCGTTTTCATCCATGATCCGCTGTTCCCCAAAGATCTCCGGCCGGTTCTTTACATCCGGGGAGTGGGCGTCTACATATCCATCAAAGGCCATGGCCTTTTCCAGGGTGTCGAACAGGCAGACCACATGAATTTCCTCGCTGGTGCAAAGCTCCATCCCCGGCAGCACAATCAGCGGATACTGGGCCGCCGCCTTCATCAGGGCGCCGCAGTTTTTCGCCGAGTTGTGGTCGGTCAGGGCAATGACATCCAGCTCCTTGAGGGCCGCCATCCCCGCGATGTTGTTGGGGGTCATGTCATTGTCCCCGCAGGGGGACAGGGCTGAATGAATATGCAGGTCATAATAGATCCGGTTGATGGCTTCTCCCTCCTTGCGGGCGGGCAGTGCCCGCTGCCACCGGCTACCGCCGGGGGATATCGCGTTTATGTTTCAATCGCAGCTCAGTTGCGGGCATCGCGGCAGTGTTACAAATTAAAACCCAAGGCGCGTCTTCCCGCCCCGGTAGGGGCCACCACCTACCGGTGGGGGATATCGCGCTGATGTGTCAATCGCAGCATGGTTGCGTGTGACGCGAACAGTGTTGCAAACGAGACTCGGGGCGCGACCTGCTGCCCGCTAGGCGCACCGGCGGGCAGTGCCCGCAGCCAGATCGCGTTGTGGTGTCATCGCAACATGGTTGCGGGCATCGCGGACAGTGGGTTTCCACTAGGCCGTGGGCGCGTCTTGCACGCCGCCAGGCGCGCGGGTAACGCGGCGGTGTTACAAACGTAACTTAGGGCGCGTCATCCCCCTGCGGTAGCTGGCGGTGGATGGTCAAAGCCGCCTCAAAAACGGGCAGTTCGGTGGCCAGCAGGCAGATATCCTGCTGCTGGGCCCGGGTTATACATGCCTCCTCCGGCTGGACCCCTTCGGCAAAGATGATACAGCTGACATCCGCCAGAGCCCCTACCGCCACCGAGTTGACATTGCCCATGACGGTGACCCAGGCGCCGTCCGCCGGGGCCCGCCCCATGGCAATAGAGAGCATATCGCAGCAGTAGACCTTGCTGATCTCCCGCTCAGGATCCCCGGGACAGAGGACCCCAAATCCTGATTGTTCCGTCAGTTCTTTGACTGTCATTCTTTCTCCTCCCTGCCTTTTTTGATGGTAAAGGGCGGCTCAATATAGCTTTTTTGATCCGCCATCTGCTCCAGAAACTCCTCCATCTGCTCCTTCATGTTAAAGATGCAGTCCTCTTCCTGGGCAAACCCCCTGACGACGTCCTCCGCCAGGGCCATACAGGAGGGAGCCCCGCAGGAGCCGCAGTCCAGGCCGTGGAGCCGGGAGACAATCTCCTCCATCTCGTTGAGCTTTTCCATGGCCTTGTTCATATCCTGATCCAGCTGGAGGGCGTTGCTCTTATCCAGCGGGGCGTCCCATTCCAGCTTGCTCATCCGCTCATCCCGCAGATGGTTGCAGGAGACGGGCAGATACTTCCGCAGCCGTTTGAGCTTGGCCTTGGCGATGTAGGGGTTTTCCACCGTCAGCACCCCGCCGACACAGCCGCCGCTGCAGGCGTTGAGCTCTACAAATTCCAGGCCGGAAAACCGCTCGTCCTCCAGATCCTCCAGCACCTTGATTACGTTTTCAATGCCGTCGGCGGCCAGGTAATTCTCGTTGATCAGCGCCGCCGCTTCTCCGCCGGAGCTGGCCCAGCCTACCCCGATCCGGCCGGCGTCCACCACCTTGTCCGACTGGTCCTCATCCTCCAGCTCCTTCATCAGGTGGATGAGCCGGGGATAGACCTCGCTCATGGCCACCGCCCCGTCCACATAGCTTTTCTGGGCGCCCAGGGGGTACCGGATGGCCGACACCTTGGCCGGACAGGGGGAGATGAAGATGGCCCCGATTTTTTCCATGGGCAGCCCGGTGAGGTTGGCCGCCTTTTTCTTGGCGATGCGGGCGGCCAGCTCAATGGGGGCGTGGAGGGGCAGGATGTTGGGGATCAGCTCGTGAAACCGCACCCGGATCAGCCGCACCACCGCCGGGCAGGCGGAACTGATCACCGGCAGCTTCAGCGCTCCCTGCTTCATCAGCTTCCGGGTGGCGTCGGAGACGATCTCCGCCGCGGCCGCCACCTCATACACCGCGTCGAAGCCCATCTTTAACAGGGCGTCCAGCACAATCTCCTTGTCGTCCAGGTTGTTAAACTGCCCGTACAGGGAGGGCGCCGGCAGAGCAATGGTATATTCATAATCGTCGATGATGGAAAGGCTGTCATAGACCGCTTTCTTGGCATGGTTGGGACAGACCCGGATACACTCTCCGCAGTCAATGCACCGCTCGGTGATGATATGGGCCTTTCCATCCCGAACCCGGATCGCTTCGGTGGGACACCGCTTGATGCAGTTGATGCAGCCTTTGCAGGCGTCGGTATCCAGGGTCACCGAATGAAATCTGTTTCCCATTCCTTCATGTCACTCCTCAAAGCCGTCCTGTGGGGACGGCGTAATCCTCCATAATCCTATGGCTGGACATAGACCCGCATGGTCACGGTGGTTCCTACCCCCACCTGGCTTTCCACCTTCATCTCATCGGTGTACTTTTTCATGTTGGGCAGCCCCATGCCGGCGCCAAAGCCCAAAGACCGGACATTGTCCGGCGCGGTGGAATAGCCTTCCTTCATGGCAAGGTCGATATCCGCAATGCCGGGACCGGTGTCCGCCAGCACCATATTCACATATTCCGGGGTGATCTCCACCGTGATCTCCCCGCCGTCGGCGTGGATGACCATGTTGATCTCCCCCTCGTACATGGCGATAGCCACCTTCCGGATGACGTCGGGAGCCACCCCCAGCTTTTTCAGCGCCTTTTTCACCGCGCTGGAGGCCTCTCCCGCCCGGGTAAAGTCATCGCCGGGGACGCTGTATTTCAAAATCACAGGCGCGCTCACGATATATCGCAACCTCCCTTAAGTCCGTTTTCATAGAGCAGGCCGCAGGCGGTGAACATCCGGTAGGGGGTGGCCATGAGGATGATATCCCGCTCTTTGGCCAATTCGATGATGGCGTCATCGGGCTGCTTGCCCCGGACAAAGATGATACATACCATATCCATCATATCAGCGGTGCGCACCACCTGGGGATTGACCAGGCCGGTGAGGAGCACCGACTGATCCTTGACAAAGGCCAAAACATCGCTCATCATATCGCTGCCACAGGCGGTATGCACTTCCCGGGAAAGTTCATCCTCTCCGCAGATGACCTGTGCTTTTAAAATCTTTTGTACATCTGAGACTGTCATAGGGACCCTCCTAGCTTGATAAAGTATCCATGGCGGTTTCCATAGGCAGGGCGCTCTCCCGCAGGCAAAACACCCTATTTTTTTGATTATACCATTTGCGGCGCCGACATAGCAACTATATTTCCTCCAAAGAGAGCCTCTGTTTTTGTATAAACTTTAAAAAACGGCGGAAAATCCGTCTCCTTCCCCCATTTCCCCGCCAACTTTCCGGAGGAGGCGCTTCTCTATGAAAATAAAAAAAGGCGGGAAATATTCCCGCCTCTTTTTTGGGCAAATTTATCCTTATAAAATCATGGCCAGGGTCATCATCTCCCGGATTTTCTCATAAATCGCCGGCGCGTCGGAGGGAGGCAGGGGATTTTTCCCCCGCCCTACCTCGATGGTAAAGCCCGGGCGCCGGTATTTCTGGATAAAGTAGTCCTTGAGCCCTCCGTGGGAGGCGATCCCCTCCGGCTCGGAGAGGGCATAGCCGCTGGAGGAGGCCAGGATCTGGGCCATCAGCTTGGACTGGATGGGGGTATGGGGCCCGTAGTGGTAATAGATCTCCTCCCCCTGGCTGTGGAAGCTGTAAAGGGTCTTGATATCAAAGGAGGAGATGATATGGGCGATGACTTTGACCTCCGGCTCGCTCATAGGCCGGTAGCCGCCAAACCGGGTGGGGGCGGGCTTGAGGATGCCGTAGGAAATCTCCATCTGCCGCAGCTTTTCCCAGCCGGCGTCAAAGTTGTGGTTGAGGTCCACGCCCCGGGCGTTGGCCTGCCATCTTTCAAAATGGCCGTCGCAGAGGTCATAAATCCGCTTGGCCAGGTGCAGACAGCCCCGGGCCCCATGCTGGGCGATTTCCACCCCATCGGGGTTGAGCATGGGGACAATGATCAGCCCCCTGCTCTCCTGCACCCTGCGGGGATCCACCCCGCAGATCTGGGTTCGGTTCTCCAGGGCCTCCATCAGCTCTTCGGCGAACATCATCAGCAGCGCTGAGGTGATGGATTCCAGCCCATGGGTGGCCCCCACCATCAGCGCCGACTGCCGCAGCTGTCCCATCCCCAGGGCGTAGATGCTCCGGCCCAGCACCGATTTGCCCATGACAAAGGCTTTGACAGGGCCCTCCGCCCCCTTGATCTTCTTTATTTTTTCTTCTAAATCCCCGTATCCAAAGGGGCGCGGGCCGTATTCTTCCATGGCTGAACACCTTTTCCTTTTATAGTCAGTATCATTTCTATGAAATCTCTTCCCCTTCTATTCACCCTTTCCCCTTTGTGCTATAATAGACCTAGCGGCCCCTACCGGGGCGCGCCTAGCGGCGGGCAGATCGCGCTCTGGGTTTTGTCGGTGACATTGCCGCGGCACACGCGGCCCTCGCGGGCGGCAAACTGCGCCCCGAGTCTCGTTTGCAACACTGTTTGCGTCACACGCAACCATGCTGCGATTGAAACCACAGCGCGATACCCTCCAGCGGTAGCTGGCTGGCTCTGCGCTCATGCCGCGGACCTGCGGTCAGCAAGTCGCGCCCACAGTTTTATCCGAGACACTGTTCGCGTTGCCCACGACTTTGTCTCGAATGACGCCACAGCGCGGTTTGGCAGCGGGCACTGCCCGCCATCCTTTTCTCTCAAGAAAAGGATGCAAAAGTGATCCAAGGGGTGCTCCCCTTGGATATCCCCCTAATGAGGCTCGCTGCTTTCCCAGCAGTATGGGCGGCCCCTTCCGGGGCGGGACAACGCGCTCACGGCCTAGCCAAAACCACTGCCGCGTCTCACGCGAATAGATCACTGTCAGCGCCCATCCGTGACACCCTCCAGCGGCAGCTGGCCCCGGGATGTTCCAAAAAATCGTCGGCTGCTGCCGAAACCGCCCACGCTCCTGCGGAGGGCATGACGCGCCCTGGGTTTTGTTCGCGGCATTGCCGCGTCACACGCGAATATGTCTCGAACGATGCCACAGCGCGGCTTGGGAGCGGGCACTGCCCGCCAGCGCGGTGTCCCCCACTGGCAGGTGGGTGGCTTCTGCGCTCATGCCGCGCGGGCACATCCTTTTCTCTCAAGAAAAGGATGCAAAAGTGATCCAAGGGGGCACCCCTTGGATATCCCCCTGATGGGGCTCGCTGCTTTCCCGGCAGTATGGGCGGCGATTTTTCTCCCAATCCCGGGGGCCAACACCACTGGATTCCCCCTGGATGTTCCAAAAAATCGTCGGCTACCGCCGAAACCGCCCACGCTCCTGCGGAGGGCAAGACGCGCTCCAATTCTCGTTCGAAACACTGCCGCGTCTCACGCGGCCCTAGCGGGCAGCAGGTCGCGCCCCGAGTCTCGTTTGCGACACTGTTCGCGTCACACGCGTTTTTGTTACCCATTGCGCCACAGCGCGATTTGGCCGCGGCGACTCGCCGCGCCTAGCGGCGGGCAAAACGCGCTCACGGCCTAGCCAAAACCACTGCCGCGTCTCACGCGGCCCTCGCGGGCGGCAAACTGCGCCCCGAGTCTCGTTTGCAACACTGTTCGCGTCACACGCAACTGAGCTGCGATTGACACATCAGCGCGATATCCCCCACCGGCAGGTGGCCCCTACCGGGGCAGGATGACGCACCCTAGGGTTTTGTTCGCGGCATTGCCGCGTCTCACGCGGCCCTCGCGGGCGGCAAACTGCGCCCCGAGTCTCGTTTGCAACACTGTTCGCGACACCCGCAACTGAGCTGCGATTGACACATCAGCGCGATAACCCCCACCGGCAGGTGGAAGGAGGAATATGATGAAAAATTTATATGAAGAAACCATCTCCAGTGAAATGATATATAAAGGAAAGGTCGTCAACCTGCGCCGGGATAAGGCCCGGCTCCAGAACGGGTCGGAGGTAACCCGGGAGGTGGTGGAGCATCCCGGCGGCGTGGCGGTGGCTGCCTTTGTAGGCGATGACCTGCTCATGGTGCGCCAGTTCCGCTACGCTCCGAAGAAGGTGCTGCTGGAGATCCCCGCCGGGAAGCTCAACTACGGGGAGGATCCCCTCCACTGCGGCAGGCGAGAGCTGGAGGAGGAAACCGGCTACCAGGCCGATGAGTTCATCTCCCTGGGAAAGATGCTCCCCACCTGCGCCTATGACGAGGAGGTCATCCATATGTACCTGGCGCGGGGCCTCCACAAGACCCATCAGCACCTGGATGAGGACGAGTTTTTAGATGTGGAACCCATCCCCTTCCAAAAGCTGGTGGACATGGTGCTGGCCAACGAAATCGAGGACGGCAAAACCCAGATCATGATCCTGAAACTGAAGCTGCTCAAGGATATGGGGAAACTGTAAGACAGATAAAGAGGGCTTTCATGTATAAAAACAAAGGGCGGGAGGGTTCCCATAACCTATGCGGTACAAAGGTGAAATACTACCGGAAACGGCTGCCAGGCCATCCCTCCCAGAATGCTTTTGCAAAAATGGCCCAGCTGGAGGGGCTGGATATCGACAAAAATACCGTCCAGCGGGTGGTAAGCGGCCAACGCTTTGTCACCGATATTGATATGAAGCTCTGCTTGATGATGAATAAAGGACGGCTTTGGCCGTCCTTTTTTTGTTCTGCGCTGGGGTCGTGTAAACATTCATAGGCGCCCTTCTTCCAGGGTCTGGAAACCGAAGGCGGCCGGCCCTTGGAAACACCACAAAAAAGATATACCTTTCATGGATTTGTGGGGAAATCTTCCTGGTTTTTGTCTATTTTCCATAGAATTTCGACCGGAGTTTGTGGGGGCGCCATATGGATTTTTATGAACCCCTATGATATAATTTTCATAATGCACCGGGTCTGCCTAAGGGGTTTGGGCCCTTTATCGTTAGGATTTTAACAAACCCGGCTACATCCGCTAAGGAGGTTAAACTTATATGGCTAAAAGCAATACGTCTGTTCCATTTAAGGGGACAAAAGAGCAGGAAGCCCAGCTGATGCAGGTCATCGCCGACCACAAAGAGCAGCCGGGCGCCCTGATGCCTGTGCTCCAGCAGGCCCAGGAAATCTACGGCTATCTTCCCTTGGAAGTCCAGGAGATGATCTCCCTGGGCCTGGATATCCCCCTGGAGGAGGTTTACGGCGTCGTCACCTTCTATTCCCAGTTCTCCCTGTATCCCAAGGGCCAGTACAAGATTTCCGTATGTCTTGGCACCGCCTGCTACGTCAAGGGTTCCGGCGACATCTATGACAAGCTCAGCCGCAGCCTCGGCATCAAAGGCGGAGAATGCACCCCGGACGGCAAGTTCTCCCTGGAGGCCTGCCGGTGCATCGGCGCCTGCGGTCTGGCTCCTGTCATGACCATCAACGACGACGTTTATGGCAGGCTGTCTGTGGACGAAATCGAAGGCATCCTGGCAAAATATCAGGACTAAGCCATGCAGGAATTGTCCTTAAACGTACTTGACATCGCCCAGAATTCGGTGGTGGCCAAGGCCACCCTCATCCGCATTGGGGTGGAGGAGGACACGGCGTCCCACCGGATGGTCATCACCATTGCCGACAACGGCTGCGGCATGGATGAGGAGACGGTGCGCCGGGTCATGGACCCTTTCTACACCACCCGCACCACCCGGAAGGTGGGGCTGGGCATTCCCTTTTACTCCATGCAGGCCAAGATGACCGGCGGCGACTTTTCCATCCAGTCCAAGGTGGGCGAGGGCACCACGGTGACCGCCGCCTTTGTGACAGACCACATCGACTGCCTGCCTCTCGGGGACATCAACGCCACCGTGGTCTCCCTGATCCAGTGCAACCCGGACATCGACTTTGTCTTTGCCCGGCGGATCGATGACCGGGAATTTGAGATGGACACCCGGGTTTTCCGGGAAGTATTGGAGGGGGTCCCCCTGAACACCCCCGAGGTCATCGCCTATATCGGCGAATATCTGGCCGAACAAACACAAATGATCCAAGGCGAAAGGAAGGAAGCGTAGATGAAAAGCTTAGCTGAGCTCAAAGCAATCAGAGATAAAATGCAGAATACCGTCGGCCTGCGCAAAGAAGACGCCGACGAGCAGGCCACCCGCGTGGTGGTGGGCATGGCCACCTGCGGCATCGCAGCCGGCGCCCGTCCGGTACTGGCCGCCTTTACCGACGAGGTTGCCAAGCGCAACCTGCACCATGTCATGGTCACCCAGACCGGCTGCATCGGCATCTGCCAGTACGAGCCTGTGGTGGAAATCATGGAGCCGGGCAAAGAAAAGGTCACCTATGTAAAGATGACCCCGGAGAAAGCGGTCCGGGTGGTCAACGACCATCTGGTCAACGGCAATGTGGTTACCGAGTACACCATCGGCGCCAGCGCCAAGGCATAAGAAGAAGGAGGAAATCAAATGTTTCGTTCTCATGTACTGGTCTGCGGCGGTACCGGCTGTACTTCCTCAGGCTCCGAGCAGATTGTTGCGACCCTGGAAAAGGAAATCGAGCGCAACGGTCTGAAAGATGAAGTCAAGGTCATCAAAACGGGATGCTTCGGCCTGTGCGCTTTAGGTCCCATTATGATCGTCTATCCCGAGGGCTCCTTCTACAGCATGGTCAAGCCCGAGGATATCCCCGAAATCGTCACCGAGCACCTGCTCAAGGGCCGTATTGTCAAACGCCTGCTCTATCAGGAGACGGTCCAGGACGACGACACCATCGAATCCCTCAACAACACCAATTTCTATAAAAAGCAGCACCGTGTAGCCCTGCGCAACTGCGGTGTCATCAACCCCGAGAATATCGACGAGTACATCGGCATGGACGGCTACCAGGCGCTGGGCAAGGTCCTCACCGAGATGACCCCGGAACAGGTCATCCAGGTCATCCTGGACTCCGGCCTGAGAGGCCGGGGCGGCGCCGGTTTCCCCACCGGCCGGAAATGGTCCTTTGCCAGAGCTTCGGTCAACGAGCAGAAATACGTCTGCTGTAACGCCGACGAGGGCGACCCCGGCGCGTTCATGGACCGTTCCGTTCTGGAAGGCGATCCCCATGCGGTTATCGAGGCTATGGCCATCGCCGGCTATGCCATCGGCGCCAACCAGGGTTACATCTATGTCCGGGCCGAGTACCCCATCGCCGTCAAGCGGCTGCAGATCGCCATTGACCAGGCCAGAGAATACGGGCTTTTGGGCAAGAACATCTTTGACACCGGCTTTGACTTCAACCTGGAGCTTCGTCTGGGCGCCGGCGCGTTCGTCTGCGGCGAGGAAACCGCGCTGATGACCTCCATTGAAGGCCACCGGGGCGAGCCCAGATGCCGTCCTCCCTTCCCGGCGGTCAAGGGCCTGTTCGGCAAGCCCACCGTCCTCAACAACGTTGAAACCTACGCCAACATCCCCCAGATCATCCTCAACGGCCCCGAATGGTTCGCCTCTATGGGCACCGAGAAGTCCAAGGGAACCAAGGTCTTCGCCCTGGGCGGCAAGATCAACAACACCGGCCTGGTGGAAGTCCCCATGGGCACCACCCTCAGAGAGATCGTCGAGGAGATCGGCGGCGGTATCCCGGGCGGCAAGAAGTTTAAAGCGGCCCAGACCGGCGGTCCTTCCGGCGGATGTATCCCGGCTGAGCATATTGATATTCCCATCGACTACGACAACCTGCTCTCCATCGGCTCCATGATGGGTTCCGGCGGCCTCATCGTCATGGACGAGGACACCTGTATGGTGGATATCGCCAAGTTCTTCCTGGAGTTTACTGTAGATGAGTCCTGCGGCAAATGTACCCCCTGCCGTGTGGGTACCAAACGGCTCTTAGAGATGCTGGATAAGATCACCAAGGGCAACGCTACCCTGGAGGATCTGGACAAACTGGAAGAGCTGTGCCACTACATCAAAGAAAACGCCCTGTGCGGCCTGGGCCAGACAGCGCCCAACCCGGTGCTCTCCACCCTCCACTATTTCCGGGATGAGTATGTCTCCCACATCGTGGACAAAAAATGTCCGGCCGGCGTCTGCAAGGCCCTCTTGAGCTACGAAATCGATCCCGCCAAGTGCAAAGGCTGTACCCTGTGCTCCAGAATCTGCCCGGCGTCCGCTATTTCCGGCGAGGTCAAGAAAGTACATACCATCGACAAACAGAAGTGCGTCAAGTGCGGCGCTTGTATGGAAAAATGCCGCTTCGGTGCAATCGTCAAGAAGTAAGAAAAGGAGTGTACCCAACCCATGGAGAATGTAAATATTAAAATCAACGGTATGCCCCTGTCCGTGCCCCAGGGCTCTACCATTCTTGAGGCTGCACGGTATGCGGGTATCCATATCCCCACCCTTTGCTATCTGAAGGATATCAACCAGATCGGCGCCTGCCGGATCTGTATGGTAGAGGTCAAAGGCGCCAGAAGCCTGGTGGCCTCCTGTGTCTACCCGGTCAACGAGGGGATGGAGATCTTCACCAACACCCCCAAGGTCCTGGAGTCCCGGAAGATGACCTTGGAGCTGATCCTCTCCACCCACAACAAGAAATGTCTTTCCTGCGTCCGCTCCGGCGACTGCGAGCTGCAGCGTCTCTCCAAGGAGTTCGGATGCGATGAAAACTACTTTATGGGCGAAAACGAAGTCTATCCCATCGATGACTCCGCGGCCCATATGGTGCGCGACAACTCCAAGTGCGTCCTCTGCCGCCGCTGCTCCGCCGCCTGCGCCAACCTGCAGGATATCGCGGTCATCGGCCCCAACGAGCGGGGATTCAAGACCCATATCGGATGCGCCTTTGAGAACAAGCTGGCCGACGTGGCCTGCATCTCCTGCGGACAGTGCATCGTAGCCTGCCCCACCGGCGCTTTGTATGAAAAAGACCAGACCGCCGATGTTTGGAAAGCCCTGGCTGATCCTTCCAAGACGGTCATTGTCAATACCGCTCCTTCCATCCGGGTCACCCTGGGCGAGAGCTTCGGCATGCCGGTAGGCACCAACGTCAAGGGCAAGATGGTAGCCGCTCTCCGGCGGCTGGGCTTTGCCGGTGTCTTTGACTGCGACGTAGGCGCTGACCTGACCATCATCGAGGAGGCAAACGAGCTCATCGAGCGGGTTCAGAACGGCGGAACCCTCCCCATGATTACCTCCTGCTCCCCCGGCTGGGTCAAATACTGTGAGCATTACTTCCCCGAGTTCATCCCCAACCTGTCCTCCTGCAAATCTCCCCAGCAGATGTTCGGCGCTGTGGCCAAGACCTGGTATGCAGAGAAGATGGGCATCGATCCCAAGGACCTGGTGGTTGTCTCCATCATGCCCTGTACCGCCAAGAAGTTTGAAACCGGCCGTGACAACGAGAGCGCCGCAGGCGTTCCCGATGTAGATATTGCCCTGACCACCCGGGAGCTGGCCCGGATGATTCAGCGGGCGGGCCTGGATTTTGCCAACCTGCCTGACGAGGACTTTGACGCGCCTCTGGGCATCACCACCGGCGCCGGCGCCATCTTCGGAGCCACCGGCGGCGTTATGGAAGCTGCCCTGCGCACTGCTGTGGAGAAGCTCACCGGCGAAGAGCTCCAGAAGCTGGAGTTCACCGAGGTCCGCGGCACCGCTGGCATCAAAGAGGCTTCCTACAATGTAGGCGGCATGGATGTGAAGGTGGCTGTTGCCTCCGGCATCAAGAACGCCAGAAAGCTGCTGGAAAGCGTTCGGGACGGCAAGGCGGATTATCAGTTTATCGAGATCATGGCCTGCCCCGGCGGCTGTGTCAACGGCGGCGGCCAGCCCACCCAGCCGGCTTCTGTCCGCAACAATGTGGATCTCAAGGGCCTGCGTGCGGCAGCCCTCTATGCTGAGGACGAAAACCTGCCTCTGCGCAAATCCCACGAGAGCCCGGTTTGCAAGGTCCTCTATGACGAGTACTTCGGCCAGCCCGGCAGCCACAAAGCCCACGAAGTGCTTCATACTTCCTATGTCAAACGCGACAGATTCTAAGCCATATAGAAAAGTTTAACCAAGAAAAGGGCCGGTCCATATGGACCGGCCCTTTTCCAGCCCTAGCGGGCGGCAAGACGCGCCTCTGAGTTTTATTTGTTACACCGTCGCGGCACTCGCGTTTTTGTTTTTCATTGCGCCCATCCGCAACTTCCCCCGGCGGTAGCTGGGCCCCTCCCGGGGCGGGATGACGCGCCTCTGGTTTTGTTTGCGACATTGCCGCGTGGCACGCGCTTATGTTTTGAACGACGCTACAGCGCGGACCTTGCGGTCAGCAAGACGCGGCCTAGATTTTCTTCGCAACACCGTCGCGGCACACGCGACTTAGTTACCCATAGCACCACAGCGCGACTTGGGAGCGGCGACTCGCCGCCCGCGTTGCACGCAACTATGTTGCGATTGACACCACAGCGCGATATCCTCCACCGGAAGGTGGCGGACCTGCGGTCAGCAAGACGCGGCCTAGATTTTCTTCGCAACACCGTCGCGGCACACGCGACTTAGTTACCCATAGCACCACAGCGCGACTTGGGAGCGGCGACTCGCCGCCCGCGTTGCACGCAACTATGTTGTGATTGACGCCACAGCGCGATATCCTCCACCGGAAGGTGGCGGACCTGCGGTCAGCAAGACGCGGCCTAGATTTTCTTCGCAACACCGTCGCGGCACACGCGACTTAGTTACCCATAGCACCACAGCACGACTTGGGAGCGGGCACTGCCCGCCGACTCGCCGCCACATAAACAAAAAAGGGACCGCATAGATTATGCGGTCCCTTTTGGTCTGTAGTCTGTATAATGGTGGGGGGCGCCTTACAGGTTGGGGCGCACTGGATCCGGATTGGCTGTCACCTCGTAGGGAGTGGCCTTTTCCTCCTGGCGCAGCAGGCGTCCCATGACCACAAAGCGCTGCCGGTCGGTGGAGCCGAAGCGGCGGGTGCAGGTGGAAAGGGAGATGAGCTTATCATTTTCATCCACCAGCACGTCGTAGTCGTGCTCGCTGCGCTCCCGGGCGCTGGCCACCATCTCCATCATCTCATCGGTGTTCAGATTGGGATAGTAATAAGGGAAGGTGTCCTCGGTATAGAAGGCGGCGAAGATCTTGAAGGTCATGCTCTGCTCCTGGGTGGTGAAGTGGATGAACAGGTTCTCCTTGGCAAAGTCCAGATGCTGGAAGGCGGTCAGCTGGGCGAACATCTCGTCGCTGGGATCGCCGATCTTAGGATCCGCGCTGTAGTTAGTCCAGTTGTGGCCGTAGATGACGGTGTTGTGGGAAAGCTGAGAGGCGTTGCCCAGCCGGTCCTCATAATCGGCCAAGATGACGCCGTTATAGCTGTAATTTCCGTCGTAACCCAAGGACATATAGGTGCTGTTATCGGTAAATTGCACCACCGGGTAATTGATGTTGGTCCCATCCACTGTCAGCCAGGCTTTGACGTCGCTGTTGACAGCGTTGTATTCCGCGATCTCATCAAAGACCGAATCGTCTACATAGGGGGAGTTCTCCAGATTCCCGGAGCCTGGCAGCATCTCGGCTTCGGTCAGCTCCCGGCTCTCGCTGCTGGAGGAAGAGGACGACGAGGAGGAAGATGAGCTGGAGCTGGAACTGGAGCTGGGCTCTTCCGGAGCTTTCAGCACAATGTGGAAGACAAAGCGGTCCAGCACCGCCGCCAAAAGCAAAAAGAGCACAAAGGCCGTCGCAATCAATACATTTCTATTGCGGAAAAACTTGCAGATCTTCTTCCACAAGCCGGATAATTGTTTACTCACGTTCTGATTCAGCTCCTACCATTTTTTTAATCATTGATCCGCCCCCAACGAGAGCGCAGAATCTTGTCCTATTATAGCATAAATCCTGGGTTCTGTTGTCATTCTGAAAAAAATTTTACAATTTTTTTTGGATTTGCTCCTTTTTTGTCTGGAAATTTTTTCATTTCCTGCACATGGTTTTTACAAAATTCCCGCATCAAATTCATATTCATCGCATATACTAGTAACTAGCCGCTTCAAAGGCCATATTTCACAGAAAGGAGCCCGCTTCGGCGGGGAGAGAAAACGACATGGAATACAACACTGCAAACGCGATGCAAGCGGGAAACCATGATGTAAACGCCCATCAATCCCGATGGTTCTCCGTATCCGGCGATATTGACGATTTCATCTTTTTTGACGAAACCGAGGATGGATATGAACATACTTACATCAGCGAGAAATAATTCCACCATCGCCCCACATCCATAAAACCCGGAAGAAATGAAGCTTTCTTCCGGGTTTTGTTCTGTCTGCTCTGCGAAAAGGATAGGCTATTCCTTTTCCAGGGGGATCCGCACGGCGATGGTGGTGCCCCGGCCCTCCTCGCTGCGCAGGGAAATCTCCCCGCCTAGGTTGGCCGCCACATGCTTGACAATGGAAAGACCCAGGCCGGTGCCGCCGATCTTCCGGCTGCGGCCCTTATCCACCCGGTAGAACCGCTCGAAAATCCGGCCCTGGTGCTCCCTGGCGATGCCGATGCCGTTGTCCTCCACCACGATTTTCCCGTTGATCCCTTCCCTGTGTATCTGCACCTTCACATAGCCGCCGGGGCGGTTATATTTCACCGCGTTGTCCACCAGGTTGGAGATCATCTGGAACACATCCTCCCGGAAAGCAAGGATGGTGACGCTTTCCCCTTGGGCTGTGACGGTGATCCCATTCTTTTGGGCCTCGTGGGAGACCTGATCCACCGCCTCCTTGGCCACCTCCAGCAGATCCACCTGGGTCAGGGGCGGATGATATTCCTCCGCCTCCAGGCTGGAGATCTTCAGGATGTCCTCGATGATGCTGGTCATCCGCTCCGACTCATCCCGGATCCGCAGCAGGTATTCCCGCGACTTCCGCTCGTCCTTGACCAGGCCGCCCGCCAGCAGCTCCGCAAAGCCTTTAATGGAGGTGATGGGGGTCTTCAGCTCATGGGAGGCATTGGCTACAAACTGGCTGCGCATCTGCTCCATCTGGCGGGTCTGGGTCACATCGGTGAGAAGGACAACAGCCCCCAGATGATGCTCCTCGGGGCCGCTGCTGATCCAGCTGGCCCGCACCGGCGAAATATTCACCGACACAATGGCGCCTACCGTCCGCCGCAGATCCATGTCAAAGATACAGGAGCGGCCCTCCTTCACCGCCAGGGTGACGCTGTCATACAGCTTGATGTCCCGGGAAAGGTGGATGAAATCCAGCCCCTCCACCTCCTGGCTCTCCCCCAGGAAGTTGCGGGCGCTGCGGTTGACTAAGAGGATCTTCATCTCCGGGTTGACAAAGACCAGGCCCTGCTCCATATTGTCCAGGATAAACCGGGTCTGGGCCATCTGGACGCTGAGCCGATCCTTGGCCCGGGTGATGTCCTCGCTCATCTCCCCGATGGTCTTGATCAGGGGGGTGATCTCCTCCAGCGCTTTGGTGCTGACCGGCTCTTGCCCCTCTTCCGGGTGGTCGATCTGCCGGCTGAGGGCGTCCACCGTATCGGTCAGAGGCTTCACCGCCCGGCTGGCGCCGTAGCGGGCCAGGATCAGGGCCGCGGCCAGGGCAATGACCACCGCCACCAGGACGATAGGCCAAAGGGATACCAAGGTATCCACCACCTCACCGGTGGAACGGGCCATTCTGAAAACATTGTCCCCCGACCGGATGGCCACATAGAGCATGCTGGTCAGGAAGGTATCCGACTTCCGGCTGGCCATACCGTATCCCGTGGCCAGGGCCTCCTGGATCTCCTCCCGGTCCCCATGGTTCTCCATCTGGGCAGCGTCCTCATCCGAATCCCCCAGCACAGTGCCGTCAGACGCCACGATGGTGATCCGGTTGCCGCTGAGCTCTTTCATCTCGTCGGCGACCGCTTCCATGTCGGTGTTACCATCGATGACCGTGGATACCATAATCTGCAGGCTCTGGTCCATGCTGTCCACAATGTCCTGTTCCTTCACCGAAACGAACATCGCCGCCATCACCGTGCTCACCAGCAGGATCACCACGGCGCTGATGATGAATATCCGTAAAAACAAGCTTTTCTTCATGAAAATCTCCCTTGCCCCCGTGGGAAACAGGGGCGCTTATTCCGTCACGCTTCGCTGGCGCCGATAAACCGGTATCCAACTCCCCGCACCGTCTTGATGTACCGCTGGGTTTCCCCATTGTCCCCCAGCTTTCCCCGCAGGGTGCGCACATGCATATCCAGGGTGCGGGTCTCCCCTACATAGTCATAGCCCCAGATTTCATCCAGCAGGGTCTCCCGGGGCAGGACCCGGTCTTTGTTCTCCATTAAAAGCCGGAGCAGCTCAAATTCTTTCAGGGTCAATTCCACCGGTTCCCCGTTTTTGGTCACCGTCCGCTTGTCCGCGTCCAGGGTGATGCCGCCTAAGGTCAGCACCTCGGATTTCTTTTGGTAGGCCTCGCTTTTGCGCAGGGCCGCCCGGACCCGGGCCGCCAGCTCCAGCACCCCAAAGGGCTTGGTGACATAGTCGTCGGCCCCTTTGTCCAGGCCCGTCACCTTGTCCACCTCGCTGGACTTGGCGGTGAGCATAATCACCGGGATGGACTGGGTCTCCTTCTGGGACTTGAGCTTTTCCAGAGCGGTAATCCCATCCATGCCCGGGAGCATAATGTCCATCAAAATGAGATCCGGCAGATTTTTCTTTGTCTCCTCCAGGCATTCCTCTGCGCTTTCAAAAGCCTGGATTTCATAGGAAAAGGATTCCAGGGTGCATTTGATGACCTCCCGGATATCCTCCTCATCTTCTGTAATAAAAATTCGTTTTGCCATTGCTTTCTTCCTTATTCTTGCCCTAGCGGGCAGCATGACGCGCACTTGGTTTTGTCTGCGACACCGCCGCGTCACCCGCGCGCCTACCGGCGAGGATGACGCGCCCTTGGTCTTGTTTGAGACACTGTACGCGATGCCCGCAAATGGGTCTCGATTGACACATCAGCGCGATTTGGCTGCGGCGACTCGCCGCACGCGCGCCTACCGGCGAGGATGACGCGCCCTTGGTCTTGTTTGAGACACTGTACGCGATGCCCGCAAATGGGTCTCGATTGACACATCAGCGCGACTTGGGAGCGGGCACTGCCCGCCCGCGCGCCTAGCGGCGGGTAGATTGCGCCCACGGCCTAGCTAAAGCCGCTGTCTGCGATGCCCGCATTTTTGTTGCGATTGAAACCACAACGCGCTCCTGCGGAGAGCAAGACGCGGCCCTAGCGGGCAGCAGGTCGCACCTTGAGTTCTGTCTGCAACATTGTTGCGGCTCACGCGCTTATGTCTCGAACGACGCCACAGCGCGATATCCGCCCCGGGAGGGGCGCGGCTTGGCTGCGGCGGCTCGCCGCCCAGCAGCAGCTGGTTAGAGGATCTGGGTCTTTTTGTGCAGGCCGGTGGAGTAGAAAATAACCCACTCGCAGACGTTGACGGCATGGTCGGCAATCCGCTCCAGATACTTGGCTACCATGAGGGTATCGATGGCGTCGTCAGCCAGATCCTTGTTCTCGCCGATCTTGGCGACCAGGTCGTCCTTAACGTCCACAAAGAGCTGATCCACCTCGTCATCCCGCTTGATGATGCCAGCGGCTTTTTCCGGATCGTTCTGGATGTAGCTGTCCACGCTTTCGTGCACCATGGCGCTGGCGATTGAGGCCATCTTCTCCAGATGTCCGGAAACCTGCATGGCGCTCTCCTCCTGGAACCGCATGGACAGGTCCGCGATATCCGCGGCCTGGTCGCCGATCCGCTCCAGGTCGGTGATCATCTTCAGGGTAGTGGAAATGGCCCGCAGGTCCCGGGCCACTGGCTGCTGCCGCATGAGCAGGCGCAGGCTTCTGGATTCAATGGCCTTTTCCATATCGTCCACCTGGCGATCCTGTTCAATGATTTCCCGGGCCATGTCGTGGTTGCTGGTCTTCAGCGCTTCAATGGATTTGGTAATGGCGTCCTCCACCAGGGCGCCCATTTTGATCAGGTCTGTATTGAGCAGTTCCAGCTCATGGTCAAAACTCAGTCTTGCCGACATATTCGTTTCCTCCATTGCAATTATATACTATTATATCATAAGGATGAGGTGTCTTTCCCCACTTTTTTGGGAAAGCTCCCGCTTTTTTATTAACCAAACCGGCCGGTGATGTAATCCTCTGTCCGCTTGTCCGAAGGCATGGAGAACATCTTCTCGGTGTCCGCGTATTCCACCATCTCCCCTACCAGGAAAAAGGCTGTGTAGTCGGAGATACGGGCGGCCTGCTGCATGTTGTGGGTGACAATGGCCACGGTATATTTTTCCTTCAGCTCTACCATCAGGTCCTCGATCTTCATGGTGGAGATGGGGTCCAGGGCGGAGGTTGGCTCATCCATCAGCAGTACCTGGGGGGAAACCGCCAGGGCTCTTGCAATGCACAGACGCTGCTGCTGGCCGCCGGAAAGGCCCATCGCGCTCTTCTTCAGGCGGTCTTTGACCTCGTCCCAAAGGGCCGCGCCTTTCAGGGAGTTCTCCACGATCTCATCCAGCTGCTTTCTGCTTTTGATGCCGTGGATCCTGGGGCCGTAGGCAATGTTGTCATAAATGCTCATGGGGAAGGGATTGGGCTTCTGGAACACCATGCCTACCCGTTTGCGGAGCATGGTCACATCCACCCGGGGATCATAGATATCCTGGCCCTCCAACAGGACCTCCCCTTCGATTTTGACGTTTTCAATCAGGTCGTTCATCCGGTTGAGGGTCTTTAAGTAGGTGGATTTGCCGCAGCCCGACGGACCGATAAGGGCTGTGATCTTGTTTTTCTCAATATTCAGGTTGATGTTCTTCAGGGCGTGATTGTCCCCGTAGTATAAGTTTAGGTTCCGGGTCTCCATGATATTTTCCATCTGTATAATACTCTCCTATCTATCCCATTCTTACCTCGCCGCGCCTACCGGCGGGGATGACGCGCCCACGGCTTTGTTAGCAACATCGCCGCGACACCCGCGATTTTGTTTTTCATTGCGCCCATCCGCGACTTCCTCCAGCGGTAGCTGGCGCGCCCTGGATTTTATTCGTAACACTGTCCGCGATGCCCGCAACGATGTTGCGATTGAAACCACAGCGCGATATCCGCCCCGGGAGGGGCGCGGCTTGTCTGCGGCGACTCGCCGCCCAGCGGTAACTGGTGGCTAGTTTTTGGCGTTGAGGCGGCGTGCCAGCCGCTTGGTGGAAAAGTTGATGATGAGCACAATGATCACCAGCACGGCGGCAATGGCGAAGCTGATGCCCAGATCCTCACCACGCATAGCGTACTGATACAGCTGGACGGTGAGGGTGGCGCCGGAGGTCATAAAGTGCTCAAAGAATCCGGGCAGGGTCATCCGCAGCATCTTGGTGCCGATGCCGGCGGTGAAGATCAGGGCTGCCGACTCGCCTACAATACGTCCGATACTGAGGATGACGGCGGTCATAATGCCCGGCATAGCGCTGGGCAGCAGGACGGTGCGGATCATGTGGACCCGGGTGGCGCCCATGCCCAGGGCTGCCTCACGATAGAGGGGATTGACGGATTTCAACGCCTCCTGGGTGGTGCGGATAATGGTAGGCAGTACCATAATGGCCAGGGTCAATCCGCCGGCAATGATGGAATACTGCAGCTTCATAAACACCACAAAGAACATAAACCCGAACAGGCCGTAGATGATGGAAGGGATGCCGGCCAGGGTCTCGGTGGTGAATTCAATGACCTTAACCAGCTTACTCCTTCCGCCGTACTCGGTCAGATAGATGGCAGAGCCAATACCGATAGGGGTCGCGATGAGCAGGGTGATGATCACGATATACAAAGTGTTAATTATATTAGGGAGTATACCAATAGTACCATGCAGTTCACTAGGCTGGGTGGTCAAAAAGCTCCAGCTGATGGAGGGCAGGCCACGGATCAGGATATAAACGATGATTCCAGCGGTGATGGCGATGGTGATGATAGCACATAGCCAGATGAGCCCCCGGATCAGGGTATCGACAGGTCTTACTTTTTTATACATTATTCCTTAGCCCCCTTCTTCAGCACAGTGTTGAGGATGAAGTTCAAGATCATGATGAAGACGAACAGGACAAGCCCGATGGCGAACAGGGCTTCCCGATGGAGCCCGGAGGAGTAGGACATCTCCTGGACAATACCGGTGGTCATGAGACGGACACTGCCCAGCAGCTCCGGCATGTTGACCACGTTGCCCGCCACCATGATGACGGCCATGGTCTCGCCCACAGCACGCCCGATGCCCAGGACCACGCCGGTCATAATGCCGGAGCGGGCCGCCGGGATCTGGACCTTAAAGATGGTCTGGATCTGGGTGGCGCCCAGGGCCAGGGAGGCCTCGGTCAGCTCCCGGGGCACCGCCTTCAGGCTGGTTTCGGAAATGTTGACGATGGTGGGCAGCACCATGATGGCCAGGATGATGATGGCGGAAAGCAGGCACATGCCCAGGGCCAGGTCAAAAATCTCCGCCACCAGGGGTACAATGACTATCATACCGATGAGGCCGTAGATGACCGACGGGATACCGGCCAGCAGCTCCACCGCCGCCCGCAGGACCTTCCGCATCCGCTTGGGTGCGATCTCCGCGATAAAGACGCTGCTGAGCAATCCGATGGGCACCCCGATGAGGATGGCCCCGAAGGTGCCGTAGATGGAGGACAGGATCATGGGCAGGATTCCGAACTTGGGATCCGAGGCTGTGGGAGCCCATTCCTGCCCCAGAAGGAATTCCTTGATGCCAATTTCCCCGATGGCCGGGCCGCCGGAGATGATCATGTAGGCTGTGATGACGACGACGCTTATCACCGCCACCAGGGCGCAGATAATAAAGATAGCCTCGAAGACTGTCTCTACCATCTTTTTGTTGCGCCGGTTTTTCAGAATGTCCGATGATGCGGCAGAGGCTTTCGCCGGCTGAGCCGCGATTACTTTCTCACTCAAAGGTTGACACCGCCTTTTCCTGCACTTTGGTGTGGGTCTACTTTACATAACGTTAAAATTTTGTTCATTATTGCTTTTTGTATATTTCTCCATTCAGACGGAAAACTCTATGCACAGGGGGTGCATAGAGTTTTCTTGACATGGAGTAAAGGGTATTAAGAAGAGGTTTTATGAAAAAGGGAAGTTTTCTTAGATAACAGGGATGCAGCCCGCGGTTTTGGCAACCTCCTGGCCAGCCTCGCTGAGGACATACTCCAGGAATGCCTGGGCCAGCTCGGTGCCTTCGCCCTTGGTCACCATGATGAAGGGACGCTGCAGGGTGTAGCTGCCGTCTTTGATGGTCTCCTCAGAGGGGGATACGCCTCCGACTTTCAAAGCTTTGACGGTGTCGTCTACATAGTCCAGGGAGATGTAGCCGATGGCGTTCTCATTGGTGGCGACCAGGTTCTTGACTTGGCCGGTCTCGTTGAGCTCGCTGTCGTACTGAGCCTCATCTTTGACTCCGACAATTTCCTCAAAGCCGTCGCGGGTACCGGAACCAGCCTCACGGCCGACAACGACGATCTCAGCGTCAGAACCGCCCAGCTCGGACCAGTTGGTGATGTTGCCCAGGAAGATATCTTTGATCTGGTCAATGGTCAGGTCCTCAACACCGTTGGCGGGGTTGACTGCTACCGCGATGCCGTCGAGAGCTACGGTGTTCTCGGTCAGGCCTTCTTTTTCCTCGTCCTTCAGCGCACGGCTCAGGTTGCCGATATCAGAAACGCCGTCGTTTACATTGGTAACTGCCGCACCGGAACCGCCCAGCTGGACGTCAACGGTTACATCGGGATTCTCAGCGGTGAACGCTTCGCCCCAAGCTTTTGCAACCTTCTCCATAGAGGTGGAGCCGGACAGCTTCAGGATACCGGACAGTGCTGCATCGCTCTGGGATTCGCTTCCGCTCTGGGATTCGCTCTGAGAGCTGCTGTTGTTGTCAGCTGCGGAACTGCTGTCATCGCTGGAAGCGCAGCCTGCAAAAGCGGTGGTGATCATTGCAGCGGCCAAGAGTGCTGCGAGTAACTTTTTCATCTTTAACAATCTCCTTGTTGTGAAATTTCCGGCAAATTTACATTGCCTTTACATGGGTATTTTCTCTTTTTGGGAACAATGCTATATTACAACACCCTGTTTTTGTGTAAAATCTAGGTTACCTATAGCTTTTGTAAAGTTTATGTAAACCGCCCGCACGCCTACCGGCGAGGATGACGCGGCCCTAGCGGGCAGCAAATCGCGCCCGGAGTTTTGTCGGTGACATTGTTCGCGATGCCCGCAGCTGAGTTGCGATTGACACATAAACGCGGTTTGGCTGCGGCGACTCGCCGCCCGCGTCTCACGCGAATAGGTCACCCATTGCGCCACAGCGCGCTCCTGCGGAGAGCATGACGCGCCCACAGTCTGGTGAAAACCGCTGTCCGCGATGCCCGCAGCTGAGTTGCGATTGACACCACAGCGCGATGTCCCCCACCGGCAGGTGGGTGGCTTCTGCGCTCATGCCGCGCGGGCACATCCTTTTCTCTCAAGAAAAGGATGCAAAAGTGATCCAAGGGGGCGGCGGCTGGCTGCCGCATAGCCTTTCCTTTATGGCCATGTCCTTTCTTCCAACACAGCCCTCCTGGGAATACGCCTCAGTCGCCCCATGGCCGCCTCTCCCCCTTGGAAAACCCCCTGTTTGTAGGGTGCGTCTAGCGGTAGCCGGCGCGCCTACCGGCGAGGAAGACGCGGCCACGGCTTAGCTAAAACCACTGCCGCGACACACGCGAATGTGTCTCGAACGACGCCACAGTGCGGCTTGGCAGCGGGCACTGTCCGCGATGCCCGCAGCTGAGTTGCGATTGACACCACAGCGCGATGTCTCCCACCGGCAGGTGGGTGGCTTCTGCGCTCATGCCGCGCGGGCACATCCTTTTCTCTCAAGAAAAGGATGCAAAAGTGATCCAAGGGGGCGGCGGCTGGCTGCCGCATAGCCTTTCCTTTATGGCCATGTCCTTTCTTCCAACACAGCCCTCCTGGGAATACGCCTCAGTCGCCCCATGGCCGCCTCTCCCCCTTGGAAAACCCCCTGTTTGTAGGGTGCGTCTAGCGGTAGCCGGCGCGCCTGCCGGCGAGGAAGACGCGGCCACGGCTTAGCTAAAACCACTGCCGCGACACACGCGAATGTGTCTCGAACGACGCCACAGCGCGGCTTGGGAGCGGGCAGGTCGCGCCCTGGGTTTTATTCGAGATACTGTCCGCGTTACCCGCATTTTTGTTTCGAATGGTACTACAGTGCGGCTTGGCAGCGGGCACTGTCCGCTCGCGTTGCCCGCAACTGGGTGCGATTGACACATAAACGCGGTTTGGCTGCGGCGACTCGCCGCCCGCCGGTAGGTGGCAAAATGGCGGTTTTTTCTCGGGAGTAGCTGTGTTATAATGAGGAAAAAGAAACATGTGACTGAAAGGAGGAAGCTTCATGGCAGAATACACCATGGTCAAGCCGCCCCGCCGCGCTTTGGCTGTCTGGCGGATCCGGGCGCTGCTGCTGACCTTTTTCCCGGGATTCCTCTGCTCCTTGATTTTCTCCTTTCTCTCCCTGGGCTGGCTCATTGCCACCGGCATCTGGATCGCTGTTTTCCTCTATTTTTATTGCTGCTGGTACCCTATCAAATGGAAAAAGCTCAGCTTTTGCCTGACAAACTCTATCCTATATATAAATAATGGAGTGATTTATACCCATCGTAGATTTATTTCCCTGGAAAATATCCAGTATGTGGAG
This sequence comes from Zongyangia acetica, assembly GCF_038739695.1. Classification (NCBI taxonomy): domain Bacteria; kingdom Bacillati; phylum Bacillota; class Clostridia; order Eubacteriales; family Oscillospiraceae; genus Zongyangia; species Zongyangia acetica. Next base: position 3,117 of record NZ_JBBEWN010000015.1, on the reverse strand, counting down.
ACCTACCAGTCCCCCCTAATGAAGCTGGCCGGCCTGACCTCGGTGGTCATCCGGGCGCCTGGGGTAGCCATGTATCTGCCCTCCCTCCAGAAGGAGGACGCTATGGCCCTTTATGAAAACCTCAACGGATTCCTCCTGGACGGCCGTCTGGAAGGAGGCGGCAGCTGATGGAGAAACATTGGTGCCATCCCGTTTTTATCCTTCACAGTATGGGCCGCTACCTCTATCTGTTATTGATCCCCCTGGTCCGCGGCTTCCTCTCCTCCCTCCAGGGCGGAATTACCGCCTGGCTTTCCGGCGCTTGGTTTGACATCCTGGTGGTTCTTTTTATTGTGGCCATCGGCGTCCTGGTGTGGCACAGCGTTATGTATTCCTATGACGCCTCAGGCGTCACCATCCACTCCGGGCTTTTTATCCGCCGGCAGACCTATCTTCCCGCCTCCCGGCTCTCCACCCTGTCGGTAACCCGGCCCTACTGGCTCAAGCCTGTAGGCGCTGTGGTCCTCCGGGCGGATACCTTGGCTGGAGGAAAGCGCACTGCCGACCTCTCCCTCATCCTCCGGCGGGCCGACGCACAGCAGATGTTCTCCCTCCTCCGGCAGGACGCCCCCTCTTCCACCTTCACCATCCGGGAATATGTGCCCCGGCAGCTTTATGTCACCGCCCTTTCCGCCATCCTCTCCAACTCCTTTGCCGGCGTGGTCTTTATGGCCACCTTGATCTCCACCTCCGGCCAGATCCTGGGCAAGGAGATCCAGGACCGGATCGTCGGCACCTTTGAACAGGTGGCCAAGGACTTTGCCTTCGGCATCCCTCCCTTTGCCGCCGCTGTCACCTATGTCATTTTGGGCGGATGGCTGGTGGCGTTTATCCTCAATCTCATCCGGCATAAGAACTTCTATGTCCGCCGTTTTAATAACAATCTGTATATTCATAGCGGTATCTTTACAAACCGTAGTTACAGTTTGGACATAAAATCGGTCAATTACCTGGAAATCCGCCAGAGTGTCCTGACCAAAATCCTAGGGCTGCACACGGCCTTCCTCCACTGCGCCGGATTCGGCAAGGATAAAACCGATGTATCCGCCGTGATCCCCGCTGTGACCCGCCGGGAATTCCGCCGTACCCAGGAGATGCTGCTCCCAGAGTTCACCATCTCCCCCCGGCAGGCAAAGCCCAACCTGGGCTCCATCTTTAAGTTTATCATTGATCCCTTTTGGCCCTGTCTCCTGCTGCCTCTGGCCACCTGGTGGCTTTGCCGGCTTTATCCGGATTGGGACAGCCTTATCGGCTTTATCGGGCTGATGGTCTCCCTCCCCGCCTATTGGTGGATGATCCTGCGCATTGCGGATTTCTCCACCTCCGGCATTGGTTTTGATGGATCTTGTTATACTCTCCGTTATTCTACCGGGTTTTATCTACACACTGTAGTTATTCCAAAGGACAAGATCGTCTCTTTGCGGGTACGGCAGAGCATTTTGCAGCGTCCGGATGACCGGTGTGATGTGATCATCCACACCCGGGCGGAGGGGTGGCAGCGGCATCACTGCAAGAACCTGCTCCGCCAAGAGGTGGTGGAGCTTTTCGGCACTGTGGACCCCTACTGCCCCCAGTTTGTGAAGACCGGATTTCTCAGCCAGTTTTCCTGGTTCCGCCGTTTTTGCAATTTTTTTCAAAAAGAGAAGAAAAGTGTTGACAAACTATAAAATGTATAGTAAAATATAATTCGCTCAGTAACTTTACGGGCGTTTATGGCGGCATAGCTCAGTTGGCTAGAGCATTCGGTTCATACCCGAAGTGTCGATGGTTCAAATCCATTTGCCGCTACCATATCTTTTCCCCTTCGGGGGAACAAACGGCCCGTTGGTCAAGTGGTTAAGACACCGCCCTTTCACGGCGGCTACACGAGTTCGAATCTCGTACGGGTCACCAAAACACACACAGTCCGAACAATGCTGTTGTTTATATTTTTGTTGATGGTTTGTTCGGCTGTATCTTTAGCAGGGATTAAGTCCCTGCTTTTTTATTTTGTCATGCGCTACAAATCTTCTTCTCCTTTTTCTACACAAATATTTCGATAAAAGGTTGGTTTTAAATCCAAATACTAGTATAATCTAAGAAAAAGGAGGGTATTTTTATGAAAAAAATTGTCTTAATCCTGATTAGTTTTGTGTTGTTGTTCTCCTGCACCAGTTGTGCTTCAGAAAACGAAGACTATTTACCGGAAATAATGGAAAGTTTAGAAAAAAACGTCGTCTCCATTAAGGAGAAAAGTGAAGAAGTAATGCAAGATGATGGTTCTTTGGTAGATAAGATGAATAAGTTTGACCAAGAGCTATATACAAAGGATTTTAATGGTGGCGATGTTTCATTGACCGTAAGTCAATCTTATGATGGAATTGATATTGTCATAACTGCGCTCTTAAATGGAGATGAGGACGATGCAAAACAGCGTGCAATTGACACATACTTTGAAATTTATGACTACTTCAATGAAAACGGGATTGAACTTGGATGGTTCTATTTTCCCCAGCGTACAGATCCGGAGGAGACAGCAAAATTATATGCAGATGGTAATTTTGATGATAAAAAACTCCACTCCTGTGTGGCATCAGTAGGTAACATGGACGACGGTATGACTTTCGAAGTATATCTTATGGGAGATTTGGTTAATCCGGCGGAATCGGAAGTGATCAGTTTGTATCGATAGTATAAAATGTACCCGGCTTTTAGCCGATATTCTTTTACTCATTCTCCATTTATCTTCAACGAGAAAAGCAAAATATAAACACAAAAAAAGCCCTGCTCCTTCCCTCTATTACAGAGGTGGGAACAGGGCTCTTTTCATTACCGTATGAAGAATGTAACGCAGGCTACCAGGATGGCGCTGGCGATGCCCCACAGGGCTTTGGTCAGCGCCGACATGGACTTGGTCAGATTATCTACGTTTGTCTCTGTCTTGGTGATCCTCTGCCCGTATTCGTCATGCTTTCTCTCTGCTTCGTCTTTCCACGCTTCTAAGCCGTCCAAGCGGTGGGTGTTGCTCCTGGCACGGGCCTCAATCTCCATGATCTTTTCTCTCGCCTTCTGGATCAGGTCTTGCTCGTCCATCTTTCC
>NZ_JBBEWN010000014.1:0-61064 GCF_038739695.1 Zongyangia acetica | reverse complement strand
ATACCATCTGGCTGGCCGCCGTTTTAATTTTGAGATGCTCAGCGGCTTGATTTTGTATTGCATTTTTTCGCCTCCCTAAAAATCTGAAATTTCTACTTGACTTTTATTAGCAGGTCTTTTAAAGTTTGTCAGGTAAATATTTCCGAATATATTCTTCTAAGGCTTTATCCATAACTTCTTTTACGTTTCCGCCATTCTTTGCTGTTTCGATTTTTATAATATGGTGCAAGTCAGCACGAACACGAACCGTCTTATCCCCCATAATATCTTTTTTTGCACTGATTGGTGTATCATTTCGTTTTGCTTTTTGTGCGCCTAAATTTCCCACAACCACTCACTTCTTTCTATTTCTTCTTACTCTTATTTTATCATCAACAATCACAAATCACAAGTGATTTGTGATTCTATTCTTTTTCGTTTTCTAATTGAATGATTCGCTCAATTTTAACACATTCTAAATATACAGCATGAAGTATAAACTCATGCTAGGTGATTTAAAATGAGAAAAGCAAAAGAAACACAAACTTTTGATTTCAGACCTTTAGGACTGGCAATCAGAGAAGCCCGTGAGAGAGCAGGGCTTTCTCGTAATGATTTAGGCGATAAAGTGTTCTATGGAGAACGCCATATCGCAGATATTGAAAATGTTGGTTCACACCCTAGTTTTCAATTATTCCATGATTTAGTTACCATGTTCAATATATCGGTCGATGAATATTTCTATCCAGCAGAGAACGTCGTAAAAAGTACAGCTCGCCGTCAGATAGAAACCTCTCTTGATTTATTGAGTGATAACGAATTAAAAATCATTCAAGGTACGATTGACGGTATCTTGAACAGCAGGGAGAGCAAGAAGTAATCAGCTTCTTGTTTCCCCTTTTTGCTATTCTGCATTATCTATTTGCTGATCTGCTCCGCAGGTAACAAATAAGAGCCAACAATCTATAAGTCATAATAACCTACAAATTATCGGCTCTGCGTCTTTGCGTCTGGCTCTTTGATAATAGTTACTTTTCCATGCTTTATATTGATTAAAGTTTCCGTTTTGCACTTCGGACAGAACAAAGGAAAATTTATCAGTTCTGTATCTTCTCGCACTTTAGTTCGTGTCTTATTATTGCAAATAGGACATAATACCCATAATTGCTTATCCATAGCCCCCCCTTATTCTTTTAAGAAATTTAATTTTTGCTTTTTCGTAGTGATATAAACATATTTTTTCGGCGTAAAATGTCTATTTCCAAAATACCTTTTGAAATTTGCTTGCATCTCTGGGTATGTACTATTCATAAATTCTTCAATATCCGCTCGGACGTTAGCAAACAATAAACCCTCAGTCTATATGCAGATTTTAATCATTTATTTTATTGATTTAAAATTTTCAATATATAAGGAAACTTCGCCACATTTTGGACAAACTGCAACTTTAGGTTTTTCTACCGTAGTTCCAAAAACGCCTTTAGTAGTTATTCTAATACCATATCCCTGCATATCAACTTTAACATCTAAATTTTCGACCATTTCTTCATGACATCTAAGACATTTTCTCATAACAATACCTCACTAATTGTATTTTCTAGTAAAAAATGCTTTTGATAGAAGATAAGAACTGAAAGCAAGAGCTATAACTATTATAAAAGCTATGCCGATACTCAATTCAAAATTATCGACTACAAACCATAAAATAGAATTGTTAGTCACATTTGTCCAAACTGCCAATACAACAAGAATAATCACTAGAGTAAACATAACCGCAAAACCTGCATTAACTCCAAGTGAATAATTTGAAGGCAATACAAATGACAAAAATACTAAGGTTACGGCAAAAGAAGCACAAGCAATAAACATATAATAACCAAATGCAAATTGAGGGAATATAAAATATGTTATGGTATTAACAAGCAAAGCTACCCCAAAGCCAATACAAGTCATAATCAAAGCAACTATATATCTGCTTTTTACAATCGTAGTTTTTGAAACGGGTAGTGCAACAACATATTTCCCCCATTTCCATTGTTCGTCGCAAGTCGTTAAGGAAATTATCATTGTCATTATTTCAACTGGAATTAACAATAAACTAATGTAAATAGCTCCTGTCCCTTTTAAAAATAACATCAAAGCTACTATAATGAATATATCCATAATAATTCTAGTAATTCCATATTTTTTCTGAATTACTAATAAATCTTTCATCAATAAGCCTTTCATTGTAATTCCCCCTTTACGTAAAACAACATAATATTTTCAATAGTAGCAGGTTCTACAAGTGCTTTTGGAAAATCTTTTGCAATCTTGTTTCTATCACGAACAAGAACCTTATATTGATAATCTTCTTTTTGATAGGAAATAATTTCTGTCTTATCTAGCGTATCAAAGACACTTGCTCCACAACTTACAACACCATAGTTATCAATTAAGTCGTCTTTTAATGAGCAGAAAACTAACCGTCCTTTATGAATAAAAGTAATATAATCTGCTATTTTTTCTAAATCACTTGTAATATGTGATGAAAACAAAATAGAGTAATTTTCATCTTGCACAAAATCAATCAGTATATCAAGAATATCATCTCGAATAATAGGGTCCAATCCACTTGTTGCTTCATCTAATATAAGTAATTCTGCTTTATGTGAAAGAGCAACAGCGAATGCAAGTTTTACTTTCATTCCTTTAGAAAAATCTTTAATTTTCTTCTTTGCTGGTAATTCGAACTGTTTCAAATAATTACGAAATGCTATACTGTCCCAATTGGTATATATTCCCGACATATATTTTTCAATTTCTTTTGGTGTAAAAATATCTGGAAAGTGGTTTTCGTCAAATACAATTCCGATTTTATCTTTTATTTCACATTCATCAATTATGTGGTCTTTTCCAAAAATCAAAATGTTTCCACTGTTTTTCTTAATTTCGTTCAAAATACAATTTACTGTGGTCGATTTTCCAGCTCCATTTTCGCCAATAAGCCCCATAATTACACCTCTAGGAATGGAAAAACTTAAGTCATTTAATACAAAATCGCCATAATCTTTTGTAAGGTTTTTAACTTCTAAAATAGAAACTTACCTTGATTTACCCACTGCTAAAACCCAGTAAATACGCGGTTTTAAGAGTAGTTAGATGTGAGAAAAAGTCGAGAAATGTAGGTAATTCATCTATTATTCCTGCATTATTCCTATACACTTATTCCTATACAAAAGAGAGCCTCCTTGTAGTTTTGGATGCCCTAATGGGTATTCTGCTGCAAGGAGGCTTTTTCTTTGTTATAGGTAAAAATTACAAGCTATTTTATTTTTTCTATTTCGTCTTTCAGCCATTCAAATTCTCTCTGTGTATAAACCTTTTCGGTTATATCGGAGATCTTATGACCAACCATATACTTGATAGCGTATTCGTCAACACCATATTTTTTAGCCATGGTAACAAAGTGCTTACGCCCATCGTGGGGTCTATGCTCTGGATTAAGTTTCAGTTCATCTCGAATCATTACAAACGCCTTTTGATATCTGCTATAGGTCAAAGCCGTATTTTTAACCCTGCTGCTTGGATTGGCGTAATTAAACAGATATATGCTTCCCATTTCCCGAGCCTCTTTATAGTGCCGTTCTACCAAGTGTCTTATTTTCGAGTGGATTGGCACAACACGGTTGGTACCCGCATCGGTTTTCATTCCTCCGCTGAATGTACCGTTTTCAAGATCCACATCCTTCAATTCTAGCAAACCAATTTCCTGTGGCCTCCATCCGGAATAGCACTGAATCAGGATAATATCCACATACATTTTATCATCCACATGCTGCCAGAGCAAATCCATCTCTTCTTGTATGAACGGTATGTGCTCTTTCTTTACCGTTACGATTTCTTTGATGGTTTCCTCGGTTAGATTGAACGTTCTCGAATAGTTGCGGTCTACCAGTTCATATTCCAAGGCATAATCGAGCATTAAGTTGAACAGTGACTTAATCTTGTTCTTCATTGATGCGCTCGGGGTTTGTTCTTTTCCTCGTACTACGGATATCCCTTCTTCCATACAGCCTTTTATATGACGCGCTCGGACATCAATCACTCTCATGCTGTACACGGATGAACAATATCCCCAGGCGGATTCTACTGCTCTGCCGCTCGCTTCATTCTTCAGAGTTTTCAAGTATTCCGGTTTCCATCGTTCGTACAATTCTTTGACAGTAAGAGACGGCTCAAGATCGTAGGGGTTCTTGTTATATTCCACGAGAGCGGCATAGGCGTCATTATAGGTGGGAAAATAGGATTCCGGTTTCAGAGGTTTACATATTGGGCGTCCGTTTTCTGATTTTCCTACACTCACCATCGCCCTGAAAGGATTACGGAGATTACGGTTTTTAATTTCGCTGATCTGTCCGAACCCGTTTGGTAAACGGCGTCGCTTGTTGTTTTTGTTTCGAGGCTTTCTTGATTTAGTGCTTGTCTGCATCGGATATCCGCAATGCGGACAGGAAACAGCTTTATCACTTACTTGCAATTCGCACTCCGGACATTTTATAAGCATAAAGACCACCTTTCCATTGATTTGCTATTAGTAATCATATATCATAAGTATAGGAATTGTCAACTCCTACACACAACAACTTTTCTTGCTACGATTGGAGGAAAAGATGAGATATGATTAGTGACAGCAAATCAACCTGTCCCAAATGTGGCGGGCAGTTGAAATATTACGACACCGTAAAAAGGATTGTACGGACGAAATACGGCGTCAAAAACAAAGTAGATATTCGAAGGTTCCGATGCCAAAAATGCAGCGCTATGCATCGGGAACTTCCGGACTTTATATTTCCATACAAGCAGTACGAAGCAGAAATCATCATCGGTGTTTTGGAAGGGTTTATTACCTGCGAAACGCTTGGCTTTGAAGATTACCCTTGTGAAATGATGATGATCCGATGGCGGCTGTCTCCACCTAAGTTGTTTTCACTAAAAGCTGTTTCTAACCTAGAATAGCAGTTGAAAGGAGGCAAAAGCCAATGGATGAAGTTATATTTGCATCTGGTTCAGTACCAGTAGCCGTAGCAGCGAGGGTTTATGGAAAAGACGCTTCATGGATTCGAGCCGGCATTATATCTGGATGGCTGCCTATCGGTAAAGCAACCAGGAACGGAAAACTTATTACTAATTTGGAAGAGATGAATTCAAAGTACGGACGAATCAACTTTTACATCTCTCCAAAGTTACTATGGCAGGAAACGGGTTATGTCTGGCGAGGTGAACGGGTATGAGCACAACGATAAGACCGGAAGTATCTGAGAAAAACCAATACTGGATTGAAAAACACCGGTATTACGAGTTGAAGCATTTCTGTCTACAGTATCCGATATGGCGGAAATCATATGCCATGCTGGATGGGTTTCCGAGCAGTTGGCCGAAATTGATACCGCCGAGCAGAACAAATAACATCGGCGATCCGGTTGCTAAATGCGCGATGGCAAGGCTGTTTTACTCGAATCGGATGGACATGGTCGAACGGATGGCCAAAGAAGCAGACGAAGAACTTTACTGTTATATTTTGAAAGGCGTGACGGAAGGGGTTTCCTATGATTACATGAGAATCAAATTTTCTATCCCATGCTGCAAGGACACTTATTACGACTTGTACAGACGATTCTTCTGGCTGCTCAGCCAAGAAAGAGGGTGATATAGTGAAGATTGTAGATGTGGCTGTTAAGAAGGTGTATCGGTTCAATTGTCCAAACTGTCAGAGTAGGCTCGAGGCGGAAAGCAACGAACTGACAGACATAGGAGGTAAGGTAAGTAAATTTTATTGCCCGGTGTGCCGAAAAGAGCGTTACATAACCTGGTCCGACTTGCGAAAGAAAATCGTATATGAGGGTTCGCAAGAATAACAAGCTCCTTTATGAAAGGAGTGTAGAAATATGCACATAAAAATTACATTTGACAAAAGCAGTTTGTCATGGGAAAAGGATTTTGAGTTTAACAAACTTTTTACTAAATCTAAGGTATTATACATCATGGATTGTTACAGGGCTTATGGCTACATTTATCTGAATAAGATATATGAGCTGTTCGGCTTGAAATGGAATCCGTATAATGATAATACTTACTGGGTATGGGAACGAGATGGAGAACTCGAAATATCTATTATCTATGACGAGAAACTCGGAGAAAGAATTTACATCGACATATTACACGATTCCTGACAAAAGACTGAGCCGCTAACAACGGCTCTTTCTTTTTATCCTAGATTAGAAATCAGTACGCAGGTGACGGAAAAACATGTTAAATTGATATCTGAAAAATTCCCCGGGTTGAAAATTTGGAAAAACATTTTAAAAGGAGGACCAATATGAACTTGGCAATCATCTTTACTCTCGGCGTTTTGGTAGGCGCCATTTTTACGGGTATCGTATTTCGGCTTTTCTCAGTTGGAACGCTTCGAGTCGACCATTCAGATCCGGATGGTCCTTTTTTATTTTTGGAACTATCGAAGCAGGTTGAAGCTGTGGTTTCAAAAAAGTATGTCGTGCTGAGAGTCAAGGCTAAAGACTTCATTCCGCACAAATAACACTTCCTTTTATGGAACCCAGTAAACGAAAGGAGAAATGCAAAATGGGCGAAGAAATTAAAAATTTGTTGGAAGAGGAAATCAAGAACGAAATCAAAAACTTGGCTTCTCTCGAACCAGGAAGTGAAAAACACTCTACAGCAGTGGAAAGCTTGGCGAAACTTTACAAGGTGAAACTCGATGAAGACAAAACTTCAATGGAGTATCTGGACAAAACTCAGAATCGTAAAAGCGATGAGGGCTTTAAGGTTGCTCAGATCGAAGAGAATGTCAAAGATCGGTATGTCAAAATTGGTATTGCAGCCGCCGAGCTTGTGTTGCCGTTGATGTTCTACGCATTCTGGATGCGAAAGGGATTCAAGTTTGAAGAGAAAGGAACTTATACCTCTACGACATTCAGAGGTTTGTTTAGCCGTTTTAAACCAACCAAGAAGTAAAATGGTTCCGAAACGAGGAGTTCGTGGATATTACACGGCCTCTTCGTTTTTCTCGTTAAAATCGCATCCGCTATTATGAGAGATGTAAAAGTGCTTTTTATCTCTTGATAATTCAAAAGTGGCGGTTATACTTAAAATTGCCACACAGTATCAAGGAGGTAATTTGCAATGAGCTTTTTTAACGACGCACAAAAGGACGCATTACTTACTGGCAGGTATATTTGCAGTAAATGCGGAGCAAGGATGCAGTTCGAGGATGAATGGGAAGATATATTAGTATGCCTCGAATGCGGCCATTCCGTAGAATTGGAACGGTACGGAATGGAAGACGATGAGGAATATGAAGCTCTGTATCCTACCAGAGAAGAAGTTTGCGGAGAATTTGACGAAGATTAAATAAGATTATTAGCAAAAGGGAGAGGGTCCTGACGAGGGCTCTTTCTCTTTTCTTTTTGGTGGTGTATATGAGATACCATTTTGATAAACCGGAAATCTATCTGTCTATGTACGGCAGCCGTTATATTTGCGATCATCCCGTTTACAACAGTTGCACGCTATACAAAATCGGAGAAAAAGGACTGGCTGTGATACAGCAAAGGTTTGATGAAGAAACCAAGAGTACATGGTGGAGTGAGGTTGACCCGTGGATTACCGACGCTTTATATTTGCACCCCGATTTTCGGAAATACTTTGATGCCCGTTCCGGAACTTGTACGGATGGTCTATACCCCACCGTTACTGTCCGTCAAATTATGTGGGCGCTGAAAATGAAACCTATCAAACGGGAGCGATGGGAAACAGTCTTTGACAGACGGAAAATTTAAGTTCGCAAAAATCACATCTTCTTTTACGGAAATCAATGGTTATTTGAAAGGAGTAAAAGGAGTATGGACGAAATGAAAATAGGGTCAAAATTCACAACGGGTATTCTGTCGAAGTTGATAGCTATGCTAATCCGAAAGAAGTTTGGGTATGATGTGGAACTCAAACTTAATGAGGTGAACGCAACGGTTATTGACGGAAAGACACATGTCCATCTGGATGTAGATGCTGAACTCGAAAAAGACGAACTTATGAAAATTTTAAAGAACATTGGTTTGTAAGGAGAAGGGCCGCTAATAACGGCTCTTTTCTTTTGCCGCGCGAAAATTACAACGCTTATTATGAGGGAAAGAGAGTAACCGATTAGGATAGTTGAGGTTGCCATAATAGTAAGTTTATGCTTGGCTTACATCTTTCTCTTTTAATTTTTTCACGAAAGGAGAAGACCATGAGCATCGATCAGCTTGAACTAATTTTGTATGACATGTATCACATGGATGCTTGGATGCCTCCGTTGTTCGGAAAATGGACAGAGGAATTCAAGAAAAGCAGTTATTCACAATGGGCTGTCGACGAGCTCAGAGATTTTATCGCCGAAAAAATATATCCGAGAACATCGGGATCAATCGATGAATTCTGTGAACTCGCCCACGAATTCATGGTGAAGATGTTTGCTTATTCAAAAGTAAATCCGAGAACAAGCCAAATATTTAAATCGGCCGGCAACATGGCTGTAGATATCCTGGATTTACTGAGAGCTATGAGATGAACGAAAGGAGAAAAACATGAAAGGAATTGTTTACATTCATTATGGCTCTACTGTTTTTGATTCTTCAAAAGGCTTTCCGATAAGAAACGAAGCTAACTGGAGCAAACCACGTGGAGGTCTTTGGGCTTCTCGCCAAAACTCGACTTTTGGTTGGAAAACGTGGTGTGAACAAGAGGAATTTAGAGACTGCGATGAGCATAATTCTTTTAAATTTCGACTGTGTGATAATGCAAAAGTAGCCGTTATCCATAATATGAAAGATTTGCGTTGTCTTCCCACCATTAAAAGCAGCACATCGAGTTTTTGGGGTACTGTTATTGATTTTGAAGAATGTGTTAGACAAGGTTATGACGCTGTCGAGCTTTGTTGGTATGGGGACGAATATAGTGAGCAAAAAGCTGATGACATGTATTTCGGTTTGTATGGATGGGATTGCGATTCTATCGTCGTTCTTAATCCGTTAGCAATTATACCAATCTAAAAGAAAGGAGAAAAACATGAACAAAACCCCCGTTATTCAAAAGGCGCTGCACAAGTCGGGACTATATTTGAAAAAGTATTCTCCCGTTGCTTTATCGTGCGTAGCGTCCGTAGGAGTAATCGTAACTGTTGTCACAGCCGTTAAAGCTACTCCAAAAGCTGTAGAACTTGTCAAAGCGGACAGCAGAAAAAATCACGATGGAGATCCATACGCCTACACTAAAAAAGAGGCGTTTATGTCGGCGTGGAAATGTTATATTCCGACCGCTGCTTTTGGCCTCTCCACGATAGCCTGTATTATGGGAGCCAATGCGCTTAATAGTAGAAAACAGGCCGCCCTGACAAGCGCCTACGCTTTTATTAACCAGTCCTATAAAGAATATAAGGACAAGCTGAAAGAGCTTTACGGAGAAGAGGCGCATAACGCGATTGCGGACTCCATAGTGAGTGAAAAGTGTAAGGATGTTTATATTTCGTCGCCAAGTTTCATCAGCAATTCAAGTCTCGACTTTGGCGAAGGCATGGAACCCGAGATAGTTCGTACTTTCTACGACAGCTTTTCTCAGAGGTATTTTGAGACAACCATCGCCAAGGTCATAGAGGCGGAATACCATTTGAACCGTAATTTTATGTTTCAAGGTGTAATTCCATTAAACGACTTCTATGAGTTCCTTGGGCTTGAAAAAACCGAATTGGGAGAAACAGTAGGCTGGTCGTCCTGTAATGGTGATATTTACTGGATTGATTTCAACCACCATAAATTAACGCTGGAAGACGGGATGGAAATCTTCGTCATTGATATGGTTTTCGAACCGACCGCCGAATGGATGGAAGATCTTTGAATCCGCAAAATTTACAAGTCGTATTATGAAAAGGAGGTAGTGCTTTATGATTAACGCTAAAATGGTAAAAATTCTTGGTCTTGTCGCCACCGCAGTAGGTATGGGTGCAACACTGCTAACCGACTGGGTGAACGAAAAGAAAATGGAAGAGAAAATCGATGAACGCATTAACGAAAAGCTCGCCGCACTTAATGACGAAGAGGAAGAGTCCTAACAGGGGCTCTTTTTCTTTGGTCAGCAAGCTATTGTGTGCGATTCGGAGACGGCCGTTTCGATCATTAAGGAATATGTAGACCGGCATTTATTCAGTCCGTCGCTCTCATGGCCTAAAGATGAATTTGAAAAACGGTCGTATTCACAATGGGCCGCTTATGAAATTATCAATCGAATTATGGATAAGCCCTTTGAAATGCCTATCTGTATTATCGAAAATTTTATCTGCGAAATGGCTATGTATGCTTGTTACGGCGAGGACGAGCATCGCAGTTTGATATTTCAGACAGCGGTTGAAACAGCTGAAGAATTGATTTTGTTATTTGTTTAAACGAAAGGAGAACTTAAATGGGAAAACACAGTTTATCCAGCATTGCCAAGAGTGTACGGACGGCGATGAAAAAGCATAGTCCGGAGATACTTACAGGTATCGGCATTGCTGGAATGATTACAACTACAGTCATGGCGGTGAGGGCAACGCCAAAAGCGCTGATTCTTATCGAGGAGAAAAAAGACGAACTTGAAACAGACCAGCTAAGCGGAAAAGAAATCGTAAAGACAGCATGGCCTTGTTATATTCCGGCCGCAATCATTGGTTCGGTTTCTGTTTTCTGTCTTATTGGCGCCAGTTCGACAAATCTGCGTCGGAACGCAGCGCTTGCAACCGCCTACACACTTTCCGAATCGACTTTAAAAGAATATCAGGAAAAGGTCGTAGAGGCGATTGGCGATAAGAAGGAGCAGATGATACGGGAATCGATGGCGAAAGAAAAAATCGTGAAGAATCCCGTTCGGGAAGTGATTCTGACGGAAAAGGGCGGAAACACCATCTGCTATGACGCTATCTCGGGAAGATATTTTAAGTCGGACAGAGATACCATCAACCGAGCTGTAAACGAATTGAACCGGCAAATGCGGGACGATATGTATGTAACACTCAATGAGTTTTACTATGCGCTTGGATTAGATGGGACAAAACTGGGAGACGATCTGGGCTGGAGCATCGAAAAAGGATATATCGAACTTGATTTTAGTTCCCATCTTGACGCGAACGGCACACCTTGTCTTGTTATTGATTATCGGGTTGCGCCGGTTTACGATTATCACTCCTGGTAATATCATCACTGAGGGAACCGCGCGAAAATTACAATTGCTTTAATGGAAGAAGTTCCACATTTTCAGAATTTGAAAGGAGAACATAAAATGGAAAACAATGCGATTATGAGCAACGAGGTTATTGAAACTACTGAGGAAGTCATCGAAAACACAGGTATGAGCAAGGGTATCAAGATTGCAGCAGGCATTGGTTTGAGCGTAATTGTAGGCTTTGTGGTCTATAAGTATGTGGCAAAACCGGTGATTGCGAATATCAAAACCCAGATCGAGCTGAAAAAGATGGCTGCTGAGGAGAAGACAATCATTGTTGACGAAGCAGACGTTTCTACAGAAGAAAACTGAAATTTGAATCTGTGAAATTCGGACAAGGGAGAGTACCTTAAACAAGGTGCTTTCCCTTTTTCTTTTTTTTACAGAAAAGGAGGTACGAGAATGAATGTGTATTACTACGACGGACCAGTCATGCGATTTGAAAACTGCGTGCAAAATCGCTGGAAAGCGTCTACCTACGCCCCGTCGGAAGCGAAAGCTAAGAGTAATCTTGCTTATCGGTATAAAAAAGAAAACGGCATGACGCCGAATACCAAAATCACTCTGCCTGGCAAATTGATCCCGGCTTAAGAAAGGAGAAAACTAAGTGGAGGAATACAAAACCAATTCAGATAAGTCTCGTCAAGAGCAGTCTGAGAAAAAAGTGGAGGCGGTCATCAGCGGAAACGCGAAAACTCGAAAAAAGGGTGAAATGCAGAAATTCGCCGACGTTTTCATTGCCGAGGACGCCAACAACGTAAAATCTTATATTTTGCTGGAAGTCATTGTGCCGGCAATCAAAAAGGCTATTTCTGATATCGTTACTACCGGAATCGATATGATTCTTTACGGTGAGGCAGGAAGAACAAGGAAAAACGGTTCTGCTTCCAAAGTATCGTATCGGAATTATTACGAACGGGAAAGCGAACGCACCCGAGCCGGCTCTGCTATCAGACGGACAAGTTTTGACTACGATGATATTTTGTTCGACACTCGCGGGGATGCGGAAGCAGTGCTGGATTCCATGAATGATATTATCAGCCAATACGGTATGGTAAGCGTGTCAGATTTTTATGATTTGGCTAATGTTGCGAACGACAACTACACAATGAACCGTTACGGCTGGACAAACATTGCCGGAGCAACTGCTGTAAGGGTTCGGGACGGTTATATTTTGAAACTTCCAAGAGCCATCCCATTGAATTGAAAGGAGAAAAAATATGCTTGAGTGTAAAATCTGCGGATGCAAATTCAATGCTGTTGAAGAGCGTCATTATATTTCTCGCGACAACGGAAAAAGCGGGTTAGCAGTAGCCTTTGGCTCGGAACCTGAGGAAAAACTGTACGATACTTTTGACTGCCCTTCCTGCGGCTGCCAGATTGCGGTTCAGGAACGAAAGAGAATCTATATCCCTTGCTGTGAAACCTGTGAGGAGGACGAAGAGTAATGTACGAATCCCTCGACAAAATGGTGTCGCACCCGGCACATTATCAATCCGGAACCGGTTTGGAAGTTATCGATGTGATAGAGGCTTTTACATTTGACCTCAAGGGCATCGAAGCAACCGATACCGGCAACATCATCAAATATGCCTGCCGTTGGAAACAGAAAAACGGCATTCAGGACCTCGAAAAGATTATGTGGTATACACAGCATCTTATCGACCATCTCAGAAAACTCAAAAAGGAGAATGAAAACTATGAAAAATAAGACCGAAATTGTAAAGAGCGTCAGCGGCGCTATGAATAAGACCATGATGAAGATTAGAAAGCACAGCCCTGAAATTCTCGTAGTGGCCGGAATTGCGGGGACGGTTGTGAGTGCCATTATCGCTTGCAAAGCCACAACCAAAGTAAACAAGATTGTGGAGGATATCAAGAACGATATCGATAAGGTTCATACCGCAATGGAAACCGGCGTTACTGAAGCTGGTGAATCTTATTCCGCTGAGGATTCCAAGAAGGATCTCACTATCATTTATGTACAGACCGGTATTAAGTTCGCCAAGCTGTATGCTCCTGCCATTATTCTCGGAACGCTGTCCATTACCAGCATCCTTGCGTCCAACAACATTCTTCGCAAGAGAAATGTAGCGCTTGGCGCGGCTTATGCGGCTATCGACAAGAGCTTTAAAGAGTACCGCAGCCGAGTAGTCGAGCGATTTGGCGAGCAGGTAGACCAGGAACTGAAGTACAACATCAAAGCGAAGAAGTTTGAAGAGGTTGAGGTCGATCCTGAAACCGGAAAGGAAAAGAAGGTAAAGAAAACAGTCCAAGTGGTTGACCCCAATCTTCAGAGCGATTATGCTGTTTACTTTGACTCGAAGAGCCGCAATTACGAGACCAATCAGGATTACAACCGCATGTTCCTGAAGGCGCAGCAGGCGTTTGCCAACGATAAGCTTCAGACACGTGGGCATCTGTTCTTGAACGAGGTTCTGGACGATCTGGATCTCCCCCGTACACCTGCCGGTCAGATTGTGGGCTGGACTGCCGATGGTCCGGACGGATATGTTAATTTCAGAATTGTAGAAGTAGAGAGGGAGACCGAAGACGGAAGGCACGAGCCGATTCTTCTTCTCGATTTCAACGTAGAGGGAAATATCTGGGAGAAGATGTAACTTTAACACTTTCAGATCGATACTGGAGGTGGTCGCTTTATAAGAGAGGAGTTTTAAAAATGCGAATCATATTAAAGGGTGCTGTGTTTCTTCTGAGCCTTATCCTTTGCTTCATTATTATAGCGAGGATAGCCGCAGCCCCGGCAAAAGAGAAACCCGTCGAGGATACATATAACGATGCGTCTTCGACGGTATCTATATCCCCTATCGAAACTGTGCCGGAACCTTCGCCGCCTGACGAGGAACCGGAACAGGTTGAGGAAGAATGGCCGTACCCTATTTCACAGGAAGAAATTGAACTTATCGCACTGGTAACAATGGCGGAAGCGGAAGGTGAAACGGAACTCGGACAGAGGCTGGTAATTGACACGATTTTAAACCGAGTCGACGATTCGCACTTTCCGGATAATGTAACTGATGTTATATTTCAGCCGAATCAGTTCACATCCATGTGGAATGGGAGAGTCGACCGCTGTTATGTGAAAGAAGAACTTGTAGAGCTTGTAAAGGAAGAGCTGCTGGAACGGACGAATTACGAATGCGTGTTTTTCACCGCAGGCGGATACAGCAATTACGGTGTTCCGATGTTCCAGGAATGCTGCCATTATTTTTCAAGCTATGATTGAAAGGAGCGTTTATCATGAAAGCATTATTTTCTTATGTGTTTTCTACCATGGCCGGTTTGTGCTTAATCGGCGGTATTGCCATTTTATCCGGTGGAAGGGAGTAATCAAACGTGGATATGCTCGATGATTTCATAAATCTGCTTGACTCTATATTGGACAGCAAGCGGAAAAGACATATTACCGGCGGGATTCTCCTAAGCGCTGCATTGCTGTTCGGAGGTCTCGCCGTAACTGTTGTTACGATAAAAAACGAGGAGGATTACTATGAGCAAGATTAACTTCGCTATGTTTATGGCCGGTCTGACTATCGGGTCGGCCGCAACATGGCTTTGCCTTAAAAAGCGATACGAGCAAATTGCCCAGGAGGAAATCGATTCGGTGAAAGCGGTCTTTGCGGAAAAGAAGCCGGAAACGGTAATCCGCAAAGAGGAAAACGAAAACCTTGACAAAGACAATAAAATCAAGGCTGACCAGGCTAAATTGAAACCGGATCTGATTAACTATGCTGCTAAGCTCGCAGAGGAAGGCTATACGAATTATGCCTCGACAAACAATAAAAACGCGAAAGAGGAGAAGGTAAATATGGTTGAAAAGCCTTATATTATCTCGCCAGAGGAATTCGGCGATTTCGACGAATATACCAAGCTCAGTCTGACTTATTATTCGGACGAGGTTCTGGCGGATGAAAACGACGAGATTGTCGATGATATTGATGAGACCGTGGGCGCTGATTTTGCAGATCATTTCGGCGAGTATGAAGATGATTCTGTGTTTGTCCGCAACGACAGGCTGAAATGCGATTATGAGATTCTGAGGGACAACCGTTCCTATTCGGATGTCACAGGCAGATACCCCGGTCAAATGGAGGATTAAATGACAGAGAAAGAGCTGAACAACGAATATTTTGAATGGATGTGTCAGCTCGTATGCAATGAACGGTATTCCAGGGGTCTATCCTATCAAAAGCTGCTGAGGCATCTTCACAATATTGATTTCCAATATGTGATTCTAATGGATGGTAACAGGGCTGAAGACGGGATAGACCTCCGTTACCGTTTTGGATATGAAAAATCATACGAGGGTCCTATGATTGCCTCTTTTCTGGACAATCGGCCTTGTAGTGTGCTGGAGATGCTGATTGCTTTGGCGTTTCGTTGTGAAGAAAACATTATGAACAATCCCGACGTTGGCAATCGAATGGGCCAATGGTTTTGGAACATGATTGTAAATCTTGGTTTGGGTTCCATGAGCGATTCCAGATTCGATCCGAGGTATACGGACGATGTTATATTTCGCTTTATGGACCGTAAATACAAACGGGACGGTGAAGGCGGCCTATTCACGATTGAGCACTGCAAGTACGATATGAGATCGGTTGAGATTTGGTACCAGATGAATTGGTATTTGGACAGCATCCTGTAAAGAAAGGAATTCTGCTATGATTCACAGCAAAGTGTTTGAGTGTTTTCAAGAACATCTGCCGGCGTTTGCCGAAAAGGTTGAAACCTATTTTCCTAACGGGAAAAACAGTATCCGTGTGCGGCAAAAGGACGGCAAAGAATTTATATTTTCGTTTAACGGAGAAAAAACTTGGCGGTTTGAAACTATCGACCAGTTTCTTGCAGGAATGAAAGGAGGAAAAGTTCATGGATGAAATGGTCCGTTATATTTTCGGAAGCCTTCGGAATTCGGAAACGATGTTCCGGGCAATCGGAAAATCCATCAGGAAACAGCAGTCGTTTAACTATAATGTTACGTTTTGGGTAACGGTCGTAACGGCGCACCTGATTGTCAAAGAGTTTGAGATTCGCAATATGCATTGCCAAATCGAGGCTCTGAAAACTGAAATTAAGGAGCTAAAGCAGACGGAAGGAGACTAAAGAACCTCGATGATCGACTTTTTAATGATTTCAACACGTAGTACGAAGCGTGGTGTAATAGAAATCTACCCGAAGTTTATCATTAAGAAAAGCTCTGATCTTATGATTAGAGGCGGCGACTTCTATGCCATATGGCTGGAAGACCGGGGTTTATGGTCTACGGACGAGCAGGATGCTTTGCAGCTTATCGACCGGGAACTCGATCGGTATGCAGAAGAGAATCGCAAGAATTTTGATTCAAGTGTCAAAGTCCTGCACATGTGGGACTCTGAATCTGGAATGATCGATTCATGGCACAAATACTGTCAGAAACAAATGAGAGATTCGTTCCACATGCTGGATGAAAAACTGATATTTTCAAATACGCCTACGAACAAAAAAGATTACGCAAGCAAAAAGCTGAAGTACCCCCTGGAAGAAGGAACCATCAACGCCTATGACAAGCTGATGTCTACTCTCTACTCTGAAACGGAGAGAGAAAAAATCGAATGGGCAATCGGTTCCATAGTCTGCGGGGATTCTAAAAAGTTGCAGAAATTTATGGTTTTGTATGGCGCCGCAGGAACCGGCAAATCCACGGTTCTTAACATCATTCAGCAGCTTTTCGACGGGTACTATTCTGTGTTCGACGCTAAAGCGCTTGGTTCTTCGAGCAACTCGTTTGCTTTGGAGGCGTTCAAGAGCAATCCGCTTGTTGCTATTCAGCACGATGGGGATTTGTCGCGCATTGAGGATAATACCAGGCTGAACAGCCTCGTTTCTCACGAGTTGATGACGGTAAATGAAAAGTTCAAGTCTACTTACGCAAACCGTTTTAAATGTTTTTTGTTTATGGGCACGAATAAGCCGGTGAAGATAACCGATGCGAAATCCGGGTTGATTCGACGCTTGATTGATGTGTCTCCGTCCGGCGATAAATTGAGCCCGAAGGAATACAAAACGGTAATGAAACAAATTGAGTTTGAACTTGGCGCTATCGCATACCACTGCCAAAATGTATATCTGGCAAATCCAGGCAGGTACGATGATTATATTCCGGTCGCAATGCTCGGCGCATCCAACGATTTCTACAACTTCATCATTGATTCTTACCCCGTGTTTAAAAAGGAAGACGGAACGACACTAAAAGCCTCTTGGGAAATGTATAAAACGTATTGTGATGAGGCAAAAGTACCGTTTCCGTTTTCTCAGAGGATTTTTAAAGAAGAACTAAAAAACTATTTTCACGATTACAAAGATCGGTTCAATTTGGACGATGGCACTCGTGTTCGAAGCTATTATATTGGTTTTCGGACGGAGAAATTCGAAGAGCAGACGATTTCGGAAAAGGAGGAGCCGGAACAGAAGCTCATCGAATTCAAAGCGCAGCCGTCCATCTTTGACAAAGAGTGCGCGGACTGCCCTGCTCAGTATGCGACTTCATCGGAAATCCCCACATCCAAATGGGAGAGAGTAAAAACGAAGCTGAGCAGTATTGATACGTCGAAACTCCACTATGTCAAAGTTCCGGAAAAACATATTGTTATCGACTTTGATATTCCGGATAAGGACGGAAACAAGTCTTTTGAACTGAATCTGAAGGAGGCGAGCAAATGGCCACCCACTTATGCGGAACTGAGCAAAAGCGGGCAAGGCATTCATCTGCATTATATTTATGCGGAAGATCCGGCAAAGCTGAGCAGAGTCTATGACGACCACATTGAAGTTAAGGTTTTCAACGGCAAAAGCTCTTTGCGCCGGAAATTGACAAAGTGCAATAACCTGCCCATCGCAACCATCAATTCTGGTTTGCCACTGAAAGGAGAAAAGCAAGTGATAAATTTTGAAGGGGTGAAGAGCGAGAAAGGTCTTAGAACGCAAATCAAACGGAATCTGAACAAGGAATACCATCCGGCAACTAAACCCAGTATCGACTTCATCTATAAAATTCTTGAGGACGCTTACGCAAGCGATCTTCATTATGATGTTACAGATATGCGGAACGCTGTGCTGGCCTTCGCCGCGAGCAGCACGCATCAGGCGGATTACTGTATCAAATTGGTCAATAAGATGCAGTTCAAATCTGCCGACCAGTCTTCCGGAACAAAAAACGATGACGCTAAACTTGTGTTTTACGATGTTGAGGTGTTTCCGAACCTGTTCCTGGTCAACTGGAAAATCGAAGGCGAAGGAAAGCCGGTTGTCCGTATGATTAACCCTACGTCGGCTGAAATCGAGGAGCTGATGCGGTTTCGTTTGGTCGGTTTTAACTGCCGCAGATATGACAATCACATTCTCTATGCCAGGCTAATGGGTTATACGAACGAGCAGCTATTCTCGCTTTCCAGCAGAATTATCAACGGAAGCGCCAACTGCTTCTTTGGTGAAGCCTATAACGTTTCTTATACGGACGTTTATGATTTCTGCTCGAAGAAACAATCTTTGAAGAAATGGGAAATCGAATTGGGCATCCACCATCAGGAGCTCGGCCTTCCGTGGGACCAGCCCGTTCCGGAAGAGATGTGGACGAAAGTCGCCGAATACTGCGACAACGATGTAATTGCTACCGAAGCTGTTTTCAATGCGAGAAAAGCTGATTTTACGGCTCGACAGATTCTGGCGGACGTGGCCGGTATGACGGTCAATGATACGACCAATTCTCTGACCACCAAGATCATCTTCGGTAACAATCGAAAGCCGCAGGATCAATTCAACTACCGTTTTATGGGTGATGTAACTCCCGATTGCGAACCCTGGACTATCACAGAAGATATGGTTTTGTATAACCATTTGGGAGATGAAAATTTCACCCTGTTTAATAAAGAGGGAAAGCCAGTGTTCCCGGGCTACACTTTCGAAGGCGGTAAGTCCATTTATCGCGGCGAAGAAGTTGGAGAAGGCGGTTATGTCTATGCTGAACCGGGAATGTACAGCAACATCGCTCTGTTGGATATTGCATCCATGCATCCGAGTAGCATTGTAGCAGAAGAACTCTTTGGACCTGAGTATACGAAGAGATTCAATGATATTCTTCAGGCCAGAATCGCGATTAAGCATAAAGAGTTCGATAAGGCGAAAAAGATGCTGAACGGCGCGTTGGCAAAGTATCTGACTGATGAAGCTGCTGCGGCTGATCTGGCTCAGGCTCTGAAAATCGCAATCAACTCTGTATATGGTCTTACTTCAGCAAGTTTTGACCATCCGTTCCGAGACAATCGCAACAAAGATAATATTGTGGCTAAACGCGGTGCCCTGTTTATGGTAAACCTCAAGCACGAGGTCCAGAGACGGGGCTTTATTGTTGCCCATATTAAGACGGACTCCATTAAGATTCCGGACGCGACTCCGGAAATCATTCAGTTCGTTATGGATTACGGCAAGCAGTATGGCTACAACTTTGAACACGAGGCTACATATGACCGCATGTGCCTTGTAAACGATGCTGTTTATATTGCGAAGTATAAGGACGGTAAGCACGCAGGAGAATGGACCGCAACTGGCACCCAGTTCCAGGTTCCTTATGTCTTTAAGAAATTGTTCAGTAAGGAACCGATTGAGTTCGAGGATATGTGCGAGACCAAATCGGTAACCTCGGCGTTATATTTAGATATGAATGAAAATCTTCCGGACGTATCTGAAGCAGAGAAAATTAAGGCGCTTAGACGAATGCCTAGTAATCAGATTTCTAAAGCAGAATATAATCGTCTGAATGGAAAAAGTTCGTATGGATTTAAATGGCTAGACGTTTCTAATGAGGAACTCAACGACATGATTGCTTCAGGCCACAATTATCATTTCATTGGTAAGGTCGGTCAGTTCTGTCCCATCAAACCAGGATGCGGAGGCGGTATTCTGCTTCGCGAAACGGAGAATAGGAAAACCGGAGAAAAAGGCTATGCGGCCGCGACAGGCTCGAAAGGCTTCAGATGGCTGGAGTCTGAGATGGTTCGGGAACTCGGTAAGGAAAATGACATCGATCGCACTTACTACAACAATCTTGTAGACGAGGCGGTGAAGTCTCTGTCTTCTTATGGGGATTTCGAACGGTTTGTTGCAGACGAGCCGTTTGTTTCCGACAACACTCCCCCATGGTTTGGAGCCGGAGAACCGCATGAAGAAGAGCCAACGCCATTTGATGTGAGGTGATATCTTTGCTTGTTTTATTGGTTATTGCCCTTGTGATATTTGTGTTGGTTAAATCCGACTTTAGCAACACTTCTTGCGATTGCACCGATGAAGAGTGCAGATCGTGTCCGTTCCCATGTGAAAAACACAATTTTTGAAAGGAGACCAATCATGGCTTATAAGAACGTAGACAACATCATCATTGAAAATGCGCACATCATTTTCAGAAATTTCAAAGGAGAGGAATCGAAATACAATCGTGCCGGAAGCCGTAACTTCTGTGTCATCATCGAAGATTCAGATATGGCGCAGAAGCTGATTGAAGACGGTTGGAATGTGAGGGTTCTCTCCCCTCGTGATGAGGACGAAGAGCCTCGTCACTATATTCAGGTTGCGGTAAGCTTCGACAATATCCCGCCCAAGGTTGTTATGATTACCAGACGGGCACAGACGAATCTTGATGAGGAGTCTATTGCCACTCTGGACTTTGCGGAGATTAGGACGGTCGATTTGGTAATCCGCCCTTACAACTGGGAAGTCAATGGCAAGACTGGCGTTAAGGCTTATCTGAAAACGATGTATGTGACCATCGAAGAGGATGAGTTCGCCGAGAAGTATGCTGCGGAGGAAGGTCCGGAAGAGGCTCCGTGGTATTGATATTTTAGAAGATGGACAAAGGGGTGCCTGATATTGCCAGCAAGGTAAATGTCCTAAGGCTAGAGGAAACAGCCCCGTTCCATCAATTACCGAAGGGAGAAAAACATATGGAAACCAGTAACAAAAGATATAGAGAAAAACTCGTTCAACAAATTAAAGATGCTGGAGAAGAACTTATCAAACGATCCGATACGTTGGTGCATCCAGACTTGGAGCTTATCACAGATTTTGATATAACTCTTAGTTTTTCACAGGATTGCTTTCCTGAAATCACTTTTTCTACTTCTGTTGTAAACAAAACAGCTTGCGATCGCCTTTGTAAAAAGGAGGTATAATGCAGCAATGTTTTGGAAAAAGAAAAAAACTAAACGAAAACAACCGGTTAAAAAACAAATTCCGAAGCATATCGCTGACAATCTGAAATATGGAGAGAATGTAGCCGAAGGTTTTAAAAAAGGTGTTTCTAAGGTTTCGGAAAAACCTAACCGAAAAAAGCCCGCCGGTAAAAATTCGGAAAAGCATTTAGACGCTCGAAAAGAATTTCTGCGAGTGTTCAGACAACTAACCTACCGGCATCGTTCTTGGGATGTATGGAGCGACTTCATTATTATGTTCGCTTGCGCTTTATCGAATCCGGTGGATAAAGACCACTTCGACGAGAGAGAGGCGTTATATTTGCGGACTATCAAAAGATACAACAAACAGGAGCAGCCGTTGTTTTCCGAACTTGCTGCATATATGGTAGTGGCTTTGGAAGAAAATCAAGAGCAGGACTTTTTGGGAAGTATCTACACCGAACTTGGCCTTAACAGCAAAGAACATGAGCAGATTTTTACACCTTACCATGTTTGCGAGCTGATGGCGGAAATCACCATGGAAGATATTGTTGAAAAGGTCAAGAAAGACGGATACATCACCCTGAACGATCCTTGCTGCGGCGCTGGAGCTACTTTGATTGCCGGTATTCATGCAGCGAGAAAAAGGCTGGAAAAAGCCAACCTGAATTACCAGAATCATATCTTAGTAGCCGCTCAGGATATCGACATGGTAGTGGCTCTGATGTGTTATATTCAGCTATCTCTCCTCGGCGTTGCCGCTTACATCAAAGTCGGAAATTCACTGACCGAACCAATGACTGAAAATGATTCTCTGGACAACTATTGGTTCACTATGATGTATTTTTCCGATATATGGTCGATGCGGCGACTTCTTAGGAGTTTGTAATGGCTGGTATATCTTTAAGAGATTATCAACTGGACGCCGTTGACAGGATGAAAAACGGCTGCATTCTGTGCGGCGGCGTTGGAAGCGGTAAGTCCAGAACCGCGTTAGCCTATTACTACAAACAAAACGGAGGCGAACTCGGAACAAAAAAATACATGAAGATGAAAAGCCCTAAAGACTTGTACATCATCACGACAGCAAGAAAAAGGGATACGAAGGAATGGGAGGGTGAGCTTTCGCCCTTCCTTCTTTCTACCCATTCCGAAGCAAGTTCATATTCCAATAAAGTGGTAGTCGATTCGTGGAACAACATCGGCAAATATGCAACGGTAACGGACGCCTTCTTTATATTTGATGAACAGAGGGTCGTGGGTTCCGGAGCTTGGGTAAAAGCATTTCTGAAAATAGCCAAGCTTAACGAGTGGATTCTGCTTTCCGCCACACCAGGAGACACATGGGAGGATTATATTCCAGTCTTTGTAGCCAATGGGTTCTATAAAAACAGAACAGCTTTCAAAGAAGAACACATGGTCATGACCTGGGTAAACGGCAAGTATCCGAAAGTAGACCGGTATTTGGGCGTCGGGCGTTTAATCCGTCTTCGCAATCGAATTCTTGTGGAGATGGATTTCAAACGGGAAACTGTCTCGCACCACGAAGATGTTTACGTGAAGTACGATGTCGCCAAGTATAAGGATGCTTCAAAGCTTCGATGGAACCCTTATAAAAATGAACCGATCACGAATGCCGGAGAGCTGTGTTATGTATGGCGCAGGATCGTGAATTCAGATGATTCCAGGCAAGTCGCTTTGATGGAATTATTTGAGAAACATCCGAAAATGATTGTTTTCTATAACTTCGACTACGAACTGGATATTCTTAAGAATCTATATTACGGAGACGATGTTAAGGTTGCAGAATGGAACGGTCATAAGCATCAACCAATCCCCACTTCAGACAGTTGGGTCTATCTGGTGCAGTATACAGCCGGAGCCGAAGGATGGAACTGCATAAGCACTGACACCATCGTGTTCTACTCGCAGAATTACTCTTACAAAATTATGAAGCAGTCTGCGGGAAGAACTGATAGGCTAAATACGCCTTTCAAAGAACTGTACTATTATCACTTGAAGTCCAGATCCGCTATTGATTTAGCGATCAGTCGTGCTTTGAGTGAGAAACGGAATTTCAATGAAACCAAATATGTAAACAGTTATTCCAAAAGAGCTGCTTGGTCAGGAGGATACCAATGATTAAACTGGATGTCCAAGAATACTGTCATGGGTGTGCCAATTTTACGGCTGACGTAAAGGAACCGGAAAAATATTATGCCGGCTTCGATATTATTGAAATAACAGATACTCTTGTTCGCTGTGAACATCGCAAATTATGCGAAAACCTAGTTCGATATTTGAGAAAGCAGGTGGATCTTGATGAAAAATCCGAAAATCAATGAAAGCCTGATTATTGGCGTTGATTTCTCCAAACGAGACGACGGAGTGCTGATTGTCGGCCGTCAAAAGAACGGAGAAGTCACAATCATTAACGCTTTTCAGGGCATGGCGAATAAATTAGAATCACTTCCGCAGTATCACATCGAAAGGGATAAACTGTGCGAAATCGTGAAAGAAACTATTGGTTATGATAGATTGATGGACGCGTTTTGTTATGGCACTGTCATCTGTGATGAATTTGCTTGGTTCACCAACAATGATGAGTTTTATATTATTCATCTTGATAGCGGTATGATGGTCAATTGGTACAAGCATTTAGGCAGAACTAACACGTGTTCTCAGAGTAATCGGACGATTGAAGATTACTATGAGTTCTTCAAGCTTTTTAAAGAAGAACTAGATTATTGGGAAAGGAGAAGATAAAATGTCACGGCAATATGACTTGTATCTGAAAACCCATAGGGACAATGTGAAAAAAGGTTATGACTGGCTTGCCACAAATTTGCCTGAATGTGTCGACGATATTGCAACGTTCAATATTGATATTCATGACGCAAGTAAGGACGAAGCGGCAGAATACGATGCTTATGATAAATATTTTTATGGGAGCAAAAAGACTTCGGATATTATAGAAGCTTTCAACTATGCATGGCTTCATCACATTCATTTTAACCCACATCACTGGCAACATTGGGTGCTCATCAACGATGAACCCGATGAAGGAGAAACTGTTCTCGAAATGCCATATCATTATATTTTGGAAATGATTTGTGATTGGTGGTCTTTTAGTTGGAGTAAGGATGATCTCACAGAAATATTTTCTTGGTACGATTCCCACAAAAAATACATCAAGCTTCACAATAACACTCGTTCTATAGTTGAAGAAATTCTAGGATTGATTAAAGACAAATTGGAGGAGAACGATTATGCTAAAAATCACTGATTTTGAAGTTGTGGGTTGGGAGCACGCGATCCGTGGGATGCGGAATCCGATGAACTCTTGGAAGAAGAGCGATAGTGAGCGAAAATATGAAAACATCAGAGATAGCGAAGGATATTTGGTAATTGGACCTAACGACCTCGGCCTTATGAAACGTCTTCGCAACGCGGGAACGGATCATCGCAAGTTCATGCGGATGATTACGGTATATGTTGATATTACTGCGCCGCTGTATTGGTAGTTCTTTCTGCCAATGAAACACTTTTCCTGCTTATCGGCAGGGGTCGCATTAGCGGCTAACGGGGAACCACCCATTGGAATCCCGTGGGAAACGCTTTAAACATTTTCGCGAAAAATACATGCCTTTTTATGAAGAGAAAGAAGTAGCAGTAATGAGTCCTGGGGGAAGGTCCCAGCACCTGAGATGGTGTCATATAAGAAATAAGACCGAGCGACTCTCGGGCGGGAAACGAACCGTACAAGACTACACTTTCTCTTTTTTGAGTTTTTAAGAAAGGAGGTTTTAAACATGAATGAGATTTTATCCCATTATGGAATCAAAGGCATGAAATGGGAAGTGAGAAGATATCAGAACTCTGACGGGACATTGACTTCGGCTGGAAAAAAGCGATATTCAGATGAAGATATCATTATCGAAAAAGGCTCTGAAGTTCATCGTATAGTTCCTAGATCATGGTCAGAAAGAGAAAAACTATAACTTATATATCGCAAAATATTTTATATGCTTTAAAGCGAACCTGTAGAGGCTATCCCCTATGCCTTCTGGGCGGGGGAGTAGGGCTACTATTGATACGTAGCTGGGTTTTAGGAAACGAAGCCCATGAAAACCGAAATGGTGTCCTCACTATTTAATGGTGGGTAAAAGATAGTCCATTAATGGGAAAGAATTCGACACTTATAAGGTCGGCACGGTTGCTAATAGCTGCTCGACGATGCACAAGATCGCGGCGAAGAAGTTTACGTTGGAGGATTTCTCGTGTGAGCATTTGTTTGATGAGAATTCTTTACCTCCTTACGAAGAACGAGTTGATATTGAGCATTGTGAACCTTTGGCCGCAATCGATGTGAATGGGCAGTGGTGTTATTATACGCCAAAAACTTTCGTCAGAATGACGTGCAATGTCTTAAACCATTTTAGAGATCTTTACCTCAAAACCAAAGACAAGAAATACTGGTGGCAGATGATCCAGCTTCTCCCCTCTTCCTACAACCAGAAACGAACAGTCATGCTCAACTATGAGGTTCTGGCCAACATTCATAAGAGCCGGAGGAACCATAAGCTCGATGAGTGGCATACATTCTGTGACTGGATTGAAGAGCTTCCGTATAGCGAGTTGATCACCGGTTATGAGGAAAACGAAAAGTAGCTGCACGAAAAACGCATCTCCTATTGTGAAAGGAGGTAACGTTTATGAATTATTTTCTAGCAGTGAACGACAGGCAACTCGGCACTTGTTTGAGAATGCTGTTTGCTGAAGGAATTCAAGGAATTGTTCAAGTTGTGCTAAATGACAAGAACAAGATTGAATTTCATATCAGCATTGCAGCAGACGATGATTTGCTCGAGAGCCTGAAGGAACGCTATACGATTCTAATTTCGTAAGCTACTCGATTTCAAAGGTAAAGGGGCCTGACAAGCCCTTTTACTTTTATGCTTTTTGTGATAAAATATACTTGTAGATGAGGAGGCGGTGCCCGTGAAAGTTAAATCTAAAATGGTTTGTCCTGTTCGTCAGAAAGATGGAACATGGACAACTGTTATTAAAGAATTTGAAGAAGACATACCGGATCTCGGACGAGAAGAACTCATTTGCAATAAGTGTGGACGACCAGATTATCCAAAGTGTAAAGAAACAATTTGCAAAGCTTGGATGTATCATAAAGCAAAGAAAAGGGCTGAGGATTAAACCTCGGCTCTTATTTTTTGCGCTGAAAGGAGATAAAAATGAGTGATTACGGTGTAAAAGAAACCCAGTGTACACGCTGCGGACACAGAGAAGTATGCTCTCTGAAAACAGAATTTCTCGAAGCTCAGAAAGCAATCGATGAAGTATATGTGAGTCGTCCTTGCGAAGATGGTAAAAAAGTATCCATGATTCGCGTCCGCGATATAAAGCACATTGAACCAGTCGAACTTCGTTGCAAACACTACATACCCAACACAGGAGTGAATATCAGATGACAGATAACAAAAAGAGAGGCAGACCAAAAGCTATAAATCCGAGAAGTAAGCAGTATCGTATTCGTCTAACAGACGATGAATACGAAGCCTTAAAAACTATCGCCAAAAAGCATAATCTTTCTGTAAGCAAACTTATTCGCTCCAGAATAATTGAAGGTGAATATCAGATGACAATTAACGAATACCAGAAAGCCGCTTACCGTACTGCCAATCAATCCCTGACCGACTCTCAGCAGCTCCAAAACGGACTCATGGGTCTTAATGGAGAATCCGGAGAGTGTATTGATATTTTGAAGAAGCATCTCTTCCAGGGGCATGATCTCGATAAGTACCACATTACCAAAGAGCTTGGAGATGTGGCTTGGTATCTTGCGGTAAGCGCTCAGGCTCTCGGTTTTGATTTGGAAACGATTTTACAGATGAACGTAGAGAAGCTGAAAGCGCGTTATCCTCACGGATTTGACTCAGGACACAGCCAATATCGTTCTTCTGGTGATATTTAAGGAGGATATCATGTGGAGCAAAGAAACAATTAAAAACAAAATTTACGCCCTGGTGCTTATCGGCATCGGGGTTATTTCTATTTTACCGGAAAATGACGCCACTGCTTTTATATTCTTTTGCCTAATCGGAGTACCTTTGTTCTTCGCTAAGGAAAACTGGATTATGGACGGAGGAGGTTCCGATTATGTATATGAAGAAAGCCGGAGGAAAAGTGTACGGAGCGCATCTGACTGCCGCAGAAAAGAAAGCGATGGATATCGAAATCCGCAGGCAGCTCGCAGAGTACGATCGCAAGCACGCTAACGAACTTGACGCGATGATCTTATGGCATCTGCACGAGGAGTTCGGTTTTGGACCGAGGCGTTTAAAGCAGTTCTATGACACTTTTGCCGTAAGATTGAACGAGCTGATTAAACACTATGAGATGACTGATTCCGATATGGTTTGGCTGTGCACATATAAACTGAAACAATACGGAATCGACATTGAAGAATGGAACAAACAAAGGAGGGACTGATGGCTATCGCTAATCGTGAAAACAATCCTCGAAAGAATTCGGAGGGATATTCTGACCCAACGGCTTTCGAGGCTTTGCGGAACATCGATAAAGAAGACGAAAGATTTCACAGACTGCTACATACATTGTTTTATATCTGTGAGCTTGCTGATTTTGAAATCGAAGGCCGCATTATATTGATTGATAAACAGACTGGACGGATTTGGAGATGAGAAAAACGTCCGTACACTCTTTGAAAATCTGCGAAATTGTGGCCACTTTTATTTTTAAGAAAGTGGGCTTTGAGCAATTTTGGGGAAATTTTGGAGCTTGTACGGACGAAAAATCTCATTTTTGGCCAAAAAAAGTGGGCAAAAGCCCGGTTTTGCGAACCAAAAGTGGGCAGAAAAAATCGGGTGCATTTTCTGAAAACGGCACTTTTTTGGCGTTTTTTGGCCATTTTTGGCCGATTTGCGCAAATTGGGTGCCGGAAAATCACTAAAAAGCCCACTTGCCCACTTTTATTTCTTATTTAATTGCGATAAAAAGTTTTAATATTTAAATAAATAAGGCGAACAAAAGTGGGCATTTGACCACAAGCCGGAATTACATACCACAAACCAAGCAAAAAGTCAAGTGGTTTATAAATAAATTTCTTTCTTTATTTTGGCTTTTGTGCTATACTGTAAAAGCCACACAATCTAATAGTTTTCATGTTGCAAGGGGAAATTACTTTGGTAAAAAGTGTTTTCTCTCTTTACTCATGTGTCCTTTGCGACTTGATTGAGATTATGTGGCAACAATGAGGGATTCACTTTTTCGGTGCGTCTCTCATAAGGGGGCGCACTTTTTTATTGCCCTTATGAAAGGGGATAGGACAATGAGCGGAGAGAAGAAAACACCTAAAACCACAAGTAATATTGCAACCGGAATCGCTATGGCTGCGTCCATAGTGCCTCTTGTCAAACCTGCTATCGAAGCTGTTCGTGATTATGCAGATAAGACGATTGAGGAACGGAAAAAACTGGTCGTTGTGCCGAAGTTATATTCTTCGGAATATCGAACCACGTCGGAGCAAGCTATAGAAATACTGACAAGCCTTGGGCTAAAGGCGGTCCTCTCTCCGACTCTTATTGATGACGCCGACGAAAAATATAGAAACTGTGTCAACAATCAGGTGATTAAATCTGAGCCAAAAGCAAAACAGAAAGTTGAACCAGGGACTACTGTTCGCGTTTTGTATATCACGCAGGAAGTTATCGATGAAAGTCAGCGTCTGTTCATTGAGTCCGAAAAACGAAAAGCAGAACTATTGCTTGAGAAAAGTATAAGGCGTTCTGAGAGGAAAGAAAAAACAAAGCAAGTGGTATCGGGTGTTGCTGATACTGTTAAACGAGGAGTCGGAAAAATCCCATCGGTTCTTCATAAAAAGAACAACGACAAGGAGGAACATAATGAGTAAGAATGGTAAAAAGCGAGGCTTTGGCGGTTTGCTGTTGGATTTTATTTTGGTACTCTGTACTGGAGGATTGTGGCTCATTTGGATTTTGATACGCTATCTTCGAAATAACAGCTAAACGCTAAAACTGAATAATTGACGCGGCCAAGATGCTTAACGGTGTCTTGGCTTTTTTTATTGTCTATTTTTTTCCGCGCGAAAAATACATGCCCTTTTATGAAGAGAAGGATAGAATAGCTATTTTTAAAGATAGACATTCCCTTTTCCGTTTTGCAAAAAGCACTGAAAGGAGGCCCATTAACCATGCTTGAAAGTCAATTCCAAGCAAAGCTCATTAAAGAGCTTAAGAAAAGATTTCCTGGTTGCATCGTTATAAAAAGCGATTCGGGATATTTACAAGGCATTCCCGATCTGCTCATTCTCTACAACGATAAATGGGCTTCTTTGGAATGTAAACAAAGCGCTGGCGCAAAGAGACAACCGAATCAAGAGTATTATGTCGGGAAGATGGATGAGATGTCGTTCTCAAGATTCATCTGCCCGGAGAACAAGGAGGAAGTGCTGCATGATCTTCAACAATCATTCGAATCTTGAAGGGCAACACGCTTTTCTCAGTGCCAGCAAATATCATTGGATTAACTACAGCGAGGACAAGGTGGCGGAAGCATATTCCAAATTCCTCGCTACGCAAAAAGGAACCGTTCTTCACGAATTTGCGTGCCAGTGTATTCGTCTTGGGCAGAAATTGCCGAAGTCTCAAAAAACACTGAACATGTATGTCAATGACGCGATCGGTTTCAAAATGATACCAGAGCAAATTCTGTTTTATTCGGAAAATTGTTTTGGCACCGCCGACACTATCATGTTTCGAAACCGGTTCCTTCGTATTCATGATTTAAAGACCGGAGCTATTCCGGCGCACATGGAGCAGCTTAAAATATATGCTGCTCTTTTTTGTTTGGAGTACAAAATAAAACCTGCTGATATCGATATAGAGCTTCGTTTGTATCAAAACAATGAAATTCTGTACGATGAACCGACAGCCGAAGATATCGTTCCGATTATGGACAAAATCATCACTTTTGACAAGGTGATTCGAAAAATCAAAGAACAGGAGGGTTAAACCATGAATTCCTTTGTGGAGGAAATGCTGATGCACTATGGAATGCCGAGACGTTCCGGTCGTTATCCCTGGGGTTCTGGAGATAACCCTTACCAGCATAGCGGGGATTTTCTGTCGCGAGTGGAAGAGATGAAGAAATCCGGATTCACTTTCACAGATAAAGATGGGAAAACCTACACTGGTGAAGTAGCCATTGCCAAATCTATGGGCCTTAGCACAACGCAGTTCAGGACACAGATGAGCTTGGCGAAAGATGAAAGAAGATCCGCCGACGTTTCGACTGCTAAGGCGCTTCGGGAAAAAGGTTACAGTCTGAACGAAATCGCGGAGAAGATGGGATTCGCTAATGATTCTTCCGTTCGTTCTTTGCTCAACGAATCGTCCGAAGCCCGCATGAACCAGGCTAAAACCACGGCCGAATTCCTAAAAAAGCAGATTGCTGAAAAAGGAATGATAGATGTTGGAACCGGCGTTGAGCGGGAACTGGGCATCTCTAAAGAAAAGCTAAACCAGGCTCTTTATATTTTGGAGATGGAAGGTTATCCGATATATGGCGGCGGTGTTCCGCAGGTTACGAATCCTGGAAAGCAGACCAACATTAAAGTTATCTGCCCTCCCGGAACAGAACACAAAGAGATTTATAATTTTGAAAATGTTCATTCTGTGAGGGACTACATCTCTTATGACGAAGGCGAGTCTTTTAGAAAAGCGTTCGAATACCCCTCCAGTATGGATTCCAAGCGGCTCCAAATTCGTTACGCAGAAGATGGCGGGATTCAGAAAGATGGCGTTATCGAACTTCGAAGAGGCGTGGATGATCTTTCTCTTGGCGATGCACATTATGCGCAGGTTCGTATTCTTGTGGACGGAACGCACTATCTTAAAGGGATGGCCGTTTATTCCGATGACCTTCCCGATGGTGTTGACGTTGTGTTTAACACTAATAAAAAGAAGGGTACGCCGACACAAGATGTGCTGAAGAAAATAAAGGATGACCCGGATAATCCGTTTGGCTCGGCGATTAAGGAGCATGGCGGTCAGAGTTATTATGACGACCCAAATGGAAAGTACACTGACCCGGTGACAGGAAAGAAGCAGTCCCTTTCTCTTATCAATAAAAGAGCTGAAGAAGGCGATTGGGGCGAATGGGCCGATAAGCTTCCTTCGCAGTTTCTTTCTAAACAGCCAAAGTATTTGGTGGATAAGCAGCTTAATCTTGCGATAAGCGATAAGATGGCCGAGTTTGATGAGATTTGTTCTCTAACCAACCCCACTGTCAAGAAATCGCTGCTCAGTTCTTTTGCCGATAGCTGTGACTATGACGCTGTACATCTGCAAGCGGCCGCTCTACCCCGCCAGAAATATCAAGTTATTTTACCGATTACCTCAATGAAAGATAACGAGGTCTATGCGCCGAACTATAAGAATGGCGAAACCGTAGCTTTGGTTCGTTACCCGCATGGCGGAACCTTTGAAATCCCGATCCTCACCGTCAACAATAAACAGGCGGAAGCGCGAAGGGTTCTTGGTAATACTCCGAAAGATGCCATCGGTATTAACAGCAAGGTTGCGGAGCGCCTTTCTGGAGCCGACTTTGACGGTGATACTGTTATGGTCATTCCATGCAACTCAGGAAAAAGCAAGGTTAAGATTACTTCTACCCCGCAGCTAATCAAGGATTTCGATCCTAAGCTCGAATATGGCGGAAAGAAAGAAGGAACCTTTAAGCAAATGCGGGATACCCAGAAAGAGATGGGCGTTATCTCTAATCTGATTACGGATATGACCATCAAAGGTGCCACCAGAGAAGAGCTTGCAAGAGCAGTTCGGCATTCGATGGTAGTTATTGATGCTGAAAAACACAAGCTCGATTACAAGCAGAGTGAAATTGACAATGGTATTAGTTCCTTAAAGAAAAAATATCAAGGTACTGTGGAGGATGGACGTTATCATGAGGGTGCTTCTACCCTTATCTCCCGCGCAAAGTCGGAGGTATCGGTGGTCAAAAGACAAGGAAGCCCCAAGATTGATGAAAAAACCGGAGAACTTGTGTGGAAACCGGTTGATGACCCCGTTTATGTGGACAAAAGGACCGGTAGGACTAAGGTTAGAACACAACCCAGTACCAAGATGGCTGAAACAAAGGACGCCTACACACTTGTATCTGACGTGGATTCCCCAATTGAGAGGGCCTATGCGAACTATGCTAATAAAATGAAGGCCCTGGCAAATCAGGCGCGTCTGGAAATGTTATCTACAGGAAAGGTCCCATATTCTGCTTCTGCTAAAGAGACCTACCGGGCTGAGGTCGATTCGTTGACCGCCAAGCTTAATGTTGCATTAAAGAACGCCCCCAGGGAGAGGCAGGCCC
The DNA here is from genome assembly GCF_038739695.1 of Zongyangia acetica. Lineage (NCBI taxonomy): Bacteria > Bacillati > Bacillota > Clostridia > Eubacteriales > Oscillospiraceae > Zongyangia > Zongyangia acetica. Next base: position 28,137 of record NZ_JBBEWN010000014.1, on the reverse strand, counting down.
AGACTATAGCTAATGCGGTAGTAGCCGCCAAGAAACAGGATAATCCAGGCATGACAAGCGGCGAAATCAAGAAAGCCAGTCAACAAGCTCTTACCCAGGCCCGGTCTATGGTGGGCGCAAAGAAAGAAACCATCAAAATAACAGACCGAGAATGGGAAGCAATCCAGGCTGGAGCTATCAGCGAGAACAGGCTGCGTCAAATCATAGACAATGCGGACATTGATGTGCTTAGGCAGCGTGCTACACCAAGAGCATCTACCACTTTGAGTACTGCCAAGATGCAGAAGATTACTTCCATGAATGCTTCTGGTTACAGCACATCTGAAATCGCTGAAGCTTTGGGAATCTCTACGAGCACTGTGTCGAACTATTTGAAATGAGAGGAGTGACCTAGTATGAATGGTTCTTGTGCTCTTACTACATTTGACAATCCTTTCGATCCGTTTGAACGGTTCTCCGATTGGTTCTTGTTCGATGTAGGAAAAGGTTACAATACTTGTTCTTATCTCGCTCGAATCGCAAAAACTTCTGAACAGTTTTCAGATGAAGAGAATGAACAAGAGATTGAACGAGCAATTGATGAGATCATTAAACATGATTTCATGAACATTTACAAGAAAGTAAAAAGGAATTCAGCAACGACTTGATTGGAGTATGGACAGATACCATCGCTCGTCTTGTCGTTTTTATTTTGCTGTTGATTCTTACTTTTTTGTGAAATAAGTTTTCGGCGATTTCTTCGCCATGTGATACGACTGTACTGCTGCTTCGTGGGTATAGGGGGGGGGTATCGAAAAAACTTCACCCCCTCCCACATCGCGGCGGTCTTAAAAAAATCCCCGGGGGTTATTTTTGGGGTTCGCTTTTAGGAAATGATGCAGTATTTGAGCGAGCTTACAGGGTTGGTGGCAGCTTTTCTTCATGTGCTCCTCCTTCTTCCTTTCATGTTTTTCTCCTTTCGGTGATTGATGGAAGCCAGCTCTGTAAGTTCTCTCAAATACTGTATCAAAACCTATGCGAAACAGGTACTTGCAAAACAAATAGTACATGGCAACAAACAGAGAGGAGGCAGTAAGGATGCCAAAAGGTAAAGCTGCAAGCTCTTCTGAGTCGTCAAGAAAGATGAGACCGGCTTTATCTCCGGAGGCTAGAGAAAATCAGTTAGTTTCTTTGGCTGTTGATCTTGCTGAAAAGCAGTTAAGAGAAGGAACTGCTTCTTCTCAGGTTATTACTCATTATCTGAAACTTGGTTCGACTAAGGAAAAGATAGAAAAAGAAATTCTTGAGAAGCAGAAAGAGCTTATCGAGGCTAAAACACAAAATCTTCAATCCGCAAAACGTGTCGAAGAACTCTACACCAATGCTCTTAACGCTATGCGTCATTATTCTGGTGCCGGGGGCGATGAAGATGAGTGTTAGAACTTATACGGAACTGATATCTCTTCCGACATTTGAGGAACGATTCCGTTATCTGAAGTTGGATGGGAAAATCGGCGAAGCTACTTTCGGTTTTCAAAGGTGGCTTAATCAAGAATTTTATCATTCCAGCGAATGGCTGAGTTTTAGAGATGACGTTATCATTCGAGATAATGGGTGCGATTTGGGAATTGCCGGCCATGAAATATTTGGACCGGTACTAATACACCACATCAATCCGATTACTTATGAGGATATCATAAATCGAAATCCTTGCGTCTTTGATTTGGAAAATGTGATATGCACGCAGCTAAAAACACATAACGCTATTCACTACGGAGACGAAAGTATCCTTATCTTAAAACCGGTTCAAAGGAGCCGCAATGATACTTGCCCTTGGCGAAAAAATTGAAAGGAGTACATTTTATGAGCACGATGTATGAAGATGTCGATATGGAAAACCCCGACGGAGTTTACGGAGATGGCAGCGATGTCTGCGACGGTCTTATTGGCGTAGTGGTTAATTGTCTGTCGCTGAATATCCGAGAAAAAGCTTCTGCCGATTCAAATGTAATCGCGGAAGCAAAGGCTCTTGACGAACTGAAAATCGACATGGCAAATTCCAATGATGATTGGTATGCGGTCTGTACAGTTGCCGGTATCGAAGGCTTTTGCATGAAGAAATTCATTGCCGTTAGAGAGTGAGGTAATTCGATATGGACAGCATACTGACATCGATTAAAAAACTGCTCGGAATTACAGAAGAATACGAGCACTTTGACCAGGATATCATCATGCATATCAATTCGGTATTTTCTGTTCTTACTCAACTTGGTGTCGGTCCTGCTGAGGGATTCCGTATCGAAGATGACGGCGCCGAATGGTCCGAATTTCTGCAAGATGATTTCCGTCTTGAGTTTGTTAAAACTTACATTTACCTAAAGGTTCGGTTGGCTTTTGATCCTCCGCTTAGTTCAGCAGTTATCGAGTCTATCAACAGACAGATAAGAGAGCTTGAGTGGAGGATCAATGTTTCTGTCGACCCGAAACCAGCAGAGAAAGGAGAAAATCAAAATGGATAATGCTTCGCTTTTTCATCATGGTATCAAAGGAATGAAATGGGGCGTTCGACGTTACCAAAACAAAGATGGCTCTTTGACCCTGGCTGGAAAGATACGAGCCAAAAGACTTCAAAACGCTATTGACGCTAATGATAGAGACGTAGCGGATTTGAAAAAGTACGGATATACTGCCGAAGCCAAAGCGGTCAAAGCCGTCGGCGATAGAAACCGGCAAAAACTTGCTGAATTGTACGAAAGAGGAAAAAGTATTAACGACATGAGTGATGCTGAGCTTCGTACACGTTTGAATCGTCTTCAAATGGAAAAGCAGTATAGCCAGTTAACTAATTCCGACATCAATAAAGGAAAAGAGTTTATTTCCGAAGCTATGAAAGTAGCTACTGGCGTTGCTACGGCAACTACTACAGCTATCACCATCTACAATAATGCGGGAAAGATTAGAAAGATTGTTGAAGAGATGGCGAAGAAGAAGTAAGGAGAACTCACCATGGCATTATCAAACACTGCCGTCCCCAAATATTACGGCATGTTTCGTGATGCTGTTCTTCGAGGGGAAATCCCGGTAAACAAAGAAATCTCCATGGAGATGAATCGCATTGACGACCTTATTGCCAATCCCGGCGTTTACTATGACGACCAGGCGGTTGAAGGATGGATCGCCTATTGCGAAGCGGAACTGACTCTTACTGATGGGTCCGATCTTTCTTTGCTGGACACATTCAAGCTGTGGGGCGAACAGATTTTTGGATGGTATTACTTTGTCGAACGAAGCGTATACCAACCAAATCCAGACGGTCACGGCGGACATTACATTCGGAAGAACGTCAAGAAGCGTCTTATCAATAAACAGTATCTTATCGTGGCCAGAGGCGCTGCAAAATCAATGTACGCTTCTACGCTACAGGGATACTTTCTCAACGTTGACACTTCCACCACACACCAAATTACCACGGCGCCGACCATGAAGCAGGCGGAAGAAGTTATGTCTCCTTTGCGTACTGCGATAACGCGTTCTCGCGGACCGTTGTTCCAGTTTCTGACGGAAGGTTCTTTACAGAACACAACTGGCTCAAAAGCAAATCGCACCAAATTGGCGTCAACCAAAAAAGGTGTGGAGAATTTTCTTACCGGTTCTCTTCTTGAAGTTCGACCGATGAGCATCGCCAAGCTCCAGGGTTTGCAGATTAAGGTAGCAACGGTTGATGAATGGCTTTCCGGCGACATTCGAGAGGATGTTATCGGTGCGATTGAACAGGGCGCTTCAAAAGTAAACGACTACATTATTGTAGCAATCAGTTCCGAAGGTACAGTCCGTAACGGAAGCGGCGATACTATCAAAATGGAGTTGATGGACATCCTCAAAGGAGATTACATCAATCCGCATGTATCCATATGGTGGTACAAACTCGATTCGATTGACGAAGTTGGAGATCCGGAAATGTGGCTTAAGGCCAATCCGAATCTTGGTAAAACTGTGAGTTACGAAACTTACCAATTGGATGTGGAAAGAGCTGAGAAAGCCCCCGCCGCACGAAACGATATTCTCGCGAAGCGTTTTGGGTTGCCCATGGAGGGATATACCTACTACTTTACTTATGAAGAAACGCTTCCTCACCGAAAGAGAGACTATTGGCAGATGCCATGTTCTCTTGGTGCAGATTTATCGCAGGGCGATGACTTCTGCGCTTTTACGTTTTTGTTCCCATTGTCAAATGGCTCTTTTGGCATCAAGACACGAAATTACATAACTTCTATGACATTGATGAAACTGCCCGCAGCTATGAGGATCAAATACGATCAGTTCATGGCCGAAGGCAGTTTAATTGTTTTAGAGGGCGCTGTGCTCGATATGATGGACGTTTACGAAGACCTCGACAATCATATTTCAGAGTGCGGCTATGATGTTCGCTGTCTTGGCTTTGACCCGTATAACGCCAAAGAATTTGTCGCCAGATGGGAACAGGAAAATGGTCCGTTTGGCATTGAAAAAGTTATTCAGGGCGCCAAAACGGAATCGGTTCCTCTTGGGGAATTAAAGAAGCTTTCCGAAGAAAGGATGCTTCTCTTCGATGAGGAACTCATGACTTTTGCTATGGGTAACTGCATTACCCTTGAAGATACCAACGGAAATCGAAAATTGCTCAAGAAACGATACGAGCAAAAGATTGACGCTGTTGCCGCGATGATGGATGCATATATCGCATACAAGCTCAATCGTGATGCGTTCGACTAAAAAGGAGGTGATGATTCAAATGGGAATGTCTTTTGGATCCAGACTGAAACATGCTTGGAACGCATTTACGGGAACTGATTATACAACCTATCAGGATGTTGGACCTGGCTATTCGTCCAGACCCGACCGTATCCGCCTTACCAGAGGCAACGAGCGGTCCATTATCACTTCTGTGTATAACCGGATTGCTTTGGATGTTGCGGCGTTAAATGTGCAGCATATTCGTCTGGACGAAAATGGACGCTTCTTATCCGTTATTCAGGATGGTTTGAACACCTGCCTTACTGTAGAAGCAAATATCGACCAAACCGCCAGAGCCTTTATTCAGGACATTGTCGTATCTATGCTTGATGAAGGCTGCGTGGCGATTGTGCCCGTTGATACAACTTACAATCCTTCTGTTACCGGTTCGTATGACATTCAAACCATGCGAGTCGGTAAAATTTTAGATTGGTATCCACAGCATGTTAGGGTCCGCCTCTATAACGAGCGGACCGGGACAAAAGAAAACATACTGGTGCCAAAGAGTACAGTAGCGATTGTTGAAAATCCTCTGTACGCAGTTGTGAATGAGCCTAACTCTACCATGCAGCGGCTTATTCGAAAACTTAACCTACTTGACGTCATCGATGAACAGAGCGGTTCTGGAAAATTAGATTTAATTATCCAGTTGCCCTATGTCATCAAGACGGAAGCAAGGCGCCAACAGGCCGAAAACAGGCGAAAAGATATTGAAGCTCAGTTGTCCGGTACTAAATACGGTATTGCTTATGCCGACGGTACCGAGCGAATTACGCAGTTGAATCGTTCCGTCAACAACAACCTTATGTCGCAGATTGAATATTTAACGAGTATGCTATACAGCCAGTTAGGTATCACTCAAAGCATATTGGACGGTACGGCGGACGAGAAAACGATGCTGAACTACAATAACCGAACGATTGAGCCTATTATTTCAGCCATTGTTGACGAAATGAAACGAAAGTTTCTAACAAAAACCGCCCGATCACAATCCCAGTCGATTTCGTTCTTTAGAGACCCGTTTAAACTCGTTCCTGTCAACGATATCGCTGAAATTGCTGATAAGTTCACTCGAAACGAAATTATGACATCGAATGAAATTCGGCAGGTTATCGGCATGAAGCCTTCGGATGACCCGAGAGCGGACGAGCTTAGGAACAAAAACCTCAGCGCCCCGAGCGAGTCAGAGCCGGAAATCAATCCGCCTGTCGAAGACGAAAATGTTGAAACAGAGTAGTTTCGAGAGTAGGGTCTCTAAAACAAAAACGAAATAAGGAGGAAATTCAAAATGGAAAGAGCATTTCAGCCTGAAGCCTGCGATTTCAGCGGATGGGCAACCAGAAACGACCTTAAATGCTCTGACGGAAGAGTGATTCGTAGAGACGCGTTCAAACATGATGATGGAATCAAAGTCCCTCTCGTATGGAATCATCAGCACAATGACCCACGCAATGTGCTTGGTCATGCATGGCTGGAAAATCGTCCGGAAGGTGTTTATACCTACGGCTTTTTCAACGATTCCGAATCCGGCGAGATCGGAAAGATTCTTGTAAAACATGGGGACATTTGTGCGTTGTCTATCTATGCCAATCAGCTTCAGCAGAGAGGGTGCGACGTTCTTCATGGAGAGATTCGTGAAGTAAGCCTGGTCCATGCCGGCGCAAATCCTGGCGCTTTTATCGATTCTATGCTCAAGCACGGCGAAGACTCGGATGATGAAGCGATCATCTATACGGGTATGCCGCTCTATTTGTCGCATTCCGATGCTGATAAGCAGGAAGACAAGGCAGACGACGGTGAAAAGAAGGGAACTTCCGAAAAGAAGGATGATCCTGATAAGAAGACCGATTCCGATGAGGAGAAAACTGTCGCCGATGTAATCAACAGCATGACCGAAGAGCAGAAAAACGTTATGTACGCTATGATCGGTCAGGCTATGGACGACCAGGGGGAATCTGACCCCGAGTCTGAAGACAATAACGATGACGATTCTAAAGGAGGAACTAATACTATGAAACATAACGTGTTTGATAAGGATGACCGTCAGAAAGAGAATGTTCTCGTTCATTCCGATGGGTCTGAGGTATCCAGCGAAGAGATTTCCACGATCTTTGGCGATATCAAGCGCTACGGCAGCCTAAAGGATAGTGTGCTTGCCCATGGCATTGACAATGTGGACTATCTGTTCCCTGACGCCCAGACTTTGGCTAACACCCCCGAATTTATTCAGCGTGATACCGGATGGGTGAAGAAGGTTATGAGCGGTGTGCACCACACCCCGTTTTCCCGCATTAAGTCCATCTTTGCCGATATCACCGAGGACGACGCCCGCGCAAAGGGGTATTTCAAGGGCAAGCTGAAGAAGGAAGAGGTCTTTGGTCTTCTGAAGCGCACCACTACTCCGACTACCGTTTACAAGAAGCAGAAGATGGATCGCGACGATGTTGTCGACATCACCGATTTCGACGTTGTGGCGTGGCTGAAGTCTGAAATGCGCATGATGCTGGACGAGGAGCTGGCCCGCGCTTATCTGATTGGCGACGGCCGTCTTGCTTCCAGCGATGATAAGATCAATGAGCAGAACATTCGTCCCATTCTCAAGGACGAGGAGCTGTATACCATTCAGGCTACCGTCAGCGTCCAGTCTTCCGCTACTGAGGACGACAAGGCCCGCGAGTTTATTCGCACCGCTATCAAGGCCCGCAAGAACTATAAGGGTTCTGGTCAGCCTACTCTGTATACCACTGAAGACATTCTTACCGACTGCCTGCTTCTGACCGATACCACCGGTCGCGATCTCTACACTGATGTCGCTCAGCTTGCAAAGAAGCTCCGCGTTAAGGAGATTGTGACCGTTCCGGTTATGGAGGGTGTAAACGGCAAGAACGGCGGCGCTCTGATGGGCATTATCGTTAATCTGGCGGATTACAATGTCGGCGCGGATCGCGGCGGCGCTGTGAACATGTTCGACGATTTCGATATCGACTACAACCAGCAGAAGTATCTGATTGAGACCCGCTGCTCCGGCGCCCTTATCAAGCCTTATTCCGCTATCGCTCTTGAACTGAGCACCGCCGGTTAAAATCAACAACATAAAAATAGCAAGGAGGACTAATCAATGAATAACATAACTGTTGTTTACGCTGACGCTGAAGAGAAATATGTGAAAAACGTTATTCTCTATGGTAAGACGGCTGATAATTACCTGTACACGGACAGCAAGTGTTCGGAAGCGAATAGAGTTGATAAAGATACCCTTCTCAATCTGTGCAAGAAGGGCGTAATTATCAACTATAACAGCACGTATTACATGCCGCTGTTTTTCAAGGAAGAGTCTGGCGGCAGCGTATCCGTAACCTTTGCGACTGCTGTTTCCGCGTCTGCTTCTGCGGCGACTACTCTGTATTCCAAGGAGTATTCCGCTGACTAAAGGGGTGAAAATTCAAAATGGCGAAGTTTTATGGACCAATCGGCTATGCTGTTACTGAAGAAACGACCCCAGGCGTATGGGAGCCCCATATCTCCGAGCGCATGTATTTCGGCGAACTTGTCAGAAATACTAGCAGACTTCAGACAGCCGACAAACTCAACGACAACATCAACGTTTCGAATGAGATTAGTATTTTGGCCGATCCATTTGCTCGCGAGAATTTTCACTTGATGAAGTACGTTGGGTTTATGGGTGCTAAATGGAAGATAGAAAGTGTCGAAGTTCAGTACCCTAGACTAATACTGACTATAGGAGGGGTATATAATGGCGAATAGACTAGATCTACAGGCTTTGCTGGAAGATCTTCTGGGAAGCCGAAATGTGTATTACCAACCTCCCGAGTCAGTCAAGATGAATTACCCCGCCATCGTTTACGCTCTCGAAGATATCGAGAACACGTTTGCAGATGACGGGGTATATTTGTCTAACCGCAAATATCTGGTGACGGTTATCGATAAGAATCCGGACAGTTCTTTTATCGACATAGTGGCGAAATTGCCTACTTGCCGGTTTGTGCGGCATTACAAAAGCGATAACCTGAACCATTACGTTTTTACACTTTACTTTTAACAAGGAGGAACGAACCTATGAGTAAACTTGTTTGGGATAAAACCGGTGAACGTTTGTACGAAACCGGCGTAGACCATGGCGTTCTCTACCCTATTCAGGCCGGCGGTCTTTACAATAAGGGTGTTGCCTGGAATGGTCTTACCGCTGTTACCGAAAGCCCCTCCGGTGCGGAGGCGTCTCCTATTTACGCAGATAACATCAAGTATCTGAACCTGATGTCTGCTGAGGAGTTCGGCGCGACGATTGAGGCTTATACTTATCCTGATGAATTCGCTGAGTGCGACGGCTCTGCTGAAATTGCAACCGGCGTGACAATCGGCCAGCAGGCCAGAAAGGTGTTTGGTCTCAGCTATCGTACTGTCATCGGTAACGATGTTGACAGCAACGACCACGGCTATAAGCTGCATCTGATTTACGGCGCTCTGGCTGCACCTTCCGAAAAGGGGTATACGACCATCAACGACAGCCCCGAAGCCATCACCCTCTCTTGGGAAGTCAGCACGACTCCCGTCAACGTAACAGGCTTTAAGCCTACCGCCTGCGTGATTATCGACTCTACCAAGGTGGATGCGGAGAAGCTGAAAGCGCTGGAAGAGATCCTGTATGGCAAAGATCCTACAGGTCCCGAAACAGAAGACGGCGTAGATCCCCGTCTGCCTCTGCCGGATGAGATCATCACTCTGATGACCCCCGCCGGTTAAGCATAAGAAACAAAAGATTTAAGAATAGGTACAAGGCCGTATTCAGGTAAGCTGGCGGCTTTGTATTTTTTTTTATTTGAAAGGAGAAATTTCGCATGATTAAAAAGACAATCACTTATACCGACTATAACGGCCTTGAGCGCACTGAAGATTTCTGGTTTAACATCACGGAAGCCGAAGCTCTTGAGATGGAGATGAGTACGACCGGCGGTTTCGGCGATATGATTCGCCGAGTTGTTGCGGCTCAGGATATGCCGATCATTATAAAGGTGTTTAAAGACTTTATCTTTAAGGCGTATGGTGAGAAGAGTCCCGATGGTAAGCGATTCATCAAGTCTGAGGAGCTTTCCACCGCATTCTCCCAGACCGAGGCATACTCTCAGTTGTACATGGAACTTGCCACCGATGCAACCAAAGCGGCCGAGTTTGTAAATGGCGTGATTCCGAATAAGAAACCCGCAGCAAGCCAGCATCCGGCAATCGCTCCTGTCAACAATTGAGTTAATTTGACAACTATGGAGGACTGAAGAATGCTTCGAATTACAATACCTGCCGAGGAATTCTGGGATGAAGTCAATGAAGAATTCATCTACACGAAAGAGCAGACTTTGCAGTTGGAGCATTCTCTGGTCTCTCTTTCAAAATGGGAATCCAAATGGTGTAAAGCGTTTCTTGGCAAACAAGACAAAACAGAAGAAGAAATTCTGGACTATGTCAAATGCATGACGCTTACCCAGAATGTGAATCCCGAGGTATACAAAAGGCTCACTGCCGCAAATTACGACGCGATTAACGCTTATATCGAAGCGCCGATGACAGCGACTTTCTTCTCAGAAGATTCACTGCCAAAAAACAGCCGGGAAATTGTTACGGCTGAGCTCATTTATTACTGGATGATCGCTTTCAACATACCAGTGGAGTTTCAAAAATGGCACCTCAATAAACTTCTCACGCTTATCAGGGTGTGCAATGTAAAGAACAACCCGCCCAAGCGAAGAAGCAAGCGCGAAATCATGAAACGAAATGCGGCTTTGAATGCTGCTCGTAGGAGCCGTCTCAATACGAGGGGGTGAGATTACGAAACGAATAAAAAAACGAGGCTATAAGAAATGGCTCGAAACCTACACCAAGAGGGCAGTCGCCATTATTCTTGCTGTTTCGCTGATCGATTTGCAGTTGTCGTATGTACTGGCTTTTATGGGACAAGTACAGATTGCAGAATCGCTTTCCAGCACGATAGCGAGTACCGTTGTCGGGGTTATGCTCGGCTATTTCTTAAAAGCGTTGTTTGAAACTTTTTTTGAAAAAAGAGAAGAGCGTTTAAGAAGTAAGGAAGGTATTCACGAAGACAGTGTGGATATCGAGGAGGTTTGAAAATGCCTATTTATTTTATGACAACGGCTCTTTTGATTGTGTCCCTGGTAACAAACCTTACCGTTGAGGGAATCAAGAAGCTTTTGAACGAGACTACCATTAAGTATTCGTCTAACGTTCTTGCTGCTGTGGTGGCCGTTCTGATGTCGTGCGCTGTATGCGTTATTTATCTCATCATGAATGATGTTGCTTTTACGCTAAAAGTCGGTGTCGAAGTTTGTATTCTTATGTATCTGAGCTTCCTTACCTCTACCGTAGGGTATGACAAGGTTATTCAGATGATTCAGCAAATCCGAGACACAAAGGAGGATACAACTCATGAGTAACAGTCCATTGGTGTCCTATACCAAATTAAGTCCCAATCATTCTGGGCAGAGAACCCATGCAATTGACCGTATTACGCCCCACTGTGTTGTCGGGCAGTGCTCAGTCGAAACACTGGGCAATATTTTTGCTCCGACCTCCCGGCAGGCATCCTGCCAGTACGGTATTGGCGTAGACGGAAGAGTCGGTATGTATGTGGAAGAGAAAAACCGTTCCTGGTGTTCTTCTTCAAACGAAAACGACCAGCGTGCCGTAACAATCGAATGCGCGAGCGATACCACCCATCCTTATGCATTTAAGGATGTTGTCTATAACAAGCTCATTGAGCTTTGCGTGGATATTTGCAAACGCAACGGTAAAAAGAAGCTCCTGTGGCTTGGTGATAAGACAAAGACGCTTAATTACAATCCTGCCGCTGACGAAATGGTTCTAACTGTCCATCGTTGGTTCGCAAACAAGAGCTGTCCTGGCGATTGGATGTATTCCCGCATGGGCGATTTGGCTTCCAAGGTTACTGCAAAATTGGGAGGAAGTTCGGCCAGCAATCCTGGAACTGCCGGCGGTAATGTTTTATACCGCGTCCAGACAGGAGCATTCAGTAACAAGGCAAACGCGGACGCTATGTTGTCCAAAGTGAAGGCGGCTGGCTTCGATACTTACATGGTCAAAGTCGACAATCTTTATAAGATTCAGGTAGGAGCCTACAGCAACAAGGCAAACGCGGACGCTATGGCCGCCAAGCTGAAAGCTGCGGGCTTCGATACTTATATCACTACTAAGAGCGGAACGGCTGTTTCTTCCACTGCTAAAAAGAGCGTTGATGAGCTTGCCAGAGAAGTGATTCAGGGTTTGTGGGGAAACGGGCAGGATCGTAAGAACCGTTTGCAGGCAGCCGGCTACGATTACAACGCTGTCCAGAAAAGAGTAAACGAACTTCTGTAAAAGGATGATTCAATGATAAGGTTCAGACACAAGGGCGACTTCTCCAGAACAACTCGGTTTTTGGAGAGAGCGAAAGAGGCCGTCCGAATCGGGGATCTTGACAAGTATGGTCGAGAAGGGGTCGCCGCCCTTGCTTCTGCAACGCCTATCGATAGCGGGCAAACGGCCAATTCTTGGTATTACAAGATTGAAAACCGAAACGGAACGGCAAAGATTACGTTTTACAACTCAAATGTTCAAAATGGGGTTCCGATAGCCATTATTCTTCAGTATGGTCACGGGACCCGCAACGGTGGCTGGGTACAGGGTCGAGATTACATCAATCCTGCTATCCAGCCTATTTTTGACAAAATTGCAGAACAAGCATGGAAGGGGGTTACTAAGCTATGAGCACTACGATTGACGAAAGAGTCGTAGAAATGCGATTTGACAACAAGCAATTCGAAAGTAATGTTCAGACCAGCCTTTCCACTTTGGATAGATTGAAGAAGAGCTTGAATTTATCCGGCGCTGCAAAGGGTTTCGATGAAATAGACAGCGCTTCCAAAAAGGTAAATATGAACGGCCTTGCGAATGCTGTGGAGTCTGTGCGTCTGAAGTTTTCAGCTTTGGAAGTCATGGCGGTAACAGCCCTTGCCAATATCACCAATTCCGCTTTGAACGCGGGAAAAAGGATTGTTTCGGCGCTTACGATAGATCCGATTAAAACCGGTTTTCAGGAATACGAAACGCAAATTGGTGCGGTGCAAACTATCCTTGCCAATACTCAGCATGAAGGAACAAACCTTCAGCAAGTAAACAGGGCGCTGGATGAACTGAATACCTATGCGGACAAGACGATTTACAACTTTACTGAAATGACCAGAAATATCGGTACGTTTACCGCAGCCGGTGTAAATCTTCAAACTACCGTTGATTCTATTAAGGGTATCGCTAACCTGGCCGCTGTTTCGGGTTCAACCTCTCAGCAAGCTTCTACGGCAATGTATCAGCTTTCCCAGGCGTTGGCAGCCGGTAAGGTTTCGCTTATGGACTGGAACTCTGTTGTTAATGCCGGTATGGGCGGTAAGGTGTTCCAGGACGCGCTTGTCAGGACTTCTGAACTGCTCGGCACCGGAGCAAAAAACGCCATCAACATGTACGGCTCGTTTAGAGAGTCCCTTACCAAAGGTGAGTGGCTGACAACTGAGGTTCTCACTGAAACGTTGAAACAGTTCGCCGGTGCTTACAGCGAAGCGGATCTGATTCAACAGGGTTTCTCGGAGTCTCAGGCCAAAGAAATTGCTCAGATGGCGAAAACCGCAGAGGAAGCCGCAACTAAGGTCAAGACCTTCACTCAGTTGTGGGATACTTTGAAGGAAAGTGCTCAATCCGGATGGACGGCAACTTGGGAAATTTTGATTGGTGACTTTGAGGAAGCAAAAGACCTGCTTAGCGAAGTATCCGAAACCATCGGCAACGTGATTGGCGAGGCTGCCCAAGCAAGAAACGATCTGCTCAGCGGCGGTCTCAGTTCCGGATGGAAACAGTTGCTGAACCAGGGCATTGCCGATGAAGCCGGCTATATCGAATCTATTCAAGAGGTTGCCAGAAAAAGCGGTGACGCCTTCGACAAGATGGTCGCAGATTCGGATAATTTCAGCGACGCTCTTAAAAAAGGGTTGCAGGAAGGAGTTATATCTTCCGATACCCTTTCGGATGCCGTCCATAACCTTAGAGATAAAATGACCGGCATGTCTCAGGAAGAGCGTAAAGCCGCCGGTTATACCTCGGAGATGGTGGAGCAAATCGAAAAACTGGACGAGGGGCTCAAAAACGGCTCCGTTTCCATGGATGAGTTTACGGAAAAGATTCTTAAACCGTCCGGCCGAGAGAACCTGATTCAGTCGATTTGGAATGCCGCTAAAGGGTTGATGAGCGTTATTGCCCCTATTAAGGAGGCATTCCGAGACATCTTCCCGCCTATGACTTCCGAACAGCTATACGCTTTTACAGAAGCGTTGAGAAATCTCACGGAAAGAATGAAACTCAGCGAAACGACTTCTGAGAATTTAAAGCGTACTTTTAAAGGCTTATTTGCTGTTCTTGATATTATCAAACAGGCTGTGACAGCCGTGTTTAACGCTGTTGGTTCGCTTCTTGGCGGTGTTGGCGATCTTGGCGCCGGAATACTCGGCGTGACCGGTACTTTTGGTGACTGGCTCGTTAAGCTGGACGAATTCATCAAGCAGGGCGACGTGTTCAACAAAGTTCTCGGAACAATCGTGAGCGTCATCAAAACGGTTGCCACCGCGATTCGTGATTTCGTAAAGGTTGTAGCTGAAAAAATCGCTTTCCCGGGATTTGAATTGTTACATTCCCTTCTTGAGAGACTGCACGCAAGGATATCCCAGATTGGCGACGCAGCCGGCGGTATGAAGAGCAGCGTTTCCTCAGCGTTTGAGGCAATGGGGAACGCCCTCGCTAACTGCCAGTTTATGCAGCTACTTCAGGCGATATGGGACGCGGTCAAAGCAATTGCCGGGGGCATCGCTGATGCGATGGGGAAAGTCGGTTCTTCGCTGATTGACAGCATCGGAAACGCTGACTTCAGCGGCGTTATCGACCTTCTCAACGGAATCTCTTTCGGCGCGATTGCGGTCGGTATTACCAAATTTGTAGGCGCTATCAAAGAACAGCTCGATTCCATCGGAAGCATCAAGGAATCTTTCATCGGTATTCTGGACAGCGTAAGAGGATGTTTCGAGGCATACCAGTCTCAGTTACAGGCTGGTACCTTGCTGAAAATTGCGTCTGCCATTGCGATTCTGGTAGCGTCGTTGGTGGCACTTTCTCTTATCGACAGCGCAAAATTAAGCGCTGCTCTCGGCGCCATTACTGTTCTGTTTGCTGATTTGATGGCTTCCATGGCGATTTTCAATAAAATCAGCGGCATGGCAAGCGGCGTTATAAGAAGCACGACCGCGATGCTGGCGATTTCCACTTCTGTGTTGATTTTGGCGAGCGCTTTGAAGAAACTTGGAGATTTGGACGCTAAACAACTCGCGACGGGACTTACCGGTGTTGCCGGTTTAACCGCCACGATGATTGTTGCCGCAAAATCGCTTAGCAAAGGCGGCCCCACTATTATAAAGGGTGCGTCCCAGATGGTTATATTTGCCGCAGCAATTAAGGTTCTGGCTTCTGCGTGCGAAGACTTATCCGCACTTGACTGGGAAGGACTTGCCAAAGGACTTGTCGGCGTCGGCGTGCTGCTTGCGGAAGTATCGTTGTTTATGAACACAGCGAAATTTAGTGGCCAATCCGTTACAACTGCCACCGGAATTGTGATATTGTCCGGAGCAATTAAAATTCTCGCGTCCGCCTGCGAAGACTTTGCACAAATGAACTGGGGCGAAATCGGGCGAGGGCTCACTTCAATCGGTATTGTCCTGGCGGAAATTGTGGCGTTTACCCGTCTTACAGGGAATGCGCAGCATGTTATAGCAACCAGTGCGGCTTTGATCGGCATTGGAGCCGCTATGAAAATCCTCGCGGCAGCGGTAAAAGACTTTTCCGCTATGAACTGGAGCGAACTCGCCGTTGGTCTTGTTGGAATGGCGGGAGCTTTGGCAACCGTTACGATTGCCGTCAATTTCATGCCTAAGAATATGATTGCGATTGGAACCGGTCTTATTGCTGTTTCTACTGCTCTTCTTATTATGGCTTCGGCTCTTGAGAATATGGGTGGTATGGAATGGAACGAAATTGCAAAAGGGCTTGTCGCTCTTGGTGGTTCTCTCGGGATTATGGCCGTTGGTTTGAGAGCTATGACCGGAACCTTGTCCGGATCTGCCGCTATGTTGGTGGCCGCATCCGCGTTGGCCATTCTCACCCCTGTTCTCAGCATTCTCGGCGCTATGAGTTGGACTGCTATTGTTAAGGGCCTGGTATCTCTGGCCGGTGCTTTCACCGTTATTGGTGTTGCGGGAGCAGTTCTCACGCCGTTGGTTCCCACTATTCTTGGTTTGAGCGGCGCTATGGCCCTGATTGGTGTTGCCGTTTTGGGGCTTGGCGCAGGACTTTTAGCTGCCGGAACCGGCTTGTCCGCAATCGCTGTAGGCTTTACTGCACTGGCAGCGGCAGGAACAGCCGGAGCGACCGCTGTAGTGGCGTCTCTAACCGTTATCATCACAGGCATTGCGGATCTTATTCCGGCTATCGTTGCAAAAATCGGCGAAGCCATTGTTGAGTTCTGCAAAGTGATTGCCAACAGCGCAGGTGAAATCGGGAACGCAGTGAAAGAAGTCGTTCTAACCCTTGTGGACGTGCTTATCGAGTGTGTTCCTGCTATTGCAGATGGGGCGTTAAAGCTTATTGCAGGTGTTCTTGAGGCGTTGGTCCAATATACTCCGCAGATTGTAGACTCCCTGTTCCAATTCCTCATCGGAGTGCTTGAAGGAATTGCCCGTAATCTGCCCGGTCTTATTCAGGCGGCCATCGACGTGCTTATGGCGTTCTTTGCCGGTATTGTTGATGCTTTGAAGGGGATTGATACCGCAACCCTGCTTCAAGGGATTGTCGGAATCGGTCTTCTGGCTGCTATTATGGCGGCTCTTAGCGCTGTTGCAGCTCTTGTTCCCGGAGCCATGGTTGGCGTTCTTGGAATGGGGTTGGTTATCGCAGAACTGGCGTTGGTTCTTGCCGCAGTCGGCGCGTTGGCTCAAATTCCCGGTTTGCAGTGGCTCATCAATGAGGGCGGTAATTTACTGCAAGGCGTCGGTACTGCCATTGGCAAATTTATCGGTGGTATTGTAGGCGGCTTTATGAGCGGTGTTTCCAGCCAGTTCCCGCAAATCGCTACTGATTTGTCCGGATTCATGACAAATATTCAGCCGTTTATTCAGGGCGCTTCCGCTATTGACCCGTCGATGATGGACGGTGTAAAAGCCCTGGCCGAAACGATTCTTATCCTGACTGCTGCGAATATTCTGGAGGGGCTGACTTCCTGGTTTACAGGTGGGTCTTCGCTTACTGGGTTTGCGGAGGAACTTGTTCCTTTCGGCACAGCTATGAAGCAATTTTCGGATGAGATATCCGGAATTGACGGAGAAGTTGTGGCTAATGCGGCGGTTGCAGGCAAAACACTGGCGGAAATGGCCGCTACGCTTCCCAACAGTGGAGGCGTTGTAGGTTTCTTTGCCGGTGAAAACGATATGGGCGCGTTTGGAGACCAGCTTGTACCCTTCGGCGAAGCAATGAAAGCTTTTGCTGACTCGGTTGCAGGCTTGGACGCCAGCGTGGTTACGGAAGCCGCAAATGCCGGAAAAGCTATGGCTGAGATGGCGTCTACGATACCGAACAGCGGAGGCGTCGTCGGCTTCTTCGCCGGTGAAAACGACATGGATGCTTTCGGCGAACAGCTCGTCCCGTTTGGTGAAGCGATGAAAGAATTTTCAATAGCCGTTACCGGACTGAACGCGGATGTGGTTGTCAATTCCGTTACTGCTGGTAAAGCTCTTATGGAGCTGGCGAATACCGTACCGAATAGCGGAGGTCTCGTTGCGTTCTTCACAGGCGAAAACGACCTTGATATGTTTGGAGAGAAACTGGTGCCGTTCGGAGAAGCCATGAAGCAATATTCCATTGCCGTTACAGGGCTGGACGCCAACGTGGTGGTAAATTCTGCAAATGCGGCGAAAGCTCTGGTAGAGCTGTCCAACAATCTTCCGAACAGCGGCGGCATTGTCAGTTGGTTTACGGGAGATAACGATATTGCCTCTTTTGGTGAAAAACTTGTCTCCTTCGGTCAGTCTTTCGCGGCTTATTACGCAAGCGTCAGCATCGTGGATGTTGCAAAGCTTAGCGGTGTTGTCATGCAGTTCCGTAATCTTGTGGACTTGGCGAACGGCATTACAAGCGTAGATACAAGCGGGATGTCTCGCTTTGCTCAGGATTTAACGAGTCTTGGCAACTCCGGTATTGAAGGCTTTATAAATGCTTTCAATAATGCCAGTTCCAGAGTGAGCGCCGCTGCGACATCAATGCTTACAACCTTTATCAATGCCGCTAACGCACAGAAGTCGGCGGTTGTTTCAACCTTTACCACTATGGTGAACAGCGTCATTTCTTCGCTTACAAGCCAGCAATACCAGTTTACGACTATCGGCAGCACAATGATGACGAATTTCATCACTGGTATTCGTGGGAAAGACAGCCTGGCCAGAAACACTTTCTTGACCATGATTAACGGATGCCTGACCACTCTTCGAAACAAATTCTATGAGTTCAACACCGTGGGTCAAGCCGTTATGACCAACCTTATTGCCGGAATCCGTTCTAAGGACCAAACGGCAAGGGATACTTTCGTCCAAATTGTCAGCGGATGTCTTACAGCGATTCGAAACAAGTATACGGATTTCTATAATGCCGGTAAATATCTTGTGGAAGGATTTGCCGACGGTATCACCGCAAACACCTATTTGGCGGAAGCAAGAGCGCGGGCTATGGCAGCGGCAGCGGCGAGAGCAGCCGAGAGAGAACTGGACGAAGACTCACCTTCCAAGGTGGGTTATCGAATCGGTGATTTCTTCGGCCTTGCCTTTGTCAATGCAATTTCGGACTATGCCGATAAATCTTACAAAGCCGGCACCAATATGGCGGCAGCCGCTAAAAACGGTTTGAGCAACGCAATTTCCAAAATCAGAGAATTTGTCGACGGCGAAATGGAGGTTCAACCTACAATTCGTCCTGTTTTGGATCTTTCCGAAGTACGTTCCGGCGCCGGCCGGCTTACCGCTATCCTGAGCAGAAGCCAGGCGATGAAGATCAGTTCTTCGATGAACCGGGAAACAACCGGGGAAATTCAAAATGGAGATGGCACGCCATCTGTTGGAAATTCCTATTCCTTTGTACAAAACAACTATTCACCTAAAGCACTGTCGAGAATCGATATCTATCGCCAGACGAAGAATCAGTTCTCCGCTTTGAAAGGATTGGTGGAAACATGATTTATTCGATTGTTGTCACCAATTATTTAGGTGACAGAATCAAGCTTGAGCTGGGGAAGCCTGATGTTTCGGGCTTCCTCATCAAGTCTATAACCGGTCTTGGCCCGGCAAAAGCCAACGTGAACACGACGGAAGTTTCGACCAACGACGGCTCTCTGTTTAATTCCGCAAGGCTGAGCCAAAGGAACATCGTGCTCGACATGGTGTTTATCAACACGGTTTACGGGGAAAGCATCGAAGACCTGAGGCAAAAATCCTACAAGTATTTCCCTCTGAAGAAAAGTGTGGAGCTCACCATCGAGACGGACAACCGATATGTGAAGACAACCGGCTATGTGGAGTCGAATGAACCGAACATATTCAGCTCTCAGGAAGGCACGCAAATTTCCATTATTTGCCCCGACCCTTATTTTTATTCGGCCGGAGAAGATGGGAACAACGTAACCAACTTTTACAGTATCGACCCGATGTTTGAGTTCCCGTTTTCAAATGAATCCCTGGACGAGCCGCTGCTGGTTTTCGGCGAGATTCAAATAAAGACGGAGGGCGTTATCACCTATCACGGCGATTCCGAGATTGGCGTGATGATTTACATCCACGCTATCGGACCAGCGACCAATATCAATATCTATAACACCGAGACTCGTGAAGTGATGAGAATCAACACCGAAAAGATTTCATCGCTGACGGGGAAAGGGATTGTAGCAAGCGACGATATTGTAATCAATACCGCAAAGGGTGAGAAAAGCATCACTCTGATTCGGGAAGGCGTCTCCTACAACATCCTGAACTGTCTGGACAAAAACACAGACTGGTTCACGCTGGCAAAAGGAGACAACATCTTTGCTTTTACCGCAGATAGCGGCGTTACAAATCTCCAATTCCGAGTCGAGAACAAAGTAATCTATGAAGGGGTGTAAGACATGGAACTACTGGTATTAAATACTACGTTTGAGTCTATCGCCGTCGTGGATACTTATGAATCTCTGATTTGGACGGATCGGTATAACGCATACGGTGATTTCGAAATCTTCTTTGCCATGGATACGGGTCTTCTCGAATATCTGAAAGAAGACAACTATCTTTGGCTGAAAGAGTCGGAACACTGCATGATTATAGAGGAAATCAAGATTGATTCCGACACTGAAGACGGCAATCATCTAATCGTGACGGGCCGGTCGTTGGAATCCATTCTTGAACGTCGCATTATTTGGGGGCAGCGAATTTTCAGCGGAAATTTTCAAAATGCGATCCAGACGATGCTGAATGAGAACATCATTTCGCCGTCAATTGCGGACCGAAAGATTCCGAATTTTACATTCAAGGCTTCCACAGACAGCAAAGTAACCGGACTGACGATTGACAACCAGTATACGGGCGACGACCTGTATACCGTTATCAAGGGGTTGTGTGAAGAGAACAACATCGGGTTCAAGATTATTCTGACCGATGACAATAAGTTCGAATTCAGCCTGTATGCTGGCGCAGATCGTTCGTATGACCAGACGGAAAACCCGTATGTGGTGTTCTCTCCGAATTTTGAAAACATCATCAACAGCAACTATTATTCATCCAAGGCCAACTTAAAAAATGTAACGCTTGTCGCCGGGGAAGGCGAAGGAGCGTCAAGAAAAACAACTGTTGTAGGGTCTGGTTCCGGTTTGGACAGGCGCGAATTGTTTACAGACGCCCGAGATATTTCGTCTGACACTGAAGACGGGCAGTTGCCGGAAAATGAATATATTGCTCAGCTTACCGCCAAAGGCGAAAAGAACCTTGCCGACCACGACAGAGTTACAGCCTTTGAGGGGGAAGTCGAGGTCACAAGGCTGTTTAAGTATGGCGAAGACTTTTTTATTGGCGATATTGTCCAGATTGCCAATGAATATGGGAACGAAGGATCTGCTTATATTTCGGAGCTGATTATCTCAAGAAGCAAAGACGAGCAATCCATCTACCCTACTTTTAAGACTATTTCAGAAAAGGAGGGAACGAGCTAAATGAGCGTAACTTATGGGTTTTACAACTCGCTAAACGGCGACCGCAAGTATAACGCCGAGCAGGTATCGAGCCTGTTTGACGGTTTGATTATCGATGGTGTGTTCGCTTCCATCGGGACGGCTTTCGCAGTAAAAGCAACGACGGGAATTACCGTCAATGTTGGAATCGGCAAAGCTTGGTTTAACCACACATGGACTTTGAACGATTCTATTCTTCCGCTGGAAGCCCCGGAAGCCGAAGTCCTTTTGGACAGAATCGACGCAGTTGTGCTTGAGGTGGACGCTACGGAATCTGTTCGGGCAAACAGCATCAAGTTTGTGAAAGGGACGCCGTCCAGCGCTCCATCTAATCCGACTCTTACAAACGAGGGCACTGTGCATCAGTATCCGCTCTGTTATATTTACAGAAAATTCGGAAGCTCCGCGATTACGCAGGCCGATATCACAAATATGGTTGGTACGGAATCTACCCCATTTGTCACAGCTATGCTGCAAACCATCAGCCTTGACGAGCTTCTGGGCCAGTGGCAGAGCGAGCTTGACCAATTTGTCGACGCAAGGCAGGACGAGGTGGACCAGTGGATTGCCAGCGAGGAATCCGACTTTACCGAATGGTTCGATCAGATGAAGGCGGATTTACAGGCGGAACAAACCCTGCTCGACCAATGGGTTGCCACTGAACAGGCTGATTTCCTGGCATGGTACAACCAGATGAAAGACCAGTTGGGAGAGGACGCTGCCGGAAATCTTCAAAACCAGATCAACAAGGACGAGATCAAGCGGATTCTTCTGGTCGGGTTTGAAGACGGAACAAAAGAGTTTTCGGAAGACGGAACGGTCATTACCTCTACCGCCAGCGATGGACGAATCCTGACTAAGACGTTTACGAACGGATTCCTCATTATGACGAGCGTGCTGAAAAGCGCTGCCGGCGCGGAAGTGGCGAGAGCCGTGAAAACTTTTAACGCCGACGGCAGTTTAATCAGCACTGTCGTCACGTATTCTTAACGTGAAAGGAGAAAATTCAAAATGGCAGAAGAAGATCTGATCTTTGGGAAAAACAGACATTTCTTCGGCGGCATCGAGCCTTCCAATATGCAGAACTTTACTGCGGTTATTGAAGGCGAGCATGTCAAAATTACAGCGCAGCTTCCTGCCGACACGGTTATCAACGGGCAAACGCTTTGCACCGTAGAGGGGGCCGTTATCCGAAGAAAGACAACGGATTATCCTAAGGACGAATTCGACGGAGAAGAGGTTGCCGTTATTAAGACCTCTACGACTTTTGTGGACAGCGCAACATCTGCAACAGGCACTTATTACTATGCAGCGTTCCCGTTTACCACACAGGGCGTCTACAACCGAAATAAGGCGAACCGCGTTGTGGTGAATGAGCCGGAGCCGATGGAGGAGTTTTCCGCGAAGTCGGTATATGTTTCCTCTTCCGATACGGTGAAAGTAGAAATTACTGCCAAGCTTCCGGACGGCGTTGCCGGTGCTGTAATCCGAAAGAGCACGACTGGTTATCCGACAAGCGAAACCGACGGTGATGAGCTTACGACAATTATGACAGACACCGTATATACGGATACTAATGTGACAGTCGGAACCACCTACTATTATTCAGCGTTCCCCTACACCAGCACCGGAGCCTATAACAGGAGCGAAGCCAACCGCACTAGCGTAACCCCGAAAAAGCGAGATTATCTGTTTGGTTACGATCTTGTCAAGTCTACCAGCAGCCCGAGCGGACGTGTTTCTTATCCTGACGATGTTGACAATGCGGATTTCACGCCGGCCAAGATGAATTTCGGCGGTAGTTTCAGCTATGGAGACTGGAACTTTGCCCCTGGCGAGAAATTTATGCCACGTCCGTGTATGCTGACTTACGCCGGCGTTGTGGACCATTATCTGAATCCAAACGACTACACGCAGAAGGCGGAAGGCGGGGCTTCCAAGGTTGCTGATATCTACTTTGGCGGCAACGCTATGATGGAATGGCCGAAGATCTACACCAAACGATGGGAAGAGGGCGGCGTATACCATTTCCGCTGCTCGGACACCCCGCAGGATGAGAGTTGGGAATGCTGGAGCAACTACGACAGGCTTAACAACCAAATCGATCACTTCTACACCCCGATTTATTTCGGTTCTAATGTGTCGAGCAAGCTCCGCTCCATCAGCGGGTGGGCCAACATGGTAAGCCAAAATGCCACGACTGAAATCAACTACGCGAAGGCCAACGGAAGCGACTGGTACACCGAAGTTCTTGCGGACAGGCTGCTGATTCAGGATTTGCTAGTCATGATGGGCAAGAGCACCGACGGCCAGACCGTGTATGGAAAAGGCAGATGCGATACCAATTCGGCTGTGAACACCGGTACCATGAACAGCAGAGGCATGTTCTGGGGTTCCAACAATGGTACAGATGGCGTGAAAGTATTCGGCATGGAGCATCTATGGGGCAATCTATGGAGACGCATTGCCGGCTGGATGAACGTGAAAGGTACACAAAAGGTTAAACTTACTCGAGGTACTCACGACGGTAGTACAGCCACAGATTACAACATGGATGGCAACGGTTATATTTCCGTAACCGGCGCTACGCCTTCCGGAACTTTCGCTGGATATATCAACACTATGAAAACTGAAGTGTATGGACGAATTCCCATTACGTCAAATGGTTCAAGCAGCACATATGAAGCCGATGGATTGTGGTATAGCAATTCCGGCACAATGTATGCGTTTGTCGGCGGCGCCTGGGGCATGGCCCTTCACTGCGGTCCGTTCTGCGTTTATCTGAATCTTACATCGTCCCATTCGGACTCGTCCTATGGCGCGGCTCTCTCTTGTAAACCACTTGCGACGGCATAGCCGTCTGAAGAGGAGAGGTCTGGAGAACCTTAGGTTCGCCGGAAAAAACAAATATTAAAAAATGGGTATGTACTGCGAAAAGCTGCGATTGTCGGCGGCAACTGGAACGGTGACCTTCGTTGCGGTCCGTTCTGCGTTTATCTGAACAATACGACGTCCAATTCGAATATGTCGAACGCGGATGAGAGGATAAGAGAGAATATATGAAATCCTATAACCACTTGTATGAGAACTGCATATCCGAAGAAAACCGAAGGATCTCCCTTAGCCTTGCAAAACACAGCAAGCGAATGCGAAAAATCATAAAAAGCCGGCACCTGTCTGACGATGCTCTGGTTGCTTTATTCTACGACTGGATTAACAACTATGAGAACGCCGAGCATGTGCCGGTTTATATTTATGATGGCATTACGCGCAAAGAGAGGGTTATCATTGTTCCCACAATGGAAGAGTTGATTGTTCAGCACAACGTTGTGAATGCTTTGAAACCAATGTTTTGCAAGGGCCTCGACCACTATATCAAAGAACGGTGGGGAGCCGTGCACTATATGCGCTACATGGACGATATGGTTATCTTCGGCAGTAACAAGAAGGTTTTGCACCGGACAAGACAAGCAATTTCCGATTATCTCGAAAATGAGCTTGGGCTTTCACTAAAAGACAACTGGCAGGTTTTTCGGTTCTCATATGGGAACGGCAAGGGGCGCGACCTTGACTTCATGGGATTTCGATTCTTCAGGAACTGAACGATACTTCGTAAAACCATCATGTACAAAGCCACGAGAAAAGCTAGAAAACTTTTCCGAAAAGAGAAGCCAACAATACACGATGCCCGTCAGATGTTATCGTATCTCGGCTGGATTGACTGCACGGATACTTATAAGATGTATCTAAAATGGATTAAATCATATATCAGCTTTAAGCAACTGAAACGCAAAATCTCGCAGCATGACAGATACGATGACCGAAGAGTGTACCTAAAGCTTGTCAAACCTTACAGCTCGAAAGGAGGATAAGGCGTATGGAGCTAGACTACCGATATGCCGAGAGCACGGTCAAGCCGTCCGCCCTTGAAATCAACGACGGCACGGTTTATCTGCGAAAAGACTATTCCGAAATTGTCCGAACCACTGAGCAAAACGAAGAAGTCACTTACTGGACATACCAGGAGGCCCAGATTACTACGCAGGAATTCAACGAGTATGTCAACATGCTCATGGCTCAAAATGCGATCAAGGGTCAGAACGATTCCGAGAACATCGTCAGCCTTATGGTTGGACAAGAAAACAATGACAATAATCAGCTCGCCGTTATGGAGGCGATTGCCGATCTGTACGAAATGCTTTTGTCAATGTAGGAGGTGCCGGTAATGGTTAGTCTTTACTGCACGCTTATCATCAATAAGCGAAGAACATTCGACCAAGTCCCGGAGAAAATTCAGGGCGAAGTCGAAGCCAGACTTAGGGAACTGGGTTATGACGTCAACGGCGATCCTGTTGCCGGGGAGGTCTAACCATGTTCTATATACTCACAAAACTATTTGTAGGAGGTAGTAAAATGGTAGCATTGTATGTTGCACTGATCGTCAACGACCGCAGGACCTTTGAGCAGGTTCCGGCCAAACTGAAGGCTGCTGTGAAGGCAGACCTTGAGGCTATCGGCCTCGACGAGAACGGGAATGCGATTGTAGAGTAATCCCGTCGGAAAGAAGCGGGGCCTGCTTAATTGTGGGCCCCAATTCTTTTTCTTTTTAAGAAGCTTTAGGGGATATTTTCCGTAGGCTTCTTTACTCATTTTCATAAGGAGGACGATGCGAAAAATGGAACCTTGGCTTCAAATGGTTGTAACAATTGTATGTGCAGTTATAGCTTCTTCGGGTTTTTGGGCCTTTATACAGAGAAAAAACGAGAATAAAGATGTAAAATCTCAGATGCTAATCGGTCTTGCTCACGATCGAATTATTTTTCTCGGGATGAAATACATTGAACGCGGCTGGATTAGCCAAGATGAATATGAGAATTTGCGTGATTATCTGTATAAGCCCTATGAAAAACTTGGTGGAAATGGCTCCGCACAGAAAGTCATGATTGAGGTGAATAAATTACCCATTCACACATCAACTTATCAACCGCAAGGAGGAGACGAAACATGATCTGGAGGTGATGATATGAGTTACAGCGTATCAGGAACTACAATCACACTAACAAGAGGCGATACATTTAAGGCTGTTGTTTCAATTACACAGCAAGACGGAAGCCCCTATGTTCCTACTTCTGGCGACAAAGTAAGGTTTGCCATGAAAGCAAAATACGAAGATCAAGTTCCTCTATTGGTCAAAGATATTCCAATCGACACGATGAGGCTGACGTTAAACCCAGAAGACACGAAGGATTTCGACTTTGGAAAATATGTGTATGACATCCAACTTACTAAAGAAGATGGGACAGTAGACACATTTATTACCAAGGCAACGATAAAAATCACAGAAGAGGTAGATTAAGATGAGCGAAGTTAAACCGTTCGAATCCATCAGCGGTTCTATCTCTGGAGAGTCTGCCTTATCTGGAACATTATCAGTAGCTACTGGCGGAGATTATGAAGTGTACTCGGGAGAGTATGAAGTAATTCCTTCAACAAACTCAGAGCAGGTACTCAAAACTGCCAGTAAATTACTAAGTAGAGATGTTGTAGTCGCTAAAGTTCCATATTTCGAAACAAGTAACGATTCGAATGGGAAAACCGCTTATATTGGAAAGGAAGTGTAGTTTATGCCAAACACAAAAGCAATCAATAAAGTTATATACGGTGGAAGAGTCCTTATTGACTTGACTGGCGATACTGTTACCGCTGACAAGCTACTTGCTGGATATAAGGCACACGGGGCAGATGGTAATATTGTAAATGGTACTTGCGATTATGATATGAATACGCAAGATGCTACTGCTACCGCTGCTGAGATTCTGTCAGGTAAGAAAGCCGGCGTTGGCGGTCGAATGGTTACTGGTGCTATGAAAAACAACGGTGCTGTTGAGGGATTGATTTCTGTAAAAGATGGAGAATACACAGTTCCTCAGGGTTTCCATGATGGTTCTGGTAAAGTGAAAATTCACCCGGACGAACAAGCAAAGCTGCTTCCTAATAACATTAGGGAAGGTGTGACGATTCTCGGCGTCGAAGGCTCTATGAGCGGAACCGAAGGTGCCAACCCTCAGGCCAAAACAGTGACCCCTTCTACAAGTCAGCAAGAAATTCTTCCAGATGAAGGATACAACTACTTATCCCAGGTTACAGTATTGGCAATTCCATACGAAGAAACTGAGAATCCACAGGGAGGCATGACTGTGACAATCGGCTAATGAGAGGTGATAACAATGTCCTTTAATAAAGTAATCTATGGAGGACGAACGCTTATCGATTTGACTGCCGATACCGTAACAGAAGATTCTTTGCTAGAGGGCTACACCGCTCATAAGGCAGACGGTTCTATTATAACCGGAAAATTCAAAGGCGGAAGTGAAACGGAAGAAATAGATCGGATTCTTACTTCCGGCTTAACTGACGGATATAAATATTTTCTGGATGATGGAACCATTATAAGCAACGATAAAGCAGGCAACCTCAAATTAACCAAGACTTTTTCGAATAATTTTAAAACCTGTACAACCATTTTGACCAACGAAGATGGAACCGAATTAGGACGAACGGTAAAGAATTATTCGGACGATTATCTTGTTATAACCACCATCGATCATTTAGGGCGCAAACTTGTCAAGACATTCAATACGGTATTGAAGACTTGCGTTTCCGTCCTTATGGATGCGGAAGGTGTACAGTTGGCTAAACAGACAAAGACCTTCTCAGACGATGGTTCGATCATTGAAACAGAGGTCGTTTATGGCAGTCAAACGACGTAATAAAAGTGTATACATCTCGGTTTATTCCTACACTATACCTGCATTTTGGCTGAAAAACCCAGTATTTCCGGGCGTTTTTGTTTCTATTATAAATTTGGACAGGAAAGCCGGACAGCCAGTCCGGCTTTCCCTCCATCTCGTGCCTAAGCTACAATGAGAGGAGCAACTGGCTGACCAATCACTCCTTGGGCTTGTATGTCCGTGTGA
>NZ_JBBEWN010000013.1:0-80737 GCF_038739695.1 Zongyangia acetica | reverse complement strand
ATACCATCTGGCTGGCCGCCGTTTTAATTTTGAGATGCTCAGCGGCTTGATTTTGTATTGCATTTTTTCGCCTCCCTAAAAATCTGAAATTTCTACTTGACTTTTATTAGCAGGTCTTTCATTTTTGGTATAAAAATAGACGCTCATTTCTGAACGTCTATAACATACGAGTATCTTGATTTCTAGTGATAAATGATTTATAGTTTGTTTGTAATGTTTTCTGATAAATTAAAGCTTTAAATTAGCCTTTGTTGCTAACAACCTGCTAACACTCTACGGTGTATGAGGGTACACCAGAGAGTATCAACAATTAAACATAACAAGCACTTATGCTTTAATTTACGGCATTAAACGCTCCCAAGAGGATAATCGAACTTCTAGCTACCACGGTTCGCAGAGAACTCCTAAGCGAAAGGCCGCGCGTTCGAATCGCGCCGGGCGTGCCATCCTGTCAACAGTAATTGTGTGTGAACTTTGTACCTGTCGGCTGGAAAGATGGCGTAACCTACATTCACACGTGGGCGATTGTAAAGTGGGGATCGCTCCCCACCGCCATACCAAAAACAAAAATTGCCGCCACCCAGCTTTTACTGAGTGGCGGCTTTGCTTTATCCGTTATTCGAATAGCTGCTCCAGCTTTTCTGCGGCTGTTTTATCGGAGCTTTTCAGGAAGTGGCTGTAGATGTCCGTCGTTGTGCTCGTTCGCGCGTGGCCTGCTCTACCGGCCACTGTAACCAGCGGTACGCCCGCTGCAATCTGCATGGTGATGTTTGTATGTCGCAGCGAATGCACCGTTCTGTGAGGCAGTCCTGCCGCGTCACATACCTTATGTACCCATGTGTACACGGTACCGGGGTAGATTTGTGCGCCGCACTCCGCGATGAACAGCCGATCTGTTTCTTTCCACCGATCGCCCATATCGAAGCGGTACTGATCGTACCATGCCTTATATTCATCCAGCACCGACAGCAGCTTATCCGATATGGCAATCACGCGCTTGCTGCTCTCGGTTTTGGGCTCCTTATCTACGACGCCGATACCCGCCACCGTCGTAACCGATCGTTCAATGGTGATGGTAGCCTCTTTGAAGTCGATGTTCGACCACTCCAGTCCGCAGAGCTCACCGCGTCGCATACCTGTCAGCAGCAGGATCATCGCCGCCGTTTTGTATCGTATATCCGGATAGGCGTCTGCTGCCGCGTAGAACTTCTTGGCGTCTTCGTCGTTCATGTAGTCGATCTCCTTTGATGGCCGCTTTGGGAAGTCTATGTAATCTGCGCTGGCATAGTTATCATTGATAAGGCGTTGCTTCTTTGCGTGGGATAGTATGGCGCGCAGTGTTCGTTTAATTTTGTGCATTGTTTCGTAGGCGTATAGTTCCTTCTTCGTTGTTACATTGAATAGTGATGTTGTGCTGCGTCCGAGGCAGGCTGCCAACCGCTCCGCGTATTCCAGACTGATGGTTTTTCCCGCCAGTGCTGCTGTCAGCGTGCAGCAGTTGAAGTCCATTTCAAATCGTAGCTTTCGGAAGCCCATCTTCGCTTCCTGCATTGCCTCCCGCAGTTCCGGTTTCGCGGTCACCGTTGTGACCGTCTTTTCTTTTTTATCAAGCTGATCATAGAAGCGTTGTATGATTGTTGGATTGATTTCGCGCAGTTTGTACCCGCCGATGCTGGCGGTGATATCCTTGATGGCGTTCTGACAGTTCACATAGTAGCTGGCTGACAGTTCATCTTTTCGCCGCTCCAGCCACCATGTTGAATATTCACCCAAGGTGATATCGGGCGAGATGCCCTCCGCGCCAGGCGCGGTGAGGGACATCTTCAGCTCGGATTCGTACTTGTCTGCGTATATGACGACTTCGCGTTCCATCTGCTTTGATGTCAGTCCTGCTGGCGGCCGCCACGTTGTGGAGTAGACATTCAGCTTGCCGCTGCCTTTGTCCTTCATCTTCACCTGTATTCGGTAGCTGGGGCCGGATTTCGTCATTCGTTTTGTAATTGTTGCCATATCAGTTCCTCCGTTATTTTCTTATTGCAAGCCCTTGGCAACAACAAAGGAAGCCAGAGAAGTGCTCCAAAGTCAAGCAATATTTTCACTTTCGCCTGAGAAATATTTGATAAGATCATCAAGGTCCACCAGAATCTTTTTGCCTGTAAACACGCAGTGCACCTTGCCGTCCTTGTAGAGAGAACGGATGCAATTTGCAGTGATAGCCGAGTCATGGTCGATTTCCTTGATAATTTCCACCGATTCACCGATGGTACGCATTCTGTGTATAGTCATGAGGTAAACTCCTTTCGATTTTTGAAAAAGTTGATTTATGGGGCTATACCCCTTCTTGATTTCCCGATTTTTCGCGTGTGACCCCACGCCCGTCTCGGTATTGAAAAGCTGTAGAGATTTAGACCGCCCCTCCCCCCGGTGTTGCAACTGTAGCAGGCTTTAGGTGTTGACTCGATTTTTTCTTCTCTTAAGAGACAACATTATACACCTGCTACATATGCAACAGAGACTTATAGGGGCTGTGCGGTGCCGCCTAATGTATAGCCGATCAGGATTGTGGTGGCGTTGCCGCCGCCTTTAGGACGCTTGCGCTCCAGAGTAGCGAAGCTGCTAAGCGCCTGGTTAAACTTGGCGGAGTTTTCCGGCCTGCAGCCGTTATCCTCACACCACTGGGTGTATGCTTTATACACCGCGCCGGTTCGCACTTCGGATCCGTCGATCTTTTCGAGACATTCCTCGGTGAAGCGCGCCACCTTATCGCTTTCCTTGCGATATTCCTCGATAGCCACTTTGACCGATTCCGGGATTACTAATCCTTCGGATTGAATCAGTCGGTAACCATCCAACAACCAGTTGAGGATGGCACTTTGGCTGTTCGGCATGGCAAACAGTTCTTTCAGGTTTTTATCCTGTTCCTTTTCACCGAAGTGCCGATCGAATGTGACGATGATCACGCGGTCACTGCTGAACAATGTTAGGTCGCTGATTGCCGGACGGTAATTGGTATTGATGTACAGCTTGAACTGGGGTTTGAAGTCAAAGCTGTTTTCATGCAGGAATCGGGCGTTCATTGTATCGTTGCCAGTCATGGTTTTCACCAACGCTGCATCCAAGCGAAGGCTGCGATCGGGCTCCGAAATATTTACGAAACGTACGCCTGCCAGCCGCGCCACATCTTCGCTGGGCATCTGGCTGCTCTTATTTGGTTTGATGCCGATGGTCTCCGCCTGAGATGTACAGCCATAATGTCCGATTACTTTCAACACGCTCTCACACAACGTACCTTTACCATTGCGGGTGGTTGCGCCGTAGAAGATGAACATACACTCGAAGCGGGTATCGCCGCTTAAACCGTAGCCCAGCACCTTCTGCAAGAACTTTGCTTTCTTCTGATCGCCGTTGGTGATCTCCGCCATGAAGCGCTCAAACCGCTCACAACTTGCATTGGGATTATATTCCACGTCACTGTGCTTGGTCAGCTTGTCTTCCGGTCGGTGGGGAGTGAACTCCATTGTTTTTAGGTGCAGGGTTCCGTTTTTACAGTTAAAGATGTAGGGGTCTGTATCAAATTCTTCCATGCTAATGGTATGTACGCTCTGTGCGTCACGGATCACCGTCTCGCGCATTTTGCGTGTTTGCCAGCGGTAGCAGAATTTGGCATATTCCTCTCGACGCTTGTCATCTTCAATGGACAGGCAGTATATACCGAGGTGTCTGGCGAGATCTTTGCACATTTCCATGGTTTTGGTGTTACCAAGATCCTGCTCCCACACGACGCCATTGTAATAGAACCAGCTTTTGCGCTCCGGCACATAGCGCAGTACGTCCTTATAGAAGTCTGCGAAAAGCTGTCCGGCGCCGAGTTCCGTCCATGGATATGCCTTATTGTCCTCAGGTCTAATCTTTTTCAGATATTCCTGTGGTGCACTAAACTGCTCCGGCGGGATATAGCCTTCCGCGCTGCTCATCTCACGACCGTATTTCTGAGCACTGCTCCAGATAGCGTCCAGCTCCTGCTGCTCCAGCGGCGGTACACACTTGGCCGCTTCTGCATCGAAGTACGCCTTTGCTTCTGCTTCGCCGTAACGTTTGATAAGCTGGCAAGCTTTTTTGTGCAGGGTTCCGTTACGACCGCCTGCCAGAATGAACAGCTCGTCCACGGTTTTCTTGCCTTTGAAGTACATGATCTGCGGGTCCTCCACACCGAACAGGAAGCGACCTCCGTCCAGCGCGTTTGCGTCAAACTCAGGGAACTTCTTACGAATCTGCTTTTTCATTGCTACATACTGCTCGACGCTGCTAATCCTCTTGATAGGAAAGTAGCAGTGGAACTTAGGGCGCGCTGCTTTGCCTTTTTTCTCCTTCATGTGGTTTCGGCTGAAGCTCACTGCAAATGCTACACCGGGGAATGCTTTCTTTACATCCTCTGGGCTTTTCCAATCGTCTGGATTGTCGCTGTGATCGTTGTCACAGTCCATGGGGATGCAGTCGGCATACTGGAAATTCGCAACGCCTCTTACGTTGCCGGTGTACTTTGCGCACACGTGATCGCGGCGCATTGCCTGCTCCAATGCAGAAAGGTTGTCCACCGTTACCTCGTTGGGGTACACCGTATTCTGCTGTGCGCCGGTAGTATTTGCTGTGTAGATTGTAAATGGTGTCATAACTTACCTCCAATCTACCTGCATCAGTGCCCGTGTCCGATGGGATAGCTGATTTCATAGATCGCACGCATTACCTTTTCCTTCTGCTCAGGATTCAATTCTTCACGCAGAAGTCTGGAGAAGGTTTCCGGTCTGATGCCGAGCCACTTGGCAATCTCCCAGTAGTGGACTCCCATTTCGCAGGCTTTTATTCTGATATCTTGATTCGCTTTCATATGTTTTCCTTTCCGGCCTTGGGGCCTATCGTTTTTTGGGGCCGGTGCTCTGGATAACAAAAAGAGCACCGATACGTTGCTCTTTGTAGCGTCGTAACTGTGCTCTTTGAATCTTTGATTATTGAATTTTGAAGCGTTGTTTCTTTGTAATATTGTTCTTTGTATCTTTGTGACGTCTAGCGCCTTAAATGTCTTTCGACATCATGATGATAACATATTTGAACGTTTGTGTCAATAGCGAATCGCAATATTTTGTGTTAAAATTTTATTA
This sequence comes from Zongyangia acetica, assembly GCF_038739695.1. Lineage (NCBI taxonomy): Bacteria > Bacillati > Bacillota > Clostridia > Eubacteriales > Oscillospiraceae > Zongyangia > Zongyangia acetica. Next base: position 75,581 of record NZ_JBBEWN010000013.1, on the reverse strand, counting down.
CTGAGACATACTGACACAATATATAGTAATCTTTTAGAATTTCGTTTTCCTTAGACTTTTCAGAAATTGCTTCAGTAAACATCAGTAATGCAAAACACCAACGCAGCCCTTTGGAGTTGCATCGGCGAGTTTTTTAGTTGTATTCCTTCATGATGATGGCCAGCGCGAACTCGGTGTCTTCGCCAACTGGCTTAATGTCCCAGCCGCGATCGTAGTTGCATACGATTTCGCCGCCACGCTTTATCATCAGCTTACTGATTCTGCCGCCTTCAATTCCGTACACAGATCCGCCGCCGTATTGCTTTATCCAATAGTAGAAGATGTCCTCACCGATTTTAATGCTGCCTTCTCGCCACATACTGCCACCGCTTACCATGAAAACCCGGCATTGAGCACCATTGTTCGTATAGCGCTCATTGCTCGTTTCGGGCTGCTGTAGTCACGTATGAATTTTGGATCCGCTTTTCCATTGTGTTTTACAGAAACCAGCGTGTATGTTCCGCTAAACATCATTCGCACTTCGAGTGTAGCATCATCTTCTCTCCATTCTCTGTGATAGATGATTCTGTTTATGTCTCTGGTGTAGCCTGCTTCTGTAAAGCCGTTCTTTATGACCATCTGATTGAAGTCTCTTTTTGCCTGTTCGATTGTCATGTCGTTTTCCTCCTGCCGTTTTGGTAGGACAATTAAGCCAGAAAAAAGGGGCAATGTCCAGCCTTAAACGCGAGAATTAGCAATTAAAACACAAAAAGGCACCGCAACATTTCTGCTGCGATGCCTCGTGCAATTATGTCATTTTAGGGTCTGTGATGTCATCCAGGCTGATCATCACCTCCACCGCTAACCGCATGCCCAGCTTGAAGCCAAGCACGAACGATGCCATCTCATTCTTGTCGCCCAGCTCCAACGCACAGTCTTTGAATTTTTCAAAGGTCTCCTGCTGCGCCTGTGTCAGCGTCTGCACCAGATCATCCTCGTTCCGGGTCACAAGGTTTAGTATGTGCGAATACGTACCACCTCTGATGATATCCCGATCCGACGGGCTGATATTGCCGTAATATAGTTCTTCAATGATACTTCGCATGTCGCCACCTCCTTTGGCAGGGACATACAATACCAGAACGCACCGGCAATATCCAAATGAAAATCGACTTGTTAGCAATTAAGTAGCAATTATTTTTTTAGCAACCTACTGATAATTGATGTTTTAAAATCAACACCAAAAAATTCTTTCGCCTCATCGAGGTTCATAACCACCCAATCGCGCGACTTATGAGCTTCAAGTGTCTCAGGTAATTCCTTAAGAATTCTATCTGCTTCCCATGTAGCGCCTGCATTATAGCGTAACTCATTGTTTCGAACAGAAACCTCAAAAGAAGCGCGACTTGTTTTCCATGCATTTTGAATGGTTTTAATAGCATAACTACCAGTAACTCGCTCGCTAAAATAATCCTCCAAACTCAGCTTGCGAATGTATTCAGGCAGCAATTCACCACAATATTCACGCATAATATCAACAATGATCTGTGACGATACCGCCAAGATATCCGGTGCGCTTTCCGATTCATCCGATTTCATCACCTCAAGTAAATCAGGAACCGCTTCTATCATTCGCCGCATATATTCGCGGTAAAACGCAGTGCCAATCTCACGCTGTACTGTTCGTACAACACTGCTACGCATTACCTCAGTGTTAGTGAGGCCGGCTTGCACACGACAAATAACCGTCCGACGTATAACTTCAGGAGCAACTGCCTTAACGTCTTCGTTGGCGCTGATTACAACAGCCGGATAGTGCACCAAATGATCTGCCACACCAAAATCGTCATTTTTGATAGTTTCTATGGCATGCTGATTAAATCTGGTGTTCGTCAAGTCGTCTACAATAATAGGTGCTCCTTTTACCGTTCGTTTCAGTCCTTCAATACTGGAGCGAGTGAAATCCGGAGCAGACAGTTTGGTCTTTTGGCCAATCATCATCTTCAATAACGTCTCGAGGAAGCTGGTCTTGCCTGCCTTACTCTGTCCATAGACCAATCCAAACACAGGATACGGCAAGAGGTTTTGATTATAGCGAACCGCCATATCGCGCATACATCCCATGAAAGGCGAACAGAAAAACCAGTTGGCAAATTCAAAATATCGACGTTGCATACCGGATACATCGCCATGAAATTTTTCATATCCGTCCATATATCTCAGGAAAAGCGAAACATCATGCCCAATTTCTTCTTTGGTTGGCGTCAGGTTCACATCGTTTCCATTGAGTCGCACATAGCCATCCCCCGCAAAAACTTCCAGCTGGGGGTATTCGCTTCGTAGCTCTTTTTCTTTTGTCTGATCAGCAACCACTTGCCGTCGGATTGTCTTTATTTTTTCGGGAGAAAGCAGTATTTTCCCTTTTTTATCCGGTTTTGGAACCGACGGAGTGAGTTGTGCAGCCAAATTTTTAACATCTAAAGCAAATCGAACTTCTTCTCGCTGTTCATCTACCGTTTCAAGCATAACAACTTTGTTTGTGCGAACAGTTCGTGCAATAGGTAACTCTTCCAGGTTTTCACCACTATCTGCTACCAGTAATGCTTCTTTAAATATCTGATCGGTACTATTTTCTCTCAGCGTAAGATAGCAATCCATATACCAGTCATACGCACGATCACCATCTATGTAGCAAATGTTTTCTCGCTGCCTTCCACCGAATGCATTAAAAGACATATTTGCAGAGCCCATGATTATGCGTCTGCGTCCATCAGCTGCGGATAACAGGTATATCTTTTCGTGAGAAAGCATGTTGCGGGCAACAAAGAAGTGTAAACTTTCATCCTCAATACGCGAAATTAAATCCAACTTCATTTTGCCGGCACTTTCACGCATGCGTTCTATCAGTTTACATTGATATGCCATAACTTCCTGTAAAGAGTAGGATATCACTTCGTCGCAACCGAATATGATTTCTGCCTTTTTGAACATTCCCAACAGCTGATACACGAAGTTTATACCCGAGGAATAGGTTATCGCATGCAACTCATCAAAGCCAGAAAACAAATCTTTCCACGACATTGTCTCGGCTTCAATAAAATCCATTTTTATGACATCTAGATTACCGCTTTCGAACAAACCTTCCATCATAATCTCGGAATCATTGTTTTGATTAAATAACGATAAGTTCTCCATCTTATAACCTCCGCAAATACAATTCAAGCTAATTATACTTATTATCCATTTTATCGCGTTATATGTCCAATAAAACGGACTTTACCCTCGAATCTCACAGTTGTTCTATACCAATATCCTTCAAATACCCATATATCCCATCATACCACTCGCGTTTACGGGTCTGATCGTGGTCGCTGCCTGCCGGCACGAAGATGGCCATGCCCTGACGTGCGCGGGTAAGCAGTACACGGTAAGCGTTCTTTAAATAAAGGCGACGTTCCTCGGAACTAACATTATTCCAACGGTTGCCGACAAAATTGTTATAGGTCCATTCGCCGTCTACATAACGGTAGTCGGCATCCCATGCGACAACAGAATAGTCAAGCTCCAGGCCCTGAATATCGAACTCGCTGACTACGTCCTCCAGCATATAGCTGGACCGAACATCGTCTTTGCCATTCAGGAACCAGTTAGCTACCGAAATCTCATTCTTTACAAAGATACCTTCCGGTTTCAGACGCAGCGCACCGCTGCTGGTCAGCAAGCCATAGCGCGTGGTACCCTGACAGTGATCTCGCACCCAGTCTTTTGCCTTATTCAAATCTCGGGTGATCACGATCGGATATTTATCTTTGATGCGCTGATACAGCATTTTTGCTTCATCAGTATCTGCATCCAGGACCGCCTTTACAAACGCTGCCAAATCCGGTGTTCTGAAAGATCGCACCGATGTTGCCAGATGGAGCTTGTCCCGCTCGAAAGTGTGAAGCCCGTTCAGCATGCTGCTCCAGCTTCTTCCGCGACGATATTCATTGTCATTAAGCTGCGGAGTGATATACACATCCCAATCCGGGAATGCACGACGGAGCGAATCAAACCATTCAGGCAAACCAGCCTCGCCAGTGTTAATTTCCTGGCCACCACCAACCAGACAAATGACAACCGCCCAGTCCTGATGGCGATCCATGGTGCTGATCAAAAATTCCGGCTCGCTATACGGGAAGGGTGAAACGCCTTTCTTGGTAGCCATGAACTTTTCGATCATATCCTGCGTCCATGCACGCTGCGCCTCATCGAAGATGGCAACGCGCTCCGGCGGGATATTATTGTTGCCAATGAAAGAATCGCGGTACTTATGAATGATTTGGATAAACGCAGAAGTGCTGCGCAGCGCATCTGCCTTAGAAACACGATTACCACGCTGTTTTTCCTGCTCCACCTTATCGCGAGCAAGCGCTTCCTGCAACACCGTCACCAACGGGAAGTTGCCGGAGAGGAACACTGCGTGTTCGCCCTGCTGTGCATCGGAACGCTGTATGGCAATATTCAATCCAACTAATGTTTTACCGGCACCGGGGACACCGGTTACGAAACAAATGGACTTTCGACCATTCGCTTTGCTGTGTTCGATGATGCGGTTAATTTCATCGGTAGTGACCGTCAGATTTTCTGCGCCTGCGTCACTACGGGTGATGTCATGAACGTTGTGTCCGCGATACAATGCCTGCGCTGCCTCTACAATCGTGGGTGTGGGAAGATACTCAGAGTTCTCCCATGCTACATAATTAAAAGCGGATTCGTTATAATGTGCTGCAACCCTGCTGATCATATCGGCAATATTGCCCGCATTGCAACGAAGCGGCTCAATTACGCGATCGCGTTCGCGGATTACATTTGTGATTGTTGCCGCTCTGGTGGATACCATAATCGGCACCAGCAGTTTGTCATGGCTTTCCTTCTGGAAGTTACGCAGGTCCAGAGCATAGTCGTACACCTGATCGTATGTAGACTGGCGGTATTCCGTATCGCCGCACTTGAACTCCAGCAGGAAAACGATGTTTTTGTAAAGCACCACTGCATCTACACGCTTACCCATTCTGGGAATGGTGTATTCGAAAATGATTCTACCATCCGAAAAAGAGCGCAGTTGGTCCTTGAGAATTTGCACCTCAGATTCCCAAGTGTTACTCTGCTGGATCGCCGTCTCCGCCGAAATATCGTTGGAGTGGATGATACCAATTATTTCGCTGCTCGACTGCTGAAGGAACTCTGCAATCGACGCAGAATAGTAGGATCTTAAATTACGCATTTTATATAGCTCCGTTTCTTAGCTGTTTTTCAAAAGCGGAAGAATATGCGCCAATACGGCTTCCGAGCAAATAACAAGCGCCAGTTTACTACGTACCCTCGTTAAACCCTGATATAAAAGCTGTTCAAACAAATAATCAGGGTTCGGGTGCTCACGTCCCGTAAGTCTTCCGTTGTTGTAATACCAATTGTAATCCAAAACCATGCAAACACCTTCGAATTCTTGTCCGATTACATTATGGGTGTTGTGCTCGCTTCGTTGATAATCCAGTTCATGATTGTAAAAAGATGCTGTGAAAGATATGTATGTATATCCCTGATGTTCAAAGGCTTTCGCCCGTTCTAACGCTTTTGATTTATCCGGCTCATAAATGATTGTGACATTCGGGAAACTGTATTCTTCACGATATTTTGTTAAATCTCGCAAACAGGTAATGAAAAGTGCGAGCTCCTTATTCGTGCGAATCTTATTCTTAAGTTTATAAATATTCTGAACGCACAATACATCGATCGATTCTGCTGTTCGCCGTCTTTTTTCAGACGATGATAGCGTTTGCCCTGCGTCATAAGAAAACAAACAGATGGTTTTTGCCCTTTTAACCCATCTTTCTACTTTGTCTAAAGAATCTGTGTACAATCTATGGGCCTCATCAACAATTACAACATCTACATCCCTGATCTCACGTAAACGTAATTCTTTTGCGGATATTATTTTTATATTGTCTAATGCAGAATTAAGTGCATAATGTCCATCACACAATATGCCGCTGTGTACCATAAGAATTTTCTTTGATTTGGCTATTTCTCTAGCAATGTCATAAATTAAAAGCGTTTTTCCTGTTCCGGGACCTCCGGTAATTCCTGCAAAACGGCCCTGCGTATTCGTTTCCACATATGCAAGTACGGCCTTCTTTATGTTTTCCTGATGTTCAGTAAGCAGATAATCCTCTTGTAAAAAACGATCTGTAGAATTTAGCGGCGAAACAAGTATATTGCTTGGTAAAAACACTTTGTCTAAGTCGGTAGCTACTGCATCCCCTAATGACGTTATTGCATCCGATACGTCCCGCAACGACGCTTCTACCAGTTCGTTTTGTTCATCCAAGGTAAACACCGTCATAGTAGAGGAAATGAAAAGGAATGACAATAGTGTTTGTTTGTTGAGAAGTTTCAAATAATGTGTGTTTTGACGCAGTTGTCGTTTTATTTTTTCTACAGACACCTCACCACTTTTCAGTTCAATGTTCAAACACACGGATTCAGTGATTTTAAGCAAATCAAATTCCTTATTTAGCTGCGGGACAACATATCCAAAAAGGAATCCTGCTGCCTTTTCGACCGGCAAGGAAAGATTGTCGAGCAAGCATTTGATATCCAGGATTTCTTGATGTTTATACTGCCTCTCGGTCTCTACTCCACAGATGTACCGCACATAGTTCTCAGACAACGCTTCATTGTCTGAAAGCTTAACCATATCTAACAAAGAAACAATTTTGTTTTTCATTTCATCCCTGAATTCTAATTAATCTGTATCTGCCCGGTGTTTAGCATCGTAGCGTTGTTTGCTATCTACTACTGCCTGCAGCATCTTATAATGTATTTTTGTGAAATGGATAAATGCATCTGCTGCTTCAAGTAGTAACGGATTGAACCGTTCTTGCAGTGCTTGCCCTATCTGCCATTCGATCGTATTATTGTTGATACTCACAACAGTTTGATAAAAGGCCATATCTGAAAAATGCACGTACCCACTGGCTTGATCGTATACAGCAGGAAAAGAAGCATTAAATGCTGCCATCTTCTTTTTTAGATTAGCATCTGTCATTTTCTTTCCGTCAGCATCCAACTGATCACTAATTTTCCGTCCATGAATTATGCAGTCAATCACAGCGTCCTTGTCTGCTGCTATAAACGCTGCATATGTTCGCATACAATTATCCATCTGTAATCGTAAAAGAGCACCTACACAGGATAGATTTCTTTCCTGTAGTAGAGCAATAAAACCTTCCGATAACTGCACACTGCGATCTAACGCTGCGCAGAAGAAAAGATCTTCCTTAATCAGAGTCTGTCCAATAATTCCTTTCGCGAAAGTAGGGCATTTACCACGCAATTCTTTAATAGCCGCAACACGTGTTTCAAGTTCCGCGAAATAATCTGCATTATCTACATCCATAATGACATCTCCCATTATGCGTGTTACACCCCAAATCGGTGGCGGATAGTGATTTCCTCGTAATTACGCTTTTTATTTGATTTCGTCAAAACTATTAGTCTTCCAACTGCCCCAAGGCCACACCTTCAACGGTTTTCCAAGTAATCTTACCATTTCGAGAGGAGCCGCTAACAAAGGAGGCAGCGGCAGAAGGGCTCGGCAGCAATACATCCTCTGCCAACACGTCATCTATAATGCGCGACGAAAATTTCTGCCGAAACTCAACAACGTTGCTAGGGCAGCTCTTACTAATTGTCGGGTCCAGTCGACTGCCTTTCATGACAACAAATCCATCAGCAACGACACAACCAGTCGCCTGTACACGCTTTGTTTCAAAATGGAGCAAAGGTGTTTCTTTTACCGGTTCCGGTTCTGCAGTCACAACAGCAACTTTTACCAGCGGTTCAAAAACCTTGTGTCCCAGTACACCCATAATTAGGCGGGCGAAATCTACAAATTCTTCGAGTTCGCTTTCTTTTTCTTCCGTTATGTTTCCATGCGTAGGATCATTTCCGTTTTTGACGGTATATCGCTTTGCATTCTGTGCCATTCCGCAGAAACGGTTTTCAAGATAGCTTATCTCTGTTGGGCCGAAGGAGTTGTTGGAAGTGGTAAACACCACAGCCTCTGTCCAGTAATCTTTATCAGGATTGCGTTTGTGTTCAGCCAGTCGGTTCAAAATACCTTCGCCGTTTTTGCGAGCACCTGCCTGTCCGATATATACAACATTGTCGCCTGATTGGTCATCAACGCCAAAAAGGAAATACACACCGCTTTGCTTAAGATCATCACGATCCTTACACAAATCTAACGATGTACGGGGAATTCGATACGCCACACCTGTCCAGTTTGCAATCGTTGCCTTCATGCGCCCGGTTGCGTCGCCATCCATCAAATAAACACTTATGTTTTTACCTCTAACAGCCACTTACCTTCACCTCGTCTTTTTCATAATCACATCAATTGTTTTCTTCGAAGTTTTCAACCTGCTCCATTACTTTCCTGAAAACTTCGGGGCTGTACTGCGGTGGATAGCCGTTCTTAATCAAACAAACTTTGATGTCAAACTTTAGCTGGTCGCGGACAATATGATTGTTAAGCCAGTCGGCAAAGGAAGATTTTGTATCAATTATTTCCTTAATCTTCTTTGCCAGTGCCTTACACTTATCGTTCACAGTAATACCATCAACAAGCTCGTCTGCACCATACTCAAAGTTGTATTCATCACGCAGGGCCATTAGAATATCATAGAAGGCCTTTTCTTCAAAAGTCAGGCCGATTTTGCGGAAGCTCTCACGATCAGCATTCATCTCTTTCAGGATTCGCAATGCCTGTTCAGTAGCATTCCTGATTATTTCTTCTGATGTATATTCCTGCGCCTCTCCGGCTTCTTCGGCCGTCAGATGCTTTCTGCGCTCATGATACTGTTTGATCGTTTCCTCCAACATTTCCTGAAATTTCTTTGCGGCCATCTGATTGGTTTTGCTATATTCCGAAATCTGTTTACGAAGCATTTTTACCAGCAGTTCCAGTTTGGAAGCGGGCATTTTTACATCCGACAGTTTTTCAAAGTATTCGGCACTGAAGATATCCTCCTGCTCGCCATTCTCAAGAACACTTTCAACCTCATTGTAGCGCAGTGCTTCTTCTACCATCTTTGCAACATGGCGGTTCATGGTATCCGCATCCACTTCACTGGTGCCGCTCATCTTGCGGACAAAACCAGCGATCGCCATGAAGCATTGTGCGAGAGCAGATTCTTCCTCTCCCAGCTCACCGGACGGCTGACAAATATCATATGCAGCGCGCATCCGTTTGACTGTTTTCAGGAAGTATGTTTTGAAAGAAACCTTCTTTACGCTTTTTCCGCCTTTACTTTCTGTTTGCAGCTCCTGTGTGGAAATGAAAACATACTCGGCAGCTTTTGCCAATAATCTATAACGCAGAGCGGGATCTCCATTCGGGTCAAGGAACGGCGCTAAATCATAACCAGCAAACAAATCTTTCAGGATCATAAGTTCCTCACGGAACACACTGGTTGCCTGCTCCACATCATCGGCAGTAGGCGCAACAGAATTATCACCGCCGTAAATCTTCATTGCTTCACGCATATTATCGCGAATGCCGATGTAGTCAATGATAAATCCATAATCTTTGCCGGGATACTTTCTGTTGACACGGCTGATCGTCTGAATCAGCAAATGTTTTTTCAGGGGTTTATCGTTATACATGTAGGTCAGCGAGGGAACATCAAAACCTGTGATCCACATATCAACGACAACGGCAATATGGAAATTGGATTTTTCCTGTTTGAACGCTACATCCAATTCTTCGGAACGTTTACCGTTTTTAACACCGCCAAGGTAGTTATACATATCCGGCTGATCGTTGCTGCCGACACTGGCTACCATTGCCATAAAGGGCATAGGCTTCAGCTCACGCAGTTCTTCTTCGGATGCTGCAACACCGTCGGGAGCCTTCTTTTCTACAAACCACTCTGGATACTTTTCTTGGAATATTCTCAGAAGTGCATAGGCAATTGTTCTGCTGGAACACACGACCATCGCCTTTTGAATCCTATCCGGATCCTTTTCGCAGGAAGAAACATAGTGATCGTGAATATCCACCGCGAGGCGTTCCAGACGAGAGGGCTCGCCAAGGATAATCTCCATGGAGCTCATAGCCTTCTTGCTGGCTTCTATATCATCAGCCGTAGCGCCATCCTCTGCACACTTTTTATAATAAGCCTCGATCTGCTGTACCTTTTCCTGATCTAACAGAACTTTTGCAATACGGGGATGGTACTTAATCGGTACAGTCAATCCGTCTGCGACAGCCTGATCCATTGTGTATCGGTCGATTTCATCACCGAATGTCTGATATGTTTCCGCAATAGGCGTGCCACTGAAGCCAACGAAGGTTGCCTGCGGAAATGCCTCCTTCAGCACCTTTGCGTAGGGCTTGGACAACATAGCACGCATATTCTCGTCAGCGTCCTTGCTGAACTGAATTCTTTTCGCATGCTCCAGTTGGGTTCTGTGGGCTTCGTCGGAAAAACAAATGATATTGGAACGGCCATTGATGAGACCGATCTTGTCATCTTCTCTATCGCAGAATTTCTGGATGGTACAAATGTAAAATCCGCCACTTTCACGTGCACCAAGTTCTTCTCTTAGCGCTCTGCGGCTGGGGACAACCGTCACTTCACCAAGATTCAGAAACTCTTTGCTCTTGGTGAACAGCTTTGCGCCCTGCTTTTGAAGTTCTTCCCGGTCCACAATCATAACGATCGTGGGCGAGCCAATCTCCGGCACATGGGTACAACGCAGCGCCAACTGACGAGCAAGGAAAGCCATGGTGTATGTCTTGCCGCAGCCGGTTGCGCCAAAGTATGTACCACCTTTGCCGCTCTTTTCAACAACTGATTTTATGATACTCTGTTTCAAAAGGCGAGCAGCAAAGAACTGCGGATAACGACACACGATCTCACGTTCGTCACTGTCGTATTCACTATCCTGAAAGTATATATAGTCTCGGAAGATCTCCAAGAATCTTGCGGGTGCATAAACACCCTTTATCATTGTCTCCAGTTCGTCAAAAGGCAGCGTAGAAACCTTGTCTCCATCATTGACACGACGCCAAGCGTAGAAATGCTCATAAGGCGTGCGGACTGTACCTAATCTGGTTTTGACTCCATCCGAAATACATGCCAACGGGCAATAATGCAGCAAGTGGGGAATATCGCGCCAATAGCGGATGTTAATCTGTTCCCAGGCATCGTTGATGGTAGCATTGGCGTCTGCCGGATTTTTTAGCTCAATAACGCACAAAGGCATACCATTAACGAACAGAATGACATCCGGACGGCGGTTTTCCTTCTGGCCGTTATTGGTGTATTCTACGGTAAATTGATTGACTGCGCGGAAAAGGTTATTTTCCGGATTCTCAAAATCGATCAGATTAACCATTCTTGGGAGGCCTGCTTGCGGGGTGAATTGAACGCCGTCCACCATCCAGCCATAGACTTTATGGAGTGTAGCAAAATCCGATTCCGACCCCACAAGGCGCACGGTATCCATAATCTGGCGCACTTCTTCTGCCTTCAGATCCGGATTGGTCTTGCTCAGAAACTGCTCCATGTCGTCCATATACAGGACATCTCTCTTAGAGTCACGTGGAATTCTGTTTCCAGCAAGATAAGTCCACCCTTCGTTCTCCAGGAACGAAAGGAATGCGTACTCATATTCAGATTCGCAATAGTGGCCGTTATAATTCTGTAATTTAGCCATAGTTGCCTTCATCTCCCAGCTGAATGGGAATTATAATTAGTTTGAAGCTCCGTTCAGCTTCTTTTCAAAAGCACATCTGATCGGAAACAGATTAGTTGCACTGACGCCAAGTTGCTCACGCAGTCCGTTTCTCATAACACACGCAACGTATTCCATATTCTCCATCTGCTTCCCGTCGAAAACATATTCTTTTTCGTGAAGTGCCTTATCTATGCTGGCGCACACCAATATATCCGACGTGGATTGCCGAATTCGTTCGCGTGATGTCTTAGGTGTATCTGGTGTAATAGGAATGTTTGAATACAGGCTCATGTAGCAAACTTCCACCACATTTTGCTCGTCAACCAACCGCGCTGTTTCCATTAGCTTTCTGTACATCGTGGTTTTCATGGTTGCATCGAACGCATCAAGATCATACGTGTCATCATCGTAAACAACCATGATAGCCGGCATGATGTCCATCCCGGGGCGTATAGCTCTTAACATCGCATGCATGAGCGTGAAGTTACCGAATGCAGTGCCGTCATAATTAAAGTGTTTAGCTTGTGTTAACCACGAGAGTGGCTGATGGCTTGCAACCTTTTTGCTGTCAAGCAACATCATCATACTAACCCGCTCCGCCTTATCGAAGGAATCTTGCTCGGGGTAGTATGTGTAGTCGTTTACAAGCAAAAAATCCAGCGGCACGTCAGACAGATGAATGTTTTTGATTTTGTCCTTCAATTGATCGCACAGCGGACACTGCTCTCCGATATCCTGCTCCATAGCATCCATAAAGCTTTTCATTGATGCAACGCCCTGCAATACTCGCTTCAGCAAATCAATATCGCTGCCTGCTTCATGAAACGAAAACGATACTGAAAAGCACACCTCGTGTGAATCCACTTTGCAAAGCAGGTCCTTCAGTTTCGCAAAAATGGATTCCATTTGTTCATCGTCGGCAACGGAATACGTTTTTTCGGAAACCGTAAAACCACCAAAGGGTAGATATAGAGTGACAACAACCTCTTTGATTAACTCAAATGGCTTTTGCTTGATCGTTTCATTCCGCTTTTCCACAAACCAATGGTCTGTGAGGAACTGATCCCTGTTCTTTTCATAGGCGTCAAAATGTTCGGTATGCCTTAACGATTCCTGCATCACAAACGTAATGTTCCGATACTCGTTAAAAAAGTTGTCAATCGCGGAAATGTTATCAAAGAAATTGGATTCCTTATCAAACCGCTCCAGGTGGCTCAACGCACTATATAGTTTTTGGTATGCGGGAAACAGCAATCCAGGCATATTATTTTCCTTCCTCCAACGATCCTCGAATCAGTATCGGGCAGATTTCTTTGATTTGAGCTTTTAATTGCTCATTGATGCTTCTGCGCAGAATATATAACTTGTACAAATCTACGATGGATTTCTGCATTTTCTCATCCGGCAACGGAATTCCTATTTCGTAGAAACGTTCAAGGTCAAGGTTCGTACGTATACTCGAATCGCTCATGAACCATCCACGACGGTCGCTTTCCTTGCGGGAAAACCACATCATAATATACTCCGGCAGGACTGTTCCATCTTTAATTTCAAAAACTGTGTATGCAGGCGAAATGATAATCGGCTCATCCTTGTCGAACAAAGCAATTCGAATGCATTCATCGCGACCTGTCTGCATACCGGAATATGCGAACTGTCCCTTTTTTACAACCTTATATTTACTGAGGTCCACGCCGTTGGTATCAGCTACAGAAGGCATAAATTGTTTAAAAATATTAATGCCCTGAACATCGACGATCTCGCCGTCGCTGTTTCGATTATCTACTTCAACCAAAAGATCACGCACAGGTTTTCTTGTTGCTGTGTTTTTGAGATTATCTACTAAGGCATCAAACGTCAGTTTCAAATCCTCCAGCCCGCGTTCATAGCTCTGCTGATTGGTAACCATGGCATTGTAGATATCAACGTATTTCTGCTGTGTGGGAAGATCGGGTAGTTCGATATCAATATCGCACATAGTGTCCCAGTCAAAGGTTTCTCGTGCCGATCCCCAAGAATTAAAACGTGCGTAGCGATCAAACTCCGGACGGTTGAAGAACATAAAAAGATAATCCGAAAGGAGCTTATCTTTATCAACTACACGAAAAACAGTGTAAATCGAAGAAATCAGTACCGGCTTCTCTACGGTATTGAATGCAATTGCAATCTTATCGCCACGTCTTGACGTATCTGCAACATATACAAATTCTTGATAATCAACAACTTTATAGGAAGACAAGCTGACGCCATCCATGTTTGCTTTGGTTTCAATAAACTCTTTGCCGGTAGAAATTCCTCTAATATCGTCAAGCGTATAGATGCCGTCATAATTTCGAACATCGCAGAGTTCTATCAATGCTCCGAGCTTATATTTAGTCAATGCCATATCCGATCCCCCTGAACGCATCCTCCATCATCTTTTGAGACTGCTTCTCCTGCGCAAGAACATCACGCATTTCTGCCTGAATACGGCTCATTTCCGCGCCAAAGTCAATCTCCAAGTCGTGATCAACAAACTCAATGTACTTGCTGGGGACAAGGCTCCAGCCCTGCTTCTCAATTTCTGCAATACCAACGCTGCGATACAGCTCCGGTACCTCATAGTGCATGCCGTCTGTACCCTCGGTTTGCCAAGTATGGTAGACATCTGCTGCCCTCTGAATCTGCACATCGTCCAGTGACACTTTCTTTTTACCCTCATTCTTCACTGGGTTCTCCGTCCAAGTACGCAGGTCCATAAAGAGGATCTCGCCCTCACGGTTACGCAGATTTCTGCCGTGATAACTGCCACCTTTTTTGTTCTGATTCAGAATCCAAAAGGTAACGCTGATATCGGTGGTAATGAACAATTCACGAGGCAGGATGATAATGGCTTCCACCTTATCATTCTGAATGAGTTTTTTACGGATTTCCACGGTATCACTGTCGCCTAAAGCACCATTGGCCAGCAAAAATCCGGCAACACCCTTGTTTGCTCTCAGATGGGAAAGCATGTGCAAAATCCAGGCATAGTTTGCGTTGCTCTCCGGTGGGGTAACGTAGTCTGCCCAACGAGCATCGTTTTTCAGATTCGGATCATACCAGCCTTTCAGGTTAAAGGGCGGGTTTGCCATAATATAATCGAAGTAAATTCCCTTATGCAGGTCATGGGTAAAGGTGGAGTCTGCTTCCTCTCCCAAATGGTGGCTGAGTCCGCGCAGGGCAAGATTCATCTTTGCCAGACGATAGGTGGCAGGTTCCTTCTCCTGACCATAAATGTTGATACGGCTGATGTCACCTTTCTTTTCTCTGATCAGATCAGCACTCTGGATGAACATACCGCCGGAGCCGCAGCAGGGATCGTACAAAGTGCCGTCAAAGGGCTCGATTATAGCAGCAATCAACTGAACAGCGTCGTGGGGCGTATAGAATTCGCCTTCCTCCTTGGTTGCATTGACTGCAAATTCCTTCAGGAAATATTCGTATACGCGGCCGATCAGATCCTTTTCTTCGCCAAAAGCCTTGTGGCTGATCTTATTGACCTCATCAACAATCTTCTTAATATCATTAGGAGCTAAATTGCGGGTGGTAAAAGTGCCCTCCACAAAACAGCCCTTCAGCTGCTTGCTGCTGGTTGCCAGACTGTGCAGCGCAGTATCCAGCGCAACATTCAATTGCGGCGCGGGAGTGTTGATAATAGTGGACCAACGGGCCTCCACCGGCAGATTATAGGTTCCGTCAGTGAAAGTGGCATCATCAAAAAATGCCGCAAAAATTTCTTCGTCATCGGGGTCAAGTCCCTGCGCAATAAGCTCCTGGCGCAGTTTCTGTATACCATCTTCAAACTTCTCACCAATAAAGCGCAAAAACACCAGGGTCAGCATCATATCGCGCTTCTCAAAAAAGGAACCGGAATTACGCGCCTGACGCAAAATATCTCTACATTTGAACAGAATGGAGTCCAAATTGATTTTTTCTTCTACTTTTTTCTTAGCCATGGAATATACCTTCCTTATCTCCAACTTGTAGTTTTAGATTCCCAATTACTTAAGGTTTCGTTTTCTGCTATAATCGCTTCCCAGACCGGCAGCAGGAAGGCTTTGATGCCATCCATTACGTCTGCAAAGGCCATGTCGAGATTTCCAAGTGTCTTGAGGAAGTAACGCCACTTTACCTGCATATCCTCATCCTCTGCAAGGGCGAGGACGCGGTCGAAGCTATCCTTTTCATATGCTGTGCCGCGGTTTTGCAGGGTCTCCTGGATTGCGGTCTGCAGCTTCAGGCCTTCGAAGTCGAAGGAGCGGGACAGATAATAAATATCGTAAAAGTCCTTCATGCGGCCGGTCAGCTCAAAGCGCTGCAGGATGGCGTCAAACTTTTCGGCAATGGTGCTCTCCAGAGAATAGGTCAAGATTTCGGGCTTGTCATAACCCTCAAGCTGTGTCTGAATATTTCGGCGCTCGGCGCTCGGTACGATCACATCGCCAACGCCAATATCAACATTAAAGGGCACGCGAACATTCTTTATGTATCCGGTGATCTGCGTGCTGACACCATGGTATTTGCGCTGCACAGCAATCGGTTCGGTTTTGCCGGCCTTGAATGTCACAAAGTCATTGCCGGTATCCACTGCCAGGATTTCAGCTATGATTTCATCCATGCGGGCGAGATCGTTGTTGAGACCGCGCATCAGAAAATCCACGTCCACCGTCGCTCTGCTTTCAAAGTTAGTCAGGGTGTAAATAAACAGACCGCCCTTCAGCACGAAGTTCTCTGCGTACTTAGAGCCTGCCAACCGGCGCAGAAATTCCTCCTGAAAAAATAGCTGCAGGCACTGCTGATAGCTGATGCCGGATGATTTTGCTTTGTTTTTCAGTTTTGCCAGAACGGATGCCGCCATATCTGCCATCAAAGCCACACTCCTATCAAATCTTTTGCCAGCTTCTTCACGCGCAGAGGTCCGGCATATTCCATCAGCTTCGGGATGCTCTTTTCCGGATCTGCGATATATTTCCGAATTGCTTTGTTGAATATCTCTTTGTCCATCTTATTGCGATAGCGCAGGCAATCGCAAATCAGACGGTCTTTATCATAGATACGAATGGTATGACCGTCCATGGTTCCGGTTGTCAGACCCAATTCCAGTACAGCAGGCTCCACGTAATACGGTTTTACGAAGGGATAGTCAATCTTAAATCGGGATTTGCCGGAGTCTTTGCTGACTGCCAGGTGCCAGTCGCCTGGAGTACGATCGCTATACCCGTAATAGCGAAGTGCTGTGTCCATGCAGAGTATGGCGTCAGGGAATAGGCGAATCACGGTTCCCACTTCGCTGAAATCGTCCGGGTTAATCCATTGATAATAGCCTCTACGGATTTTTTCCACATGGCCATCTGCGATCAGCTTTTCACGTTGCGGATAGAATATCTTTTCCTCTGCAAGCTGCGTGGTACGCATCATGCCGCCGTACTTATCGAATATGCTCTTATAATACTGGACATCGTGCATAGCTCACAGTCCTTTCTAAATTCAATCTAATTGACCGCTAAAGCGGATATTTTTGTATTATCTATTATAGCCAAAGTACGTCGAATAGTCAATACAATTTTAAAAACAAATTTGGCTTCGAGCGGACATTTTGAAAATGAACTTGCTTTATTATGTATCGATCGTAGAAACAGGAAAAGACGCGTGCGACGCGTCTTCGAAATAGTAGCTTCGTTCTGTTTTGAATAAATGGTGCCATTTTTGGCACCCTGCGTGGTGCCACGCGCTCAGGACTTGCTGTGAAATCTGCGTAAGTTACGGAAAACAGTTTGGTTTTGACTCTAAAACCCTGAAAAATACGGATTTTATGCAAGAAACGGATATTGCAGACCCCTTCAAGGGGATAGGTCAGGCCTCCTAAGGAAGAAGCCGGGGGTTCGAATCCCTTCAAGCGCGCCACGTCGGAATGGACTGCGCTCCATTCAAAAAGCCCGGTCGAAGACCGGGCTTTTCTCATACCGCTCCGTCATTCCTCCTTTTCCGCAAAAGGTCCCGCTTGCTCCGGCTGCTCGGTTGTAAACGCCCTCGCGACGCCTTTGCGGCGCTACCAACCTTTTGCGGGTTATTGGATATACCCTTTCCGATCTAAACCGGCCACCTGCCGGTGGAGGAAGTCGCGCTGTGGTGTCAATCGCAACTCAGCTGCGGGCATCGCGGGCGGTGGTTTTGGCTAGGCCATGGGCGCGTCATCCCGCCCCGGCAGGGGCCCAGCTGCCGCTGGGGGATGTCGCGTTTATGTGTCAATCGCAACATGGTTGCGGGCATCGCGGGCGGCGAGTCGCCGCCGCCAAATCGCGCTGTGGCGTCAGCTATAACAAAAGCGCGTGGGCCGCGGCAATGTCGCTAACAAAACCCAGTGCGCGTCATGCCCGCCGCTAGGCGCGCCCCGGTAGGGGCAAAAGAAGCCGGGATTCAGACACCCACAAAAGGGTATCCGAATCCCGGCTTCTTTTCTTTTGCTATTTTTAAGCCACGGGGAAATCCCCGCCGGACAATGCTTTTAAAATAGAGTTCCCGTTTCTCTTAGCCCAGGATGGAGAACCATACAAACAGGGAAGAGGCCAGGGAAGATACCAGGGATACAACAGTGATCTGGGTATTGATGGAAGGACCAGCGGTATCCTTGAAGGGGTCGCCGACGGTATCGCCGATAACAGCGGCTTTGTGGGCTTCGCTGCCCTTGCCGCCTTCTTCGCCAGATTCCACATATTTCTTCGCGTTATCCCACAAACCGCCGGAGTTGGACATAAACAGGGCGATGAGCAGTCCGCTGACGATGTTGCCCAGCAGGAAGCCGCCGATGGCCAGAGGTCCGCCGATAAAGCCGACGATGAGGGTGGCGATAATGCTCATAAGGCCAGCGGGGATCAGTTCCCGGATAGCGCCGGAGGTGGCGATGTCGATGCACTTGCCGTACTCGGGTTTCGCGTCTTCCTTGCCTTCCTTCAGGCCGGGGATCTCCACAAACTGACGGTGGATTTCCTGTACCATCCGCTGCGCGTTCTTGTCCACGCCCAGAATCAGCATGGCAGAGAAGACAGCGGGGATGGCGGCGCCGATGAGGACGCCGAAGAAGACGGTGGGGGACATAATATCAAAGCCGGTAATCAGTTCTCTGCCGGCTGCTGCCAAGGCGTCGTTGGCCTCGGACATAAAGGCGCCGAGGAGGGAGATAACGGTCAGGCCGGCAGCGCTGATGGAAAAGCCCTTGGTGATAGCTTTTACAGTGTTGCCTGCGCTGTCCAGCTCGTCAGCGGTGCGGATGGTCTCGTCACCCAAGCCGCCCATTTCAGCCAGACCGCGGGCGTTATCCACGATGGGGCCATAAGCGTCGTTGGAGATAATCATACCGACGATGGAGAGCATACCAACAGCGGCCATGGAGATGCCGAAGATGGCGTAGCCAGCGCCCATGGGCTCACAGAGCTTGTAAGCGACCAGAGCGGAGAGGGCGATACCTACCATGGCGGGCAGAGCGGAGATAAAGCCATAGGACACACCGGAAAGAACGGTAAACGCCGGGCCGGAGCTGGAAGCATGGGCCACTTTTTTGACGATGGGTTTGGTGTCGTCGGTAAAGTAGTCGGTGGTAATACCGATGACAACGCCTACCAGCAGGCCTACTGCGGAAGCGCCCCAGATTCTCCAGGAGAAGCCGTCAAAGACCACAGTAGCCAGAGCGGTCAGCACCAGGAAGATGGCGGTGGTTACATAAGTAGAAGAGTTCAGCGCATGGGTGGGGTTGCCGTTTTTGCCAACCCTTGCGGTTGCGATACCGATGATGGAAGCCAGCAGGCCCAGGATGGCATAGCAGAACACCATGGAGATGTTGTTATATGCGCCGCCGGCCAGGGACTGGGCCAGAACCAGGGCGGAAGCCATAGCCGCTACGTTGGAATCGAACAGGTCGGCGCCCATGCCGGCCACGTCGCCTACGTTGTCGCCTACGTTGTCAGCGATAACAGCGGGGTTGCGGGGGTCGTCTTCGGGGATGCCCAGCTCTACCTTACCGGTCAGGTCGGCGGAAACGTCGGCTGTCTTGGTGAAGATACCGCCGCCGGCCTTGGCAAACAGGGCCAGGGAGCTAGCGCCGAAGGAGAAGCCCAGCAGGATGCTGGAGTTTCCTGTAATCCACAGAACAGCCGCCACGCCCAACAGGGAACAGCCTACCACCAGCAGGCCCATGACAGCGCCGCCGCGGAAGCCGATGAGGAAGGCGGGTTTCAGGCCCTTCTGGGCTGCTTCCGCCGTACGGCCATTGGAGTGGGTCGCCACCATGATACCGATTTTTCCGGCGATGGCGGACAGGACGGTACCTGCGATATAGGCGATGGCCATGGAGATGTTGTCAATAATGTTGCCTTGCCAGATGGGCATGGGCAGCAGCACCAGGATGACAATGGCCGCCACCAGGGCAAATTTGGCCAGTACCAGGTACTCACGGCGCATGAAGGTGTTGGCGCCTTCTTTAATTAAGGCGGAGACCTCCTGAATCTTTGCGTTGGTTGTCTTCTGTTTCTTTACCCACAGGTAGAGGTAAAACGCGAAGGCAAACGCGATGGCTACCGTGAGAAACGACAGCCCGTAGAAGAGTGACAGTTGACTTTCCACTTAAGGATCACCAAACCTTTCGATAAATTTTGAAAAAAGCAGGAGGGCAAATTCCAAACGCTGGAAAATTCCACGCGGTCAGAAAATAAAAAAGGGCAGCCCCCTTGGGTCTGCCCTTGCCTTAAAAATCGCGTCTTGTAAGAAAATTCCTTTCTTTTTTCGCAACCTTCTTGGAATAAATAGGGGTGTGATTGCTCCCTATGACAGACTCCACCGCTTATTCCATCATAAAGTATAAACGCTGGTTTTGCAATTGTCAATGCAATTGTGAATGCTTTGTTGCGAAAATTTAGACAAAAATTAACGGCAAATTTATTGCATATCGCTCTCAAACCGTTCTATGTTCCCCGTCTGCCCAATTACGGAGATAATGTCCCCCGCTTTGAACTGGTAGCTGGAAGAGAACTCCACATCTGTGTGATGATTATGCTCAATGGCAATGATGTTCAGCCCATATTTCTGCCGGAAATCCGTCTCCCGGACGGTGAGGCCAATCAGAGGCTCTGTCACCTGGATCCTGCGGACTTCTACGTTACCTTCCAACGCTACCGAGTCCAGGAAGCTGTGATAGACCAGGCCTTTGCCCAAGCGGATAGCCATATCCCGCTCCGGATAGACCACCTTGGCCCCCAGCCGTTTTAACACCTCGCCATGCATAATGCTGCTGGCCTTGGCCACTACATGGGGCACCTTCATATCCAACACCGTCATGGTGGTCAGGATGCTCACATCCACCTGCTCGGCGATGCAGATGATCACAGTATCGCAGTTCTGGATCCCCGCTTCTCCCAAGGACTCCCGATCCAGGGCACCCACTACCAGAGCCATATCCGTAAACCGTCTGGCCTCCCGGACCCTAGTTTCATCCTTGTCAATGGCAATGACCTCTTTGCCCGACTGGGCCAGGCACTCCACCAGGGCGGAGCCGAACCGGCCTAGGCCAATGACGCCAAAACTTTCCGCCGTCTCCCGTGTTTTCTTTTTCATCGTAGTATATCCTCCTCGAAATTAACCAACCGTAATCGCTTCTTCTGTGTAATGGGTTGTCGGAGCGGGACGCTCTATCCAGATGGAGAGCAGGGTGAACATTCCCACCCGTCCGGCAAACATGGTAAAGATGAGCACCAGCTTGCTGCCGTCGCAGAGCCCCGGCGTAATGCCGGTGGAAAGTCCCACCGTACCGAAAGCGGAAACCTGTTCAAACAGCAGCTGGATAAAGGTGCAGTCCGGCTCCAGAACGCACAGCAGGAAGGTGCCGCCGCACACCAGCAGCAGGGAGACCAGGGCGATCATGGACGCCTTGGCCAGCACGTCGTTGGAAATGCTCCGCTTAAAGGCGCCTACATGCTTTTTGGTGAAGATGCCCCGCACCTGCTGCATCAGGACAAAGAAGGTACTGGTCTTGATACCGCCGCCGGTAGACCCTGGGGAGGCGCCGATAAACATGAGCACGATTAAGGTAAACAATCCCGCGTTGGTAAACTCCCCGATGTTGTAGGTAGAAAAGCCCGCTGTACGGGCGGAAACGCTCTGGAAAAACGCCCCCAGCCAGGTGATATCCTCGGTGGCCTTCAGCAGCAGGGTCCCACCCACCAACAGGACAATGGTGGTGGTGATGACCACCTTGGAATGGAGGGTCAGCTTTTTAAAGGACCGTTTTTTCAAAACATCCAGAATGACCAGGAAGCCCAAGCCGCCGAAGATGATCAGCCCGCAGGTGGTCAGGTTGAGCAGCAGGTTGTCCGGATAGATGGTCAGGTTGCGGAGCCCTCCTAGGATGTCAAAGCCGGAGTTGTTAAAGGCGGCGATAGAATGGAAGGCGCTGATGCCCAGGGCGTGGGGGAAGGGGTAATCCTGGGCGAAGACAATAAGGCTCAGCACCATCCCCACCACCTCAAAGCAGAGGGTCATCAGCAGCACCGACCTCACCAGCCGCACCATACCTTTGATGCCATCCACGTTAAAGGCCTCTTTGACCAGCACACGGCCTTTGATGCCCACCCGCTTTCTAGCGGCCAGAATGAGCCCCACGCCGATAGAGGTCACACCCAGACCTCCGATCTGGATGAGGGCCGCCACCACCGTCTGCCCAAAAGCGGTAAAGTGGTCGGCCACATCAATGGCGATGAGCCCCGTCACACAAACGGCGCTGGTTGATGTAAACAGAGCGTCAATAAAGGTAACCGTAGCCCCATCCTTCACCGAAACCGGCAGCAGGAGCAGGGCGGTTCCCAGTAAGATGACCAGGGCAAATCCCATGACAATCAGCCTGCCGGGAGGCTGTTTTTTGATGGAAAATATAAAATGTTTCATTTTTGATACCGGGATTCTCAATACACCCGATGTTTTCCAACCTTTCTCTCTCTCATTATTTTCATCCGTGCTTCTCATTGCAGCATAGGAGCGCATTGAAAACCAGTACGCAGCATGGGTACAAAAGAATCCGGCCAATATCCATGGCAACTCAGGGTTTTTCGTCCCGCCAGGGAACCACCACCCTGCCTGTCCCGAATTTTATCCACCGATCCTTTTACAAAAAAATAGAAGGCCCATAAAACCCCGGCCCAAGGGCCTGGAGCGACTGCGCCCAATAAGTGTTTGTATGTTGCAAGAACCTGATCCATCATCGCCAGACTCCTTATGTTCCTCAGACTTTTCTTTCCCTCAAACAACCATGGAAAGAAGTCGATTCGGAAATATATCTCTGTTTCTTCTGTATTTATAAAGAAAGGACAAAACCCCGCTGTGGAAGTCCTGTCCCTCGCAATTCATCAAAAAATAGCCGATAACTCAGCTTTTCAAAAGCAAACACTGCGAATAAATAGAGACGATATTACTCCCTATGACAGACTCCACCGCTTATTCCAGCGATCTATAGTATAATGGACTTGCTATAGGAAGTCAAGTACATCTGAAACGAAAATTTCCCCCGGCTACCGCCGGGGGATGTCGCGTTTATGTGTCAATCGCAACTCAGCTGCGGGCATCGCGGGCGGCGAGTCGCCGCCGCCAAGTCGCGCTGTGGCGCAATTGGTAACCTAGTCGCGTGCGCCGCGAACAGTGTCGCTAACAAAAAACCCAGGGCGCGTCTTGCTGCCCGCTAGGGACTCTTTTCTCCATAAAGTTTGTATACTTTTTCGGTGTATATTTTGGTAAAAACCTTGTATACCACTGTTAGCGGTGCTATACTGAAGGCAAACAAACAGAAAAAGGAGTGTATTTTTATGTTGGATGCCAAAGTAGCTGCACTGTTAAACGAACAGGTCAACAAGGAATTTTATTCCGCCTATCTCTATCTGGATTTTGCCAATTTCTACACCGATGCAAGCCTGAACGGCTTTGCCAACTGGTACAATGTCCAGGCTCAGGAGGAGCGGGATCACGCTCTCCTCTTTATGCAATACATGCAGAACAACAGCGCTAAGGTGACGCTGGAGGCCATCGACCGGCCGGACAAAAAGCTGGTGGCGCTGAAGGATCCTCTGGTGGCCGGCCTGGAGCATGAGCAGTATGTGACCAGCCTGATCCACAACATCTATGACGCCGCTTACAGCGTCAAGGATTTCCGCACCATGCAGTTCCTCGATTGGTTTGTCAAGGAGCAGGGGGAAGAGGAGAAGAACGCCGACGACCTGATCAAGAAGATGGATCTGTTCGGCGGCGATCCCAAGAGCCTGTATATGCTGGATTCTGAGCTGGCGGCCCGTGTCTACACCGCTCCATCCCTGGTATTATAATGAACCCCCATAAGGTGGTCTGCCCCTGCCGCAAGGTGACCAAAGGGGATATTGCCCAGGCTGTGGCTCAAGGGGCCCAGTCCTATAAAGAGGTCAAAGCCCTGACCAAGGCGGGGAGTTCCTGCGGCAAATGCAAGGCCAAGGTGAAAAAACTAATCAAAAAGTTAAGGTCCGCGGACCTTGAAACAGGAGCCTCCTGAAATAGGAGGCTCCTGTTTTTGCACCCACGCTCCTGCGGAGAGCAGGTCGCGCCCACGGTCTAGTTGAAACTACTGTCGCGACACCCGCATTTTTGTTGCGAATAGCGCCACAACGCGACTCGGCTGCCGCCGAAACCGCCCATGCTCCCTCAGAGAGCATGACGCGCTCTAAGACTTATTTGCGACACTGTTCGCGAAGCACGCAAATAGGTCACTGACAGCGCTTATCCGCGACTCGGGAGCGGGCACTGCCCGCCAGCGCGATATCCCCCAGCGGTAGCCGGCTGGCTCTGCGCTCATGCCGCGGACCTGCGGTCAGCAGGTCGCGCCTCTGGTTTTATTTGCAACATTGCCGCGACCCACGCGTTTTTGTTGCGAATCGTGCCACAATGCGACTCGGCTGCGGCGACCCGCCGCGCCTTCCGGCGAGGATGACGCGCCTTCGGTTTTATTCGTGACATTGCCGCGTCACACGCAAATAGGTCTCGATTGACACATCAGCGCGACATCCTCCACCGGCAGGTGTTCTGCGCTCATGCCGCGCTCCTGCGGAGAGCAGGTCGCGCCTCTGGCTTTATTTGTAATACTGTCGCGTCGCACGCGTTTTTGTTGCCAATGGCACTACAGCGCCATCTGGCTGCGGACACTGTCCGCCATCCTTTTCTCTCAAGAAAAGGATGCAAAAGTGATCCAAGGGGGCACCCCTTGGATATCCCCCTAATGGGGCTCGCTGCTTTCCCAACAGTATGGGCGGCCCCTTCCGGGGCGGGATGACGCGCCCTTGGTCTTGTTCACAACACCGCCCGCGTTGCCCGCAGCTGCGTTGCGACTGACACATAAACGCGATATCCCCCACCGGCAGGTGGTGGCAGCGGGCACTGCCCGTCCGCGGCACACGCGATTTTGTTGCGAACGACACCACAGCGCAATATCCCCCAGCGGCAGCTGGTGTTCAAGAATTTCGTCATTTTTATTTTCATTTTATTCACCACCGTTTTGGGGAACCTGATATAATAAAGCCATAGAGAACAACAGAATTTCGGTTCTGGGTTCTCTGTCAATCCCCCTCCTTTATAATTAACTCCATACTACCTTTACTTGCGACGGGTTGCTTTGTAACCCGTCATCTTTTTTGCCCAAAAAGGATCCCCTGCCAGCTGTGGAAAGCACTGGCGGGGGATTCTCTCTTTTTCGCAAAGAATGTATACAAAATGTAATGGGAGGGCAAGATCTGGATATGAATTTTTCCACAACAGCCCTTTTTTCCCTTTTCCACCGCCTGTTGGGGGAAAACTGGAAAAGCAAATTTTGAAAAAACTTTGAACTTATGCGGTTTTCTCCTGACAAGCAGTCAGAAGTTTCCACGCTTTCCACCAAGTTATCAACTGGAAATCCGGACTTTTCACAAAACCAGTGGAAAAGTCGGTGGAATATGTTTAAAACTCGATTTTAATACCCGCCGTAGCATATCTACAATTTCTGGATTTTTAAAAAAATAAATCCACAAGATCTAGGATAAAATCCCCGTTTGCAATCTGTATAATTTTTGTTTCCCCCAAGCTTTTCCACGTTCCGGTTTCTGGAAAAAGTCTTTCATTCTTTACAAATTAGCACTCTCAATATTCGAGTGCTAATTTTTACAGTTTCGCCATAAAGTTTCTGTGATTTCTTCACAGCTGACCGGTATACTAAGTATCGTTGGCACAGGTGGGGCCTGGAAAGCCCTGCCCAGCCCCGAAAAGGAGGGAACTTTATGAACGCGCAGAAATTTACACAGAAGTCCCTGGAGGCCATCCAGGCGGCACAACAGATCAGTATAGAACATCAGAACATGCAGATTTCCCAGGAGCACCTGCTTTACGCGCTCCTGACCCAGGAGGGAGGCTTAATCCCCCAGCTGCTGCAGAAGATGCAGGTGGACGCCGGCGCCATGACCTCCCGGCTGGAGGGGATGATCGACGCACTGCCCCAGGTGTCCGGCCCGGGCCGGGATCCGGAGAAGGTCTATGTCTCTCAGGATGTAGACACGGCCCTGATCCAGGCGGAAAAGCTGGCCGACAACATGAAGGATGAATATGTCTCGGTGGAGCACATCTTCCTGTCCCTGATTTCCCAGGCCAACTCTAATCTGAAACAGCTCTTCCGGGACTACCGGATCACCAAGGACGGCTTCCTCAAGGTGCTCATGGGGGTCCGGGGTTCCGCCCGGGTCATGAGCCAGAGCCCGGAGGAAACCTACGACGCCCTGAAGAAATACGGCGACGACCTGGTGGAGCGGGCCCGGAACCAGAAGCTGGACCCCATCATCGGACGGGACGACGAAATCCGGAACGTCATCCGGATCCTCTCCAGAAAGAGCAAGAACAACCCGGTCCTCATCGGCGAGCCCGGCGTGGGCAAAACCGCCATTGCCGAGGGCTTGGCCCAGCGGATTGTCCGGGGGGACGTGCCCCATTCCTTAAAGGATAAAACCATCTTCTCCCTGGATATGGGTGCCCTCATTGCCGGCGCCAAGTACCGAGGCGAATTTGAGGAGCGGCTGAAAGCCGTCCTGGCGGAGATCAAAAAGAGCGAAGGGAAGATCATCCTCTTTATCGATGAGCTTCACACCATTGTAGGCGCCGGCAAAACCGAAGGCTCCATGGACGCCGGCAACCTGTTAAAGCCCATGCTGGCCAGAGGCGAGCTCCACTGTATCGGCGCCACCACCTTAAACGAGTACCGCCAGTACATTGAAAAAGACCCGGCTCTGGAGCGCCGGTTCCAGCCGGTGATGGTGGGCGAGCCCACGGTGGAGGACACCATCGCCATCCTCCGTGGCCTGAAGGAACGGTATGAGGTTTACCACGGGGTCAAGATCCAGGACAGCGCCATCATCGCCGCCGCCACCCTGTCTAACCGGTATATTACCGACCGGTTCCTCCCCGACAAGGCCATCGACCTGGTGGACGAGGCCTGCGCCATGATCCGCACCGAGATCGACTCCATGCCCACCGAGCTGGATGTGATCCAGAGAAAGATCATCCAGCACGAAATCGAGGAGGCGGCCCTGAAAAAAGAGAAGGACGCCCTCTCCCAGGAGCATCTGAAGGAGATCCAGAAGGAACTGGCCGAGATGCGGGAGCAGTTTAACGCCATGAAGGCCAAATGGGACAACGAAAAGGCCTCCATTGGCAAGGTCCAGAAGCTCAGGGAGCAGCTGGAGCAGTTAAACGGCCAGATTGAGAAGGCGGAGCGGGAATACGACCTGAACAAGGCCGCCGAGCTTAAATACGGCAAGCTCCCCGCCCTGAAAAAACAGCTGGAGGAGCAGGAATCCCTGGCCCAGAGCAGCAAGAAAGACTCCCTGCTCCGGGATAAGGTCACCGAAGGGGAGATCGCCCGGATTGTGGAGCGGTGGACCGGCATTCCTGTAGCAAAGCTCATGGAAGGGGAGAGGGAGAAGCTCCTCCACCTGGATGAGATCCTCCACAAACGGGTCATCGGCCAGGACGAAGCCGTCTCCCGGGTCACCGACGCCATCATCCGCTCCCGGGCCGGCATCCAGGACCCCAACCGTCCCATCGGTTCCTTCCTCTTCCTGGGCCCCACCGGCGTGGGCAAGACCGAACTTGCCAAGGCCCTGGCCGAATGCCTCTTTGACGACGAGCGCAACATGGTCCGGATCGATATGAGCGAGTATATGGAGAAATACTCCGTCTCCCGCCTCATCGGAGCGCCTCCGGGATATGTGGGCTATGAGGAAGGCGGCCAGCTCACCGAGGCCGTCCGCCGCAAACCCTACTCCGTGGTCCTCTTCGACGAGGTGGAAAAGGCCCATCCCGACGTCTTCAACGTCCTGCTCCAGGTGCTGGACGACGGCCGGATCACCGACTCCCAAGGCCGCACCGTGGACTTTAAGAATACCATCATCATCCTGACCTCCAACCTGGGCAGCCAGTTCCTCCTCGACGGCATCGACAAGGACGGCAGCATCACCCAGGAGGCCCAGGATCAGGTGAACGAACTGCTCAAACGCTCTTTCCGGCCTGAATTCCTCAACCGGCTGGATGAGATCGTCTTCTATAAGCCTCTGACCAAGGCGGATATCACCCAGATCATCGACCTGCTGGTGAAGGACTTAAACGAGCGCCTTGCCGACAAGCAGCTTTCCTGCCAGCTCACCGAGGAAGCCAAGGACTTCATCATCGACAGCGCCTACGATCCTGTCTACGGCGCGCGGCCTCTGCGGCGGTTTGTCCAGCATCATGTGGAGACCCTCATCGGCCGCCAGATCATCGCCGAGGACATCCAGCCCGGCAGCCGGATGATCATCGATTTCAAGGACGGCAAGCTGACGGTGGAGGTCATCCCCCCGGCGCCTCTCCAAACCACCCAAATATAATCCCAAGCCGGGGTTATCCCCTTGGGTTGTTATAAAAAAAGCGCGATGCTTTCTGCATCGCGCTTTTTTCTTTCTCAGGGGAATCAGCCTTCGCCGCCTTCGCCCAGCAGTTTGCTGGCGGCGGTGCAGTAGGTTCCTTCTACCTTCCAGGACTTGTCCTTGGAGCCTAAGTACTCGATCATCTCCAGTGCCTTTTCCATATAGGCCTCCTGGATGTACTGCCATACGTTGTAAGAGTTTGCCCCGGAGAAGTCCCGCTTCTGGAGGGATTTGGCAATGTTATCCATAAAGTCAAAGCCCATATTCACCTTGTTGATACCCATGGTTCCGGCTTTGGCAAGATCGGCATAGGGGACGCCGGAGCTGCCATGGACGACCAGGGGCAGGTTGCCTACCTCTTTTTTGATGGCTTTGATCCGGTCAAAGTCCAGCTTGGGGGTGGAGGTGTATACGCCGTGGGCCGTGCCTACCGCTACAGCCAGGCAGTCGATGCCGGTGCGCTCCACAAAGTCCTTGGCCATAGCGGGGTCGGTATACATGGAGGAACCGTCGGTGTCATATTTGGAGCCGGAGCCTACATGGCCCAGTTCCGATTCCACCGTCACACCCATGGAATGGGCGATTTTGGCCAGGATAGCGGTCTCTTTAATGTTTTCCTCATAGGGCAGGCTGGAACGGTCCACCATCACCGAGGTAAAGCCGGCGGTAATGGCCTGCATGATCTCCTCGGTGACCTCGTCAAAGCTCTTGTGGACGTCGCCGCCGTGATCCAGGTTCACCGCAACAGGAACTGCGGTTTGTTTCGCGATGTCCACCAGGTTGCGGCCGGTGACAACAATATCTTTGGTAGAACCGACGCTCAGATCGATAATCATGGGGGAATTGAGCTTCTCCGCCGCTGCAATGGCAGCCCGGGTGTCAATTTCACAGAACACGTTGGGGGCGATGACAGCGTAATTGCCTGTGCTTGCCCGATCCAGAATTTCCTTCATAGTGACTAACATAGTGCTACCTCCCTAAATAGATGATAATGACTTTACATATATTGTAGCCTCCCCGCTGGGCTTCTGTCAAGAAAATTCCCTTCATCCCACCAAAGGGGGAACAAGTACCACTCCTGCGGCGGGCATGACGCGGCCCTAGCGGGCAGCCCCTCATGCCGGGGCGGGCACATCCTTTTCTCTCAAGAAAAGGATGCAAAAGTGATCCAAGGGGGCTACCCCCCTTGGATATCCCCCTGATGAGGCTCGCTGCTTTCCCTGCGGTATGGGCGGCGATTTTTCCTCGATTCGCGGGGGCGAGACCTGAGGGAGTCCCCCGCTCAATTCGAAAAAATCGTCGGCTTTCGCCGAAACCGCCCACGCTCCTAGCGGAGGGCAGATCGCGCCCTGAGTTTTGTTTGCGACACCGCCGCATCACCCGCGGCCCTAGCGGGCGGCAGAACGCGCCTTGAATTTTATTCGCGACACCGCCGCATCACCCGCGGCCCTAGCGGCGGGCATGACGCGCCTTGAATTTTATTCGCGACACCGCCGCGTCACCCGCGTTTTTGTTACCAATGGCACTACAGCGCGATTTGGCTGCGGCGACTCGCCGCCCGCCCGGAAGGTGAAGAAACCGGCCCCCAACATTGGGAGCCGGTTTTCTTAATCATTCTATTTATTTTTATTTTCTCTTCTTAGAAAGGAGGATGCCGCCTACAGAGGCCGCTGCCAGCAGGGCAATGCCTGCCATCAGGGAACTGTCGCCGGTATCCGGGTTGAGCTTATCTCCGCTGGTGGAACCATTGGCGCTGCCGGATCCGCTGGTGGAGCCGCCGGAGGAGCTGGGCCAATCCCAGTCGCTGCCGCCTACCTGACCCACGTTGGAGCCGGGAATGCTGGGAGGAGCTGTGGCTGGCAGGGTGACAGAAGCGGGATCAATCTCAATGGTGCCCGTCTCGTCGGCAAAGCAAGCACCGCAGCGCTCACAGCGCCAGTACTCAATGTTGCCCGCAGAGGTGTCGGTGGGATCTACCTCCGGTACATGGACCAAGCTGTGACCACCGTAGTAGTCCTCACAGATGTTGCGGAGAACCTGGCTGGTAGAGACCGCCGCGATCGCATCCTCGCCTGGGACGGTGCCTTCCCCTACGCTGTTCAGGCCCGGGTTCTTATCGGCGTCAAAAGAGCAGCCGGTCAGGGTGGCGTCGTCCCAGTAGCCCACAAACCCGCCGGCGGGAATGGTGGGATGAGCGCCGGTGACCACTCCAGCCGCGTGGGAGTCGGTGATGGAGGGGGAAGTTCCGCCACTGCCGGCAAAGCCGCCAACCTTGGGCTGGAAGTTGGACGCGGAACTTGTCACATCCCCATAGGCAACGCAGTCGGTGATGGTTCCATCTTCCAGGAACCCGGCAAAACCGCCCAGGTTCCAGTCAAATCCGGTGACATCCACGTCCGCCGTACAGTGATCAAACACGTCGGGTCCTTCAACACCGATGGAAGAAGAGTAGCCGACAAAGCCGCCCAAAGACCAGCCGCCGTCCACCGTGCCGGTGGCGGTGCAGTCGGTGAAGGTGGACATGCCAGAAATCCCCGCGAAGCCGCCCATGTTGGTGCCGCCGGAGATGGCTACGCTATCGGCGTGGCAATCGGTATAGGTAACGCGGGTTGAGTCACCCACAAGCCCGCCGATTTTGTTGGATCCATCCGTCATCTCACATACGATCGTGCCCGAGACGGTGACGTTTGAGACGGTGATGCTAAGATTCGGATTGGCCATGACAAGTCCAGCCAGAATACCGGCGCTGTTTTCCATCAGGCCCTCTTCGGAAGTATAGATCGCCGCGTCCACAATGATCAGATCTTTGATGCCCACGTCCAAATGGTCATCTTTGGAGCAATTGACATAGCCGAACAGACCGGCGACGCTTTTGGTTTCCCGCTCGTCCACATAGAGCCCGGAGATGGTCTTGCTGTTCCCGTCAAAGTTGCCGGAAAAAGCAAGGCTTGTACTAGTCCCATTTATCGGCCAAATATAAGTGCCGATGGGGGTCCACACATGGGCCGAGAGGTCCAGGTCAGCCTCCAGCCTGAAATAGGTGTTGCTGTATTTTTCCCCCGCTTTCACGTCCGCGGCGAGCTTGGCCAGCTGCTCTGCGGTGGCGATGAGATAGGGATCGTCCTTGGCGCCGGTGCCGCCGGCGAATGCGTCCGCCGCGTAGTCGGCCCAGTTGCCTTCCGGCGTCCCGTTGGCCGCGAATGCCGCCGTGGGCAGCATGGCCAGGGCCATGACCAGTACGAGCAGCAGACAAATCCAATTTTTCCTCTTCACGAATATTACCTCCTTCGTTTTAGAAAGGAACATTTCTGTCCCTCAGAGATCTGTGGACAAAAAACGACTACTTATTTTATACCATATTTTTCATATATTTTCAATGAAATGGGCTTTTTAGAAATCAAAAACCCCCGGAGATTTCCGGGGGTTTTTGTGTAGGTTGGATTATTTCTTTCTAGTAAAGAGGATGCCGCCCAGGGAAGCCGCCGCCAGCAGGGCAATGCCTGCCACCGGGAAGCTGTCACCAGTGTTGGGAGGCAGTTTGCCAGAATCGGTGGAGGTGGAACCGGTGGAACCGGAAGAAGAACCGGAGCCAGAGGGCCACTGCCAATCACCGCCGCCTACCTGGCCCACGTTAGAGCCGGGGATATCCGCGGTGCCTTCCGGCGCCAGATAGGTGTCCGCCTCGGTGATCTCCTGGGCGCCCTCCGCGTCGGCAAAGTATGTGCCGCAGGCCTCGCAGTACCAGTACTCAATGTTGCCGGGTTTTGCCGGAGTGGGCGCTACTGCCGGCACATGGGTCAGCTCATGGGCGTGAGGCGCTACCTTTGCATAGAAATAGTTATCCATTCCTACAAAATACACGGTCTGGCCGGGCTCTATGGGGGAGCTTGCCGAGGGTTGGGCGCTTTCCGCGTCATCTCCCAACAGGACATCCACCCAGCCATCCGCCGGTGCGGTGACCTGGGTGCCGGTGGCGCCCCACATGCCGCCATTGGCGGTTATCTGGCAGTCCCCGGCGATGCGGAGCGAACCAGGGGTCCAGATGCCATAGTCGTCGGTGGAGGTAGCGGTGACGGTGGCATCCGTCAGGGAGATATCCCCTTGGCTATAGAGCGCGGGATAATAGCTCGATCCGATGAAGGTAGAATTTTCTATATTGATGCCATTTTGGCTAACAACGGCGTTGCCGTAATCTTCAGTAGCTTCAGCGTTCAGGGTGCTTTTTCCTGTCACTGAAACCTGCTGGGCGTTCACCCCATAATAACTGCCTGTCCCTTTTAGGGTAGCGCCGTTTTGGAGGGTGAGATTCGCCCCATCCGCCTGGATAGCGCCGTCATTTGTGGTAGTAACGGTGACCGTAGCGCCGTCGATCACCATGTCGCCTCTTGAAAGTAATCCAGCGGTGGTTCCCGTCGTAATGGTCAGGGTGCCCTGGCCGTCAATGGTCAATGGGCAGGAGGCCGTAATACCTTCAGAATGATTTTCTATGGTGTTATCTCCCACCAGGCGGATGGTCAATTCCCCTATACTGCTGGGGACGTCAATGACCCTGCTTTGCAAATTTGCCTGATTCAGGGTGGCGTTGGTCAGGGTCAGTATGGCGTTGTCCGGGTCATAGACCGCTGTGCCCTCGCCGCACTGGACGGTGTTGCCGTCCGCTGTCAGAATATCCACGCCGTTGACCCATAATTCACCGGCGGCAAAGGCTGTCACCGGCGCCAGGGCCAAGACCAGCACCGCGACCAGCAGGCCGCAGAGCAATTTTTTCATCTTCATCTTGCAAAACCCCTTTCTTTCCGTGGGAACAAAAATTCCTCCGGAAAATATCCGCTATTTTACAATATTAGGATGCCATTTTCCTTATGTTTTGTCATGGGTCCCCGCTGTTTTTTGCCCCTCCAGCGTGACAGTAAAAAACGGTTGCAAGGGGTTTCTTGGAAGTCCTGAATGGACTTCCCCCAATCGTCTAAAATGCGGTATAATAGCAGTAAGCTATGATACATTTTACAATGAAATCTTCGGAAAGGAAGAAACTCATGGTATATTCTGAGAGTAAAATTACAGTTCGTTATGCAGAAACCGACCAAATGGGGATCACCCACCATTCCGTCTATCCGGTGTGGTATGAGGTGGCCCGTACCGATTTCATCAAGCTCATCGGCGTCACCTATTCCCAGATGGAGCGGATGGGGGTCATGACCCCCTTGGTGGAGCTGACATCCCATTACAAAGGGGTGACCCGCTACGAGGACGAACTGACGGTGCGGGTCCATATTGGGCAGATCACGCCGGCCCGCATCCAGTTCTGCTATGAGGTCTACAAGGAGGGGGAGGGGAAGCCCTGCAATACCGGCTCCACCACCCATGCCTGGGTGGACTCCAAAACCTTTAAGCCCATGAATATGAAGCGGCATTATCCCGACCTGTATGAAAAGATGTACCGGATGGCCCAGGAGGGCTAGCCCGGTTCCCCAGAAGGGGCCCAAAAAAGCCTCCGGCTTCTGCCGGAGGCTTTTGTTCTATTTCTTTTTCCGCAGCTGCTGAAAAAACTGGGAGAGGATGGCCCTGCATTCCTCCTCCCGCACCCCTTGGGTCAGGGCGGGGCGATGACCCAGGGGCATATCAAAGAGGGAGCAGACCGATCCACAGGCGCCGGCCCTTGGATCCCGGGCGCCGAAGACCACCCGGGGCAGCCGGGCGTTGACGATGGCCCCGGCGCACATGGTGCAGGGCTCCAATGTGACATAGAGGGTGCAGCGGGTCAGCCGCCAGCCCCCTAAAGCTTTGCAAGCCCGGTCAATGGCCAGCAGCTCCGCGTGGCCCAGGGCATTTTTCTCCGTCTCCCGCAGGTTGTGGGCTCGGGCGATGACCTCCCCATCCCGGACGATGACCGCGCCGATGGGGACTTCTCCCAGCTGGGCGGCCTTCTCCGCCTCTTGGAGCGCCAAGCCCATATATTCCTGATCCGCCGCAAAATCCGTCTGCATCACGGTCCTCCTTTAACCAATCGCTGCGATATAAGGGTAAACTGTCAGCATGACCAGCAGCACCCCTGTAATGGTCATGGCCGGAGCCGCCGCAAAAGAGCGTATCTGCTCATAGACCCGGAGATAGCCGCTGTTGGGCCTCAGGGTAAACATACCGCTGTACCGGTTGACAAGCAGGAGCAGGGCCACAAATCCTAGAATAATCAGGGCGATACTGGATATATCTTGGAAAATAGGAAGCAATTCCGCCGGCATATTGGAGCCGATGAGCTCCTTGGTGAGCACATAGGTGTTGTTGACAAGGTGGATGGCCATTCCCGTCAGCAGGGAATTGGTTTTCATCACAAAATAGCCGATACACAGGCCCATGAGGAAGGTGTAAGGGATTTTGACCAAGCTCATATGAGCCAGGCTGAAGAGCCCAGCGGAGATGAACAGGGCCATTGGGTCAGAAAACTTCCGCAGGGACTGGAAAATAACGCCCCGGAATACCATCTCCTCCATGACGGCGGGCAATAGGGTCATCCGTAGGTAAAAGAGCACCAGCGCCGCCGTATCAGTGGGAGGTACAATGGAGAGCTCCTCTGTCATCGGGACGCCGATGGCGGAAGAGAGCGCCGCCAACATCTGGGTGGCCTCCATGGCAATGACCGTCACCGCCAGGCAGATGGGGATAGAAAGGAGCGCAATCCCACGGCTGCGGACCCGGAGGGGGAAGGAGTCTTGGCATTTTTCTTTGACCGAAAACCGGTAAATCAGAAGGAAGGGGAACAGGTATGCTATGATGGTAATCACCATACTCAGCAGTTCGTAGACCGCTGGATGGGCCACAAAGACCCCGTCGCCGGTGATCACCACATCACTAAAGATCATGGAGAAAAACACCATCATGATATTGGGAACAAAGGAGAGCACCAGGAAATAAACCAAAAAGGCGGCGCCTAAGGCGTTTCCACGGGATCGGATAGCCTGCCGCTCCGCCACATCCGGAGGGGTGGGGACAAATCCAAATCCAGAAACATAGGTATATGCATCATCCCCAGGGCCGTAAGAAGGCATTTGATAAGGATATTGATTGCTGTTATTGGGCTGTTCGTTCAAGTTTTCCACACCTGTTGCCTCCTTTCGTTGAAACTTTCTCCCGCGCCTAGCGGCGGGCAAGACGCGGACCTGCGGTCGGCAGATCGCGCTCTTGGTTTTATTCGCGACACCGCCGCGGCCCACGCAACTAAGTTACCCATTGCGCCATAGCGCGATCTGGCTGCGGCGACTCGCCGCCCGCGTAGCCCGCGCGCCTCCCGGCGGGGATGACGCGACCACGGTCTAGCCAAAACCGCCGTCGCGACACACGCGACTAAGTTACCCATTGCGCTACAACGCGGCTTGGCTGCGGCGACTCGCCGCCCGCTCGCCTTGCGGCGGGGATGACGCGACCACGGCCTAGCTAAAACCACTGTCCGCGATGCCCGCATTTTTGTTGCGATTGACACAACAGCGCGCTCCTAGTGGAGAGCAGGACGCGGACCTGCGGTCGGCAGATCGCGCTCTTGGTTTTATTCGCGACACCGCCGCGACACACGCGACCAAGTTACCCATTGCGCCGCAACGCGGCTTGGCAGCGGGCACTGCCCGCCAGCGCGGTGTCCCCCCACTGGCAGGTGGGTGGCGGCCCCTCATGCCGGGGCGGGCACATCCTTTTCTCTCAAGAAAAGGATGCAAAAGTGATCCAAGGGGAGCGCCCCTTGGATATCCCCCTGATTGGGGCTCGCTGCTTTCCCGCCAGTATGGGCGGCGATTTTTCTCCCAATCCCGGGGGCTAACACCACTGGATTCCCCCGGGATGTTCCAAAAAATCGTCGGCTGCCGCCGAAACCGCCCACGCTCCTGCGGCGCCTGGCGGCGGGCAAGACGCGCCTTTGGTTTTATCAGTGACTTTGCCGCGACACACGCGCTTTTGTTACAAACGATGCCACAGCGCGGCTTGGCTGCGGCGACTCGCCGCCCACCGGTAGGTGGGCCCCTACCGGGGCGGGAAGACGCGCCCGGAGTTTTATCTGCGACACTGTCCGCGATGCCCGCAGCTGCGTTGCGATTGACACATAGACGCGATATCCCCCACCGGCAGGTGGCCGCCCGCTGCGTCCATATTATAGCATATCCAACAATTGAAAAATACCGCATAAATATGAACAAACAGCCCTAGCGGGCGGCAAAACTCGCGCCTTCCGGCGGGGATGACGCGACCACGGTCTAGCTAAAACCACCGCCGTTTAGCCCGCGACTAAGTTACCCATTGCGCCATAGCGCGATTTGGCAGCGGGCACTGCCCGCCAGCGCGGTGTCCCCCCACTGGCAGGTGGGTGGCGGCCCCTCATGCCGGGGCGGGCACATCCTTTTCTCTCAAGAAAAGGATGCAAAAGTGATCCAAGGGGGCGGCGGCTGGCTGCCGCATAGCCTTTCTTTTATGGCTATGTCCTTTCTGCCAACACAGCCCTCCTGGGAATACGCCTCAGTCGCCCCATGGCCGCCTCTCCCCCTTGGATATCCCCCTGTTTGTGGGGTACGTCTAGCGGCGGGCAAATCGCGCTCTTGGTTTTATTCGCGACATTGCCGCGTCTCACGCAACTATGTTGCGATTGACACATGAGCGCGACTTCTCCCGGCGGTAGCCGGCCGCCCGGCGGCAGGTGGGGGTGAAAAAAGGACGCCGGATGGCGTCCTTTTTGATGGATTTATTCTTCTGCTTCCGGTTCCTCAGCGGGTGTTTCCTGCTCCTCTGGGGAGGGAGGCGTTTGCGTATCCTCTTCCTCTGTGTCGTCCTCCACCTCTTTGGGGGCCCGGGCCAGGGTAACCACGCTGGTATCGTCGGTCACCCGCATGCATTTTACCCCAGTGCTGTACCGGGAGTGGATGGGAATCTGGCTGACCGGGATCCGGATGATGACGCCGCCGTCGGTAATCATGATGACATCGTCATCCTCATCCACCACCTTGACGCCGGCCACATAGCCCTTTTCGTCGCTCACCCTGTAGTTGGTGACGCCTTTTCCGGCCCTGGACTGGGTCCGGTAGTCGGAAAGCCGGCTTCTCCGGCCTAAGCCCTTGTCGGACACGGTGAGGAGGGTTGCCCCCTCCCGGACCCGGGCCATGCCGATGACCATATCACCATCCTCCAGGGTGATGGCTTTGACGCCCCGGGCGGTCCGGCCCATGGGACGGACATCGTTTTCATCAAACTTGATGGCCATACCATTTTTGGTGGCCACAATCAGCTCATTGGCGCCGCTGGTCATCCGCACCCAGGCCAGCTCATCCCCCTCGTCAATGGTCAGGGCAATGAGTCCCGATTTGCGGATGTTGCGGAAGGCGCTGATGGCCGTGCGCTTGATGATGCCCTGGCGGGTGACCATGACCAGATATCCCTCCTGGTCAATGGAATCCAGCTTAATCATGGAGGCCACCTTTTCGTCGCTTTCCAGGGGCAGGAGGTTGACGATGTTGGTGCCCTTGGAGGTCCTGGAGCTCTCGGGGATCTCGTAGCACTTGAGCCGGTACATCCTGCCCTTGTTGGTCAGGAAGAGGAGGTAATCATGGGTAGAGGAAATATACAGATCCTCCACGAAATCCTCCTCCCGGGTGGTCATGCCGGAAATACCCCGGCCGCCCCGGCGCTGGGTCTTATAGGAATCCACCGCCTGGCGCTTGATATATCCAAAGTGGGTCAGGGTGACCACACAGTCCTCTTCGGGGATCAGATCCTCAATATCCACCTCGCCGGATACCGACTGGATCTCGGTGCGCCGCTCGTCACCGAATTTCTCCTTGATCTCCTGGAGCTCTTCCTTGACAATGGCGTAAACCTTGCCGTCGTCGGCCAGGATGGCCAAAAGCTCCTGGATCTTTTCATGGAGGGCAGCCAGTTCATCCTCAATTTTCTGCCGCTCCAAGCCGGTGAGCTGGCCCAGCCGCATGGCCACAATGGCCGAAGCCTGGGCGTCGGAAAGTCCGAAGCGCTCCATCAGCTGGG
Source organism: Zongyangia acetica (assembly GCF_038739695.1). Lineage (NCBI taxonomy): Bacteria > Bacillati > Bacillota > Clostridia > Eubacteriales > Oscillospiraceae > Zongyangia > Zongyangia acetica. Next base: position 36,801 of record NZ_JBBEWN010000013.1, on the reverse strand, counting down.
TTTTGCCGTCGGCAATATTCTTGGAAGCCCGCAGGATGGCGATGACCTCGTCGATGAAATCCAGGGCGATCTTTAAGCCCTCCAGGATATGGGCCCGCTCCTGGGCCTTCTTCAGGTCATGCTGGGTCCGGCGGGTGATGATCTGGAACTGGAACTGGTTGTAATGGGTGAGCATCTCCTTCAGGCCCATGACCTTGGGCGCCCCGTCCACCAGGGCCAGCATGATGACGCCGCAGGTCTCCTGCATCTGGGAGTAGGAATAGAGCTGGTTTAGGACCACCTGGGCGTTGGCGTCCTTTTTCAGCTCCACCACAATCCGCATGCCGTCCCGGTCCGACTCGTCCCGCAGGTCGGAGATGCCGTCAATCCGCTTTTCTTTGACCAGGTTGGCGATGGACTCGATGAGCCGGGCCTTGTTGACCATATAAGGCAGCTCGGTGACCACAATCCGCATCCGGCCCTTTTTGCCCTCCTCAATGGAGGCCCTGGCCCGGACAATGACCCGGCCACGGCCGGTGGCGTAGGCGCTGCGGATGCCGGCACGGCCCATAATCACCGCGCCGGTGGGGAAGTCGGGGCCCTGGATGTACTCCATCAGCTCCGGCAGGTCCGCGTCTGGGTTGTCGATGAGATGGCAGGCCCCGTCGATGACCTCCCGCAGGTTGTGGGGCGGGATGTTGGTGGCCATACCCACGGCGATGCCGGTGGAGCCGTTGACCAGCAGGTTGGGGAAGCGGGAGGGGAGGACCGCCGGTTCCTTCAGGCGGTCGTCGTAGTTGGAGACAAAGTCCACCGTATCCTTATCGATATCGGTGAGCATCTTCACCGCGATTTTGCTCATTCTGGACTCGGTATAACGGTAGGCGGCAGGGGGATCCCCGTCCACCGAACCGAAGTTGCCGTGTCCGTCCACCAGGGGATAGCGCATGGAGAAATCCTGGGCCAGACGGACCATGGCGTCATAGACCGAGGCGTCGCCGTGGGGATGGTACCGGCCCAGCACAGCGCCTACAGTGTCGGCGCATTTGCGGTAGGGCTTGTCCGGTCCCAGGCTGTTCTCGTAAAAGGTATAGAGGATCCGCCGGTGGACCGGCTTGAGCCCGTCCCGCACATCCGGCAGGGCGCGGCTGACGATCACCGACATGGAATAGTCCAGAAAGGACTTTTTCATTTCCTTTTCTATGTCGATGGTAATGACCTTGGATCCGTTGTTTTCCATAATATTTTTCACCCTAAATCTTTTTTATCGTTACCCGTTGGGATTATTTTCTTTCTCTTTTCCATGATCCGGGCTCTTGCTAAACCGGTTTTTCACCTTATCCCAGAACCTTACCGCCCCGGTGCCGATGGTGATATATTTGGCCATGAGCTTTGCCTTGAGGACGGAGCGGACCCTCTCTTCCTGCTCCCCTAACGCGGCCTTGGGGACAATGATAATATCCAGCCGGTTGTAGACAAAGAGCAGCACGTTGCCCGAATCATAGCATTTAAAGCTCTTGTTGGTAAATTCCAGCAGTGTGGTTTCGTCCCCCTCCCGCACCATCACATGGTCGGGGAAGATCTCCATGGTCCAGGGGGTCTGAGCGTCGGCCATCTTCCTCGCGTTTTGCAGCCGGTGGACCTTGGGGAAGTGCCAGGCGGCGTAGATGCCGTATATACAGGCCAGGATGATGACAATACCTACGATGAGGATGGCCGGATCCCGCCAGCCGCCGGAGATGGCGGGCCAGATGAAGGTGATAATCACAATGCCAAAGGCCACGGTCTGTAAGCTCCGCTGGGATTCCAGCAGCATCCTGGCCGCCAGCTTGAGCCCCTCTAAAGCGGTATCATAATCCAGGGTAAAGTCCACATGGATCCATTCGTCAGCACCCAGGGCGTCCTGGGCCTTTTTGTCCATTTCATCCATGTCCTCCCGGTCAATTTCCGCCAGGATTTCCTTGTCCTGTTCCGATAAATCCTCCCCCTGCTGGGGGATGTTTCCCTCTGTAGTCCTATCCTTTTTTTCTTCCATTGGCGCTTCCTCCTGCCGGTGATGTTATTTTCCAGCCTTGGCGGCACGGTATTTCTCCCCAAAGACCTTTGCGAAAAAACCGCTGACAGCCTGCTGCAGCTCCGGTTCCAGATCCCCCTTGGGGATGGGGATGATCTTTTCCTTTGTCACGCTGATCATAAAAAACTCCTGGGTCTCATAGATCTTATGGACATTTTCATAACCGATGTCATAGGGATGGTGCTCCTCGCCGAAAGGGGAGGATACATCCACGGTGATCTTAGGCTCTTCAAAGACCAGCCGGTAATAGAGCTTCTGAGCCGATGAAAAAGCCGCGGACTTCCGGATGCCAAAGAAGGGCACCAGCACCACCGCTACCGCGGCAGCCAAGCTGATTACACCTACAAAATAATTGGCGACCCAGAAAAAGTCCACGCCGGCCAGCAGAAAGACCAGGGCGAAAATCCCCGTCTTCCAGCCCTTCTGCCTGAGCCAGACCTGACTGAGGCTCATTCTGATCTCCTCTTCATCCAAGCGGTAATCAATCGAAAACTGCTCCATATCCTACCTCCCGCCCTATTACCGGGCAGCCGATTCCTTGTGGAGGGCTGTGATCTCATGGTGATGGATCTGCCGTTCCAGGTATTTGAGGAACTCGGTGTCAAAGTTACGGATGCTGGTTCTGGGGATGATGACACACCGCCGGTTTGCCAGCATCAGGACGATCAAATGGTCGGTGTAGAGGATCCGCTGGACCTCCTCCCAGTCCACCGTGTTGTCGGTTTCCGCTGAGATCTCCCGGAAGGCGTCCTCGTAAAAGCGGAATTCTACCTCATTTTGCAGATAAGGGTTCCTCGCGTATTGTTTCTTGGCCGCCTTTTTCAGACGGCTGGGGAAGACATAGCGGTAAAACAGCATGCCGTAAATTCCCAGCAGGATGAGCACCGCCGCCAGCAGGGAATAGACCCAGTTGGCCCTTTCCTGGGAAAAGAGGGTGACCAGCAGAAAAAGGACGCCAATGACAATCTCAATGATCCCCAGCACCTTGACCTGCCTTTTCTTGTTTTTTACCATATCCTCCACCATGAGGAAGTTGAAGTCCTCATAGGTCTGCTCATCAATCCTCTGCCGGATGGTGAAAAGGGCTTTCTGCTGTGCATTTTCTTCCGCCATATCTTTTCTCCTTTCAGGCCCCTGCCGGGGCGGGATGACGCGCCCACGGCCTAGTTAAAACCATTGTCCGCGATGCCCGCAGCTGCGTTGCGATTGACACATAAACGCGATATCCCCCACCGGTAGGTGGGCCCCTTCCGGGGCGGGATGACGCGCCCTGGGTTTTGTTTGCGACACTGCCGCGTCTCACGCAACTATGCTGCGATTAAAACCACAACGCGGCTTCCTCCGGCGGTAGCCGGCGCGGTTTGGCTGCGGGCACTGCCCGCCCGGCGGTAGCTGGTTCTGCGCTCATGCCGCGGACCTGCGGTCAGCAAGTCGCGCCCACAGTTTTATCCGAGACACTGTTCGCGTTGCCCACGACTTTGTCTTGAATGACGCCACAGCGCGGTTTGGCAGCGGGCACTGCCCGCCATCCTTTTCTCTCAAGAAAAGGATGCAAAAGTGATCCAAGGGGAGTGCCCCTTGGATATCCCCCTGATGGGGCTCGCTGCTCTCCCGGCAGTATGGGCGGCCCCTACCGGGGCGGGATGACGCGCCCACGGCCTAGTTAAAACCATTGTCCGCGATGCCCGCAGCTGCGTTGCGATTGACACATAAACGCGATATCCTCCAGCGGCAGCTGGCCCCGGGATGTTCCGAAAAATCGTCGGCTGCCGCCGAAACCGCCCATGCTCCTGCGACGCCTGGCGGTAGGCAAGACGCGGACCTGCGGTCAGCAAGTCGCGCCCACAGTTTTATCCGAGACACTGTTTGCGTTGCCCACGACTTTGTCTCGAATGACGCCACAGCGCGCTCCTAGCGGAGAGCAAGTCGCGCTTCGAACTTTATCTGCGACACTGTCCGCGACACCCGCGTTTTTGTTACGGACGACACCACAGCGCGGCCTGGAAGCGGGCACTGCCCGCTATTTTTTGCGGCCAAGGAAGACGGCGGCTACCGCGGCGGCCACAGCGATGGCGCCGCCGCCGATGGCCCAGGGCAGAATGCTGTTGTCACCGGTGCCGGGGTTATCCTTAACCTGGCTTGTGGTGGTCTCCACAGGCTCAGCCATGGCCACCATACCGAAGGCGTTCATGGTTGCCATGGAAAACATCATGATCAGTACCATCATCATTGCAGCTATTCTTTTCATTTTTCTTTCCTCCTGCGTTTTTTTCCTATCATATCATGTTTATGGAACAAAAGGATGAACAATTCCAAAGAAAATCTTAAATATCCAAATTATTGACATATTTGGCGTTCTGCTCGATAAATTCACGGCGGGGGAGGACCTTGTCTCCCATCAGGATGGTGAAGATCTCGTCGGCCTTGGCCGCGTCCTCCATACTCACCTGGAGCATGGTCCGGTATTCCGGATCCATGGTGGTCTCCCACAGCTGTTCAGGATCCATTTCGCCCAAGCCTTTGTACCGCTGGATATCCACCTTGCCGTGCTCAGGACCGCCCAGCTGTTCGATATACTCATCCCGCTCCTTATCCGAGTAGGCGTAGCGGACCTGCTTGCCCCGGGTCAGCTTGAACAGGGGAGGCTGGGCCAGATAGATGTTGCCGTTTTCGATGAGGGGCCGCATAAACCGGAAGAAGAAGGTCAGCAGCAGGGTGCGGATATGGCTGCCGTCCACATCGGCATCGGCCATGATGATGACCTTGCCGTACCGCAGCTTCTCAATATCGAACTCGTCGCCGATGCCGCAGCCCAGGGCTGTCACCACCGGCATCAGCTTGTCGTTGCCATAGACCTTGTCCAGGCGGGCCTTTTCCACGTTGAGCATCTTGCCCCACAGGGGAAGGATGGCCTGGAACCGGCGGTCCCGTCCCATCTTGGCGGAGCCTCCGGCGGAATCTCCCTCTACAATGTAGATTTCGGTATAGACATTGTCCCGGGAGGAACAGTCGGCCAGCTTGCCGGGGAGGGAAGCGGTCTCCAGCGCTGATTTGCGGCGGGTCAGCTCCCTGGCCCTCCGGGCGGCCTCCCTGGCCTTGGAGGCGGTGATGGATTTATCCAGAATGGCCCGGGCAATGGACGGATTCTCCTCAAAGAAGGTGTCCAGCTTCTCATAGACCATCCCCTCCACCAGGGAGCGGATGTCGGTATTGCCCAATTTCGCCTTGGTCTGTCCCTCAAACTGGGCGTCGGTGAGCTTGACGCTGATGACGCAGGTCAATCCCTCCCGCACGTCGTCGCCGGAGAGCTTTTCCCCGTCCTTGAGGATGTTGTATTTCTTCCCGTAATCGTTAAAGACACGGGTCAAGGCGTTTTTAAAGCCCATTTCATGGGTGCCGCCTTCGGTGGTGGGGATGTTGTTGGCAAAGGAGAGGATCAGGGCGTTATAACTGTCGTTATACTGCAAAGCCACCTCGGCGGTGGTATCCCCATCCACAGCGGAAAGGTAGATCACATCGTCGTGGAGCACATCCAAACCCCGTTTTTTGTGGATGTACTCCACAAAGGAGCGGATGCCGCCTTCATAGTGAAGGTGCTCCGACTGTTCCTTGCCCGGCCGTTTGTCCTCCACCACAATGTGGACCCCGGCGTTTAAGAAAGCCTGTTCCCGCAGCCGGGTCATCAGGGTGTCGTAATCGTATTCCACCGTCTCGAAGATCTCCGGGTCGGCGGAGAAGGTGACCTGGGTGCCGGTGGCGTCGGTTTCCTCGATGATGTGCAGGTCGTCCACCGCCTTGCCCCGCTCAAAGCGCTGTTTGTAGCGGTGCTGCCCGTCGCAGATCTCCACCTCCAGCCAGGTGGAGAGGGCGTTGACCACCGAAGCGCCTACGCCGTGAAGGCCGCCGGAAACCTTGTAACCGCTGCCGCCGAACTTGCCACCGGCGTGGAGGACGGTAAAGACCACCGTAGCCGCCGGGATGCCCAGCTTTGGCTGGATGCCCACCGGGATGCCTCGGCCGTCGTCCCGGACCCGGATGACCTCTCCGGGAAGTATCTCCACGCTGATCTTGTCGCAGTAACCGGCTAGGGCCTCGTCGATGGAGTTGTCCACAATCTCATAGACCAGGTGATGCAGGCCCCGGCTCCCGGTGGAGCCGATGTACATACCCGGCCGTTTGCGCACCGCTTCCAGGCCTTCCAGTACCTGTATCTGACTGCCGTCATAGGCAGGCGTTTGCTGCTTTTCGCTCACTGATGATTACCTCCGTATCTCAGTTTTTTCTCTATATAGAAATTTCTTTGACGAAATTGGTTCTCTTTTTTAGGGTGGCGGAGGAGATTTGGGAGATATACACGGTGTTTTTCCCCTTCTCATCCACACAGACCACAAAGGATTTGGGAAGCTCTGTGGATACGTTGACCACCAGGCCCTGTTTCTGGGCCAAAGCCAGATACCGCTTGGTGGCCTTGGCGATGGAGGCGTTTTCCAAATCAAAGATGGCTACCACCTCACTGAGCTTGACCACCGTGTCCTGTCCCAGATGCAGATACATGGGATTCCTCCTTTTCCTTGGTTTCCTCCTGGGTGAGCCGGCCCTTTTCAATGGAGAAAAGGAGCCCTTTTTCCAGATCCTCCCGGATATGCCGGTCACAGCAGGTGATAAACACCTGCATCCCCGCCATCTCCCCCAGCAGATAGGCCTGGCGCTTGGCGTCCAGCTCGCTTAGCACATCGTCCAGCAGGATCACCGGCGTGTCGTCCAGCACCTCCCGGAGGATCTGCCCCTCGCTGAGCTTTAAAGCCAGCACACAGCTGCGCTGCTGGCCCTGGCTGCCAAAGCTTCGGGCGGAAAGTCCGTTTAAGGTGATCTCCAGGTCGTCCCGGTGGGGGCCGACGGAGGTCGTTTTATAGGTCATATCGTTTTCCCGGCTCTCCTCCAGCGCCTTCTGATAGGCGTCTTTCAGCGCCGGGCCGTCCAGGCCCTGGATCTCCCGGCCCAGGCTGCACTGGTACCGGAGGGAAAAATCCTCCCGCCCGCCGGAAATCTCCCGGTAGAAGGCGGTGGCATGGTCTTTGAGCTTTTCAATATAGCTTCTGCGCATCACCGTAATGACAGCCGCCGTCTGGGACAGATGCTCGTCATACACCTCCAGCAGGGGGAGAAGCTCCCCGTGGGCCTGGACATCCTTGAGCAGGGTGTTGCGCTGGAGGAGGATGCGGTTGTAGTTTTGCATGTATTTTTGATACCGCTCTTTGATCTGGCCGATGGCCGTGTCCAGGAATTTCCGGCGTTTGTCCGGGCCGTCCTTGACAATCTCCAGATGGACCGGGGAAAATACCACAGCGCCGAAGGCTTCGGCCAGCTCCCCGTGGGAGGAGACCGCTACCCCGTTTAAGGCGCTCTGCCGCTTGGGGCCCAGCTGGATGGAGATGGACTGCTCCCGCATCTGGCCGAAGAAGGCGGCTTCAATCCAAGCCCTTTCCTCCCCAAACCGGATCAGGTCCCCGTCCCTGCTGCCCCGGAAGCTCCTGGCGCCGGTGAGCAGCCAGATGGCTTCGATCAGGTTGGTTTTTCCCTGGCCGTTGTCCCCGCAGATGAGATTGACCCCCGGGGAAAAGGATACCTGGGTATCCTCTAAATTGCGGTAGTTTTTTAATGACAGCCTTTCAATCCTCAAAACCTGTGACCTCGATCAAGATATCATCCACCTGCAGGGTATCCCCGGGGAAGAGCTTCTTCCCCCGCTGGATGCAGATGGCTCCGTTGACCTTGCAGACACCCTCCTCCACAATCTCCTTGGCGTGGCCGCCTGTCTCCGCCAGGCCGCAGAACTTCAGCATCTGGTCCAGCCGGATAAAGGGGGTGTCAATCTGTATTTCATGTTTTTCCATCTCAACTCTCCTTTCCGCCTACCGGCGGGGATGACGCGCCCTGGATTTTGTCTGCGGCACTGCTCGCGATGCCCGCGCTTATGTCTCGAACGACGCCACAGCGCGCCTACTGGTGAGGAAGACGCGCCCGCAGATCGCGCCCTGGATTTTGTCTGCGGCACTGCCGCGTCGCACGCGGACCTGCGGTCAGCAGATCGCGCCCTGGATTTTATCTGCGACACTGCCGCGTCTCACGCAAATAGGTCGCTGACAGCGCCCATCCGCGACATCCTCCACCGGTAGGTGGGCCCCTCCCGGGGCGCGCCTAGCGGCGGGCAGATCGCGCTCTGGGTTTTGTTTGTAACACTGCCGCGTCGCCCGCGCGCCTAGCGGCGGGCAGGTCGCGCCTCTGGTTTTATTCGCGACACTGCCGCGTCTCACGCAAATAGGTCGCTGACAGCGCCCATCCGCGACTTCCTCCACCGGCAGGTGGTTCTGCGCTCATGCCGCGCGGGCACATCCTTTTCTCTCAAGAAAAGGATGCAAAAGTGATCCAAGGGGTGCTCCCCTTGGATATCCCCCTAATGAGGCTCGCTGCTTTCCCACCAGTATGGGCAGCGATTTTTCTCCCAATCCCGGGGGCTAACACCACTGGATTCCCCCGGGATGTTCCGAAAAATCGTCGGCTGCCGCCGAAACCGCCCATGCTCCTGCGGAGAACAAAACGCGCCCGGAGTTTTATCTGCGACACTGCCGCGTCTCACGCAAATAAGTCGCTGTCAGCGCCCATCCGCGCCTCGCGGCGGGCAAAACGCGACCACGGCCTAGCTAAAACCATTGCCGCGTTGCCCGCAACTATGTTGCGATTGACACATAAACGCGATATCCTCCAGCGGCAGCTGGCCCCGGGATGTTCCAAAAAATCGTCGGCTGCCGCCGAAACCGCCCACGCTCCTGCGGCGCCTGGCGGCGGGCAAGACGCGACCACGGCCTAGCTAAAACCACTATCCGCGATGCCCGCATTTATGTTGCGATTGAAACCACAACGCGATATCCCCCACCGGTAGGTGGTGGCTGCGGCGACTCGCCGCTAGAGGTCGGATTTTAGGCGGACAGGGAGGACCAAGAACAGGAAGCTGTCGTCCTCCAAAGAGACAACCTTCATGGGGGACAGGCTGCCGGAGAGCAGGAGCTTGACCTTATCGCAGCCGGTGCCCTTGAGGGCGTCCAGGAGATAACGGTTGTTAAAGCCAATGGTCACATTTTCCCCCTGGATTTCACAGCCCAGGGAGTCGGATGCTTTTCCCATGGCGGTGACACAGTGGAGATAGATCATATTATCCTCAAACTTAACGCTTAAGGGACTTTTCAGCCGGTCGTTGATGAGCAGGGAAGTCCGTTCAATGGAATCGCAGAAAGCACGGGTATCCACAATCACGGTGGTCTTTTCCCCCTGGGGGATGGTGGCGTTATAATCCAAAAATTCCCCGTCCAGCAGCCGGGAGATGACATGATAGCTGTCAATGGAAAAGACAATATGCTTTCTGGAGAAGGAGATGGAGACATCCTCCTCCCCGTCGTCGATGAGTTTGGAAACCTCGGAAAGGGTCTTGCCCGGCACAATAAAGCGAAGCTCTTCATCCGAGTCGATTTTTTCCCTGCGCATGGCCAGCCGGTAACCGTCCACCGAAACCACGGTCAATTCCCCGTCCCTTGTCTCAAACAGGGAGCCGGTATACACCGGTTTGGCGTCGTTTTGTGCCACCGCGAACAGGGTCTGATCGATCATAGCCTTGAGTTTAAACTTGGGTACGTTGAAACCCTTTCCATCGGTGATGCTGGGCATCTCGGGGAACTCGGAAGGGGAGAGGCCCATAATGGAAAATTCACTGGGCCCGCTGATGATGGTGGTCATCAGGTTTTCGTCGCTTTTGATTTCCACCTGTTCCGCCGGCAGACGGCTGACCATGGAAAAGAAGATCTTGGCGCCCAGTACAATGGAGCCGGGCTCCTTGACCGCTGCTTCCATAGAGGTGGTCATCCCCATCTCCAGGTTATAGGCGGAAAATTTAACCTTTCCGTTTTCCGCTTCAACGAGGATGCCCTCCAATGCGGTAATGGCAGATTTGGAGCAGACAGATCGGGAAATATTGCTGACCGCCTGGGACAGGGTGTTTTTATCACAGACAATTTGCATGGGGTTTCCACTCCTTTGTTTGAGGATTTCCTATCAGATTCAAAAAACATGGAAAGAATAGGATAGGAATATATAGAAAAAATAGTATTAGTCGTAGAGGCTGTGAATTTGTGGAAAAGGCGGAAAATGCCTTTTTCTAAGCCAAAAACAGGATTTTTTCTTTGGGGAGGCCCTTGTGAGCCGGTTGTGGACAAGTGAAAGGAGAAGATCATTTTCCACAAGGCAGTGTAAAACAAAAGGTGCAATGTGAAAAATAGGGGGAAAATCCGGTGTAAAACAGGGGCTGTTTTTCCATCGGATTTTTTGCCTGTGGAAATGGTGGAATCTTTCCCTGTGGAAAGCCCCTCCCGGGGCGGGAGGACGCGGCCTAGGTTTTCTTCAGAAAATTGCCGCGACACACGCGTTTTTGTTTCGAACGACGCCACAGCGCGACTTCCCCCACCGGCAGGTGGCTAGGAGTTGCGAATGTTTTTGATGATATCCTCAATGGTCTCCTTATAGCGGGAGTTTTGCTCCATGTTCTTCTCCACCTGCTGGATGGCGTAGACAATGGTGGAGTGATCCCGGCCGCCGAATTCCTCGCCGATGGAGGACATGGACATCTGGGTGATCTCCCGGACAATGTGGATGGCCACCTGCCGGGCGTTGGAGATGGGAGCGCTGCGCTTGTTGGAGCGGATATCCGCGGCGGAGACGGAGAAGGTCCGGGCCACTTCGGAGATGATCCGCTCTACGGTGACAGGCACCGGCTGGTTGTCGTTGAGGATGTCCCGGATGGCGTTCTGGGCAATGGAGATGGAGGGCGGCGTATTGGCCAGCAGCTTGTAGGCCTTGAGCTTTTTCACCGCTCCCTCCAGCTGGCGGATGTTGTTTTTCAGCCGGTTGGCGATATATTCCGCCACCTCGTCGGGAATCTCAATATCTAAAAGCTGGGCCTTGCGGCGGATGATGGCGATCCTGGTCTCAAAATCCGGGGGCTGCACGTCGGCCAGAAGTCCCCATTCAAAGCGGGTCCGCAGCCGCTCTTCCAGGGTTTTGATCTCCTTGGGCGGCCGGTCAGAGGTCAGGACAATCTGTTTTTCCGCGGTGTAGAGGGCCTCAAAGGTGTGGAAGAACTCCTCCTGGGTGCTCTCCTTACCGCCGATAAACTGGATATCGTCCACCAGCAGCACGTCCGCCTGGCGGTATTTGTTGTGGAATTCCGGGGTGGTCTTGTTTCCAATGGCTTCGATCAACTCATTGGTGAATTCCTCGCCCTTGACATAGATGATGTTGGTGCCCGGCTTGTTTTCCCGGATCTCGGCGCAGATGGCGTGGAGCAGATGGGTCTTGCCCAGGCCGGAACCGCCGTAGATAAACAGAGGGTTGTAGGCGCCGGATGGATTGGCCGCCACCGCCAGGGAAGCGGCATGGGCAAACTTGTTGGAGGGGCCTACAATAAAGGTGGAGAAGGTGTATTCATAATCCCCGCCCTGGGCGCTTTTCTCCACCTCCTCGGGGGTATAGGTGGAAAGGACCTTCTTGGCCTGTTCCGAATCCACCTTATCCTCATCGCAGGTGATCTGGATGGTGACAGGGAAACCCAGTACCTCCTCAAAGGCCTTGTTGAGCAGGGCGGAATACTTTTGCTCAATGATATTTTTTTGGAACTCGCTGCGCACATAAAGCTTTGCCACCCTGCCGTCAAAGCCTACCGGTTCGATGCAGCTGATCCAAAGGTCATGGGCCACTGAAGAAATCTCGTGCTTACAGTAATCGCTGACCAGACCGAACACTTCTTTGAATGATTCCATGGCGATGAACATCCCCCTCAAACAGCATTTCTATGGGATAAAAAGAAGGAATCCACAGAAAATCAAGATTGTCTGTGGAAAACCTGTTGAAACAGTGGAAAAGTATCCTGGAAAACTTGGTGAGAAACTAAAAAATGGACAGAAATATCCGATTTCTATTGTAGCATATTTCCGGCCCGCAAGCAAGCTTTTCCACCGGTGTATTTGAACCTATTATAATATGTAAGGAGTGCGGATTTTTCCTTGCAAAGGGGAAAATGAAGCGAAAATGTGATGGATAGGCCAAAAAACCTGGATTTTCCGCCATAATGATATTGACACGGGCGGGTTTTATCCTTTATAATGTAACCTTGCAAGGTTAGCCTCGAAAGGAGGGTATGAAAGTGAAAAGAACTTATCAGCCGAAAAAGATTCATCGCGCTAAAGAGCACGGATTCAGAAAGAGAATGGCCACCAAAAACGGCCGTAAAGTACTTGCTCGCAGAAGAGCCAGAGGCAGAAAGCAGCTGTCTTACTAACATAGGGGCCACAAAACATTGTGGTCTTTCTTTTTACCACCGCTCCTGCGGAGAGCAAGACGCGCCCACGGCCTAGCCAAAACCACCGTCGCGACACCCGCGATTTTGTCTCGAACGACGCCACAGCGCGATATCCGCCCCGGGAGGGGCGCGGTCCGGCTGCGGGCACTGCCCGCCAGCGCGCCTAGCGGCGGGCAAGACGCGCTCCGAGTTTTATCCGCGACACTGCCGCGACACACGCGGCCACAGTCTAGTGGAAACCACTGTTTGCGACACACGCGCTCCTGCGGCGGGCAAGACGCGCGCCTGGTTTTATTCGCGACATTGTCGCGTCACACGCGCTTTTGTTTTCCGTTGTGATACAGCGCGACTCGGTTGCGGGCACTGCCCGCCAGCGCGCCTAGCGGCGGGCAAGACGCGCCCCGAGTTTTATCCGCGACACTGCCGCGACACACGCGACCCCTGCCGGGGCGGGATGATGCTCCCTGGGTTTTGTTTGAGACATCGTTCGCGACACCCGCAATTACGTTACGATTGAAACATCAGCGCGGTTTGGCAGCGGGCACTGCCCGCCGGCTGGGGGTGGGAGGAAGTATGGAACACACCCAGATGCTCAATGAAAATAGGGATTTCCGGCGGCTGTATGGAAGAGGAAAATCAAGGGCCGGAAATGTGCTGGTCACCTATGCCCTGCGCACAAGGCGGGGCTATAACCGGATCGGTATTACCACCAGCAAAAAAATCGGAAAAGCAGTACAGCGCAACCGGGCCCGCCGGGTCATTAAGGAGGCTTACCGCCTGCTGGAACAGCAGGTGCCCCCTTCCTGGGATATTTGCTTTGTGGCCCGGAGCAAAACCTGCCGGGTCCCCATGGGCCTGGTGCAGAAGATGATGCGCCAGCAGCTGGAGGCCATCGGCGCATTGCAAAAAGAATCATGATCAAAAAGTGCATGTTAGGGCTGATCCGCCTGTATCAAAAGTTTATATCCCCTTTAAAGCCTGCCTGCTGCAGGTTTTATCCTACCTGCTCTTCCTATGCCATGGAGGCGATTTCCCGCTTCGGCGTGGTGAGGGGCGGGCTATTGGCGTTTTATAGGCTGTTGCGCTGTCAGCCCTTTTGCAGAGGCGGCTATGATCCTGTGCCGGATCACTTCACCTTCCGCCGGTCCCTGCCAAAGCAGGACGACGCGCGCCTAGCGGCGAGCAAGACGCGCGCCTACCGGCGAGGATGACGCGCGCCTACCGGCGAGGATGACGCGCCCTGGGTTTTGTTTGAGACACTGCCGCGTTGCCCGCGTTTTTGTTGCCAATGGCACTACAGCGCGGTGTCCCCCAGTGGTAGCTGGCGCGCCCTGGGTTTTGTTTGAGACATCGTTTGCGTTGCCCGCAATTACGTTGCGATTGACACCACAGCGCGATATCCCCCAGCGGTAGCTGGCGCGCCCTGAGTTTTATTTGAGACATCGTTCGCGTTGCCCGCGATTTTGTTTCGATTGATGCCACAGCGCGACTTGTCAGCGGCAACTTGCCGCCAGCGGCCCTAGCGGGCGGCAAGACGCGCACTTAGTTTTCTTCGTAACTTTGCCGCGTCTCACGCGAATGGGTTACCGCTAGTGCCCATCCGCGACTTGTCAGCGGCGAGCAAGACGCGCGCCTACCGGCGAGGATGACGCGCCCTGGGTTTTGTTTGAGACATCGTTCGCGTCTCACGCAATTACGTTGCGATTGACACATAAGCGCGATATCCCCCAGCGGTAGCTGGCCCCGGCGGTAGCCGGTGATTTTGAAAATTACCCGGTAGAAGATACACTGCCGGTTTGGAGGATTAAAATCCATGAGTTTGCTTTATACCATCTTTGGAACACCTTTGGGCTATGTCATGTGGGCCTGTTATTCCCTGGTGCAGAATTATGGCATTGCCCTGATTTTCTTTACCCTGCTCGTCAAGCTGCTGCTGCTGCCGTTGGCGGTGAAACAGCAGAAATCCACCGTAAAAATGGCCATGTTCCAGCCAAAGGTGATGGAACTGCAGAAGAAATACGGCAACAACAAGCAGAAATATCAGGAAGAGCTGATGGCCCTGTATGAAAAGGAGCATTACAGCCCCACGGCTGGCTGCCTTCCCATGATCATCCAGATCCTGATCCTCTTTGGCTTGATTGACGTTATATACCGGCCCCTGACCCATATCCTTCATCTGTCGGCGGATACCATTACCACCCTGACCAATATTGCCACGGGAACGGGACAAGCACTCAGCTCCTACAGCCCCCAGATCAGTATCCTCAACATCTTCCACGCCAATCCGGAGGCCTTTGCGTCGGTGGGGGCGGAGATCACCGACAAGCTTTCTTCGGTGAGCCTGAACTTCCTGGGGATGAATTTGGGTGAGATCCCCACCTGGAGCCTGAATATCCTGATTTTGATCCCCATTTTGTCCGGTGTGACGGCGCTGTTATCCTCTCTGATTGTCACCCGGTTAAACCCCACCATGAACCAGGGCCAGGCCGGCGCCGGCGCTATGAAAGGCATGACCTTCATTATGCCTATCTTTTCTGTCATCATTGCCTTCCAGGTACCGGCCGGCGTCGGTATGTACTGGATTTTGTCCAACGTGTTCCAGACCGTTCAGTCCATTGTCCTCAACCGGATCTATAATCCCGCTGAAATGATCGCGGCGGCCAAGGAGAGGGAAGAGGAAGAGCGGGAAAGAAAACGGCAGGAGCGGTTGGAAGCCAGAAAACGGGCGGCGGAAGAGGCTGCAAAATACCACAACGAAAACGCGAAAAAGGGAAAGAATAAGAATATTAAGCCCATGAAAGTGGAGGAGTTCCTCAGCGATGAGGAGCTGACCCAGAAGGAAATCAACCGCCGTAAGCTGGCGGAGGCCCGGCGTCGGGACGCGGAGAAATACGGCGAAGAATATGTGGATGTAACCGACGACGACCTGAAGTGAGAAACTTTGGTTGCCGATCATTTACAGGAAAATCCAGGATAGAGGAGATGTAACAACATGGTACGAGAGATTGAGATGACAGGCCGGACGGTAGAAGAAGCGGTCAATCTCGCATGTGAAAGCCTGGGCGTAGAGCGGGATGCTGTGGAAATTGAAATTATCGATCTTCCGAAAAAGGGATTTTTCGGCTTGAAAAATACCCCCGCAAAGGTCAAGGTCACCTATCGGACATCCAAAGCCCAGCTGGCTGTGGATTATGTCACGGAAGTCCTTCACAACATGGGCCTTGAAAATGTGGAGATCCAGGTCAAAGAAGAAGAGGATAACGCCACCCTGGTTTTGGAAGGGGAAGGCCTGGGCATCATCATCGGACGCCGGGGCGAGACCCTGGACGCGCTCCAGTACTTGGCGGGCCTGGTGGCCAACCGGGGCGAGGGCGGCTATTTCAGAATTACCCTTGACAGCGGCAATTACCGGGAAAAACGGGAAAAAACCCTGGAGCATCTGGCTGTCAAGATCGCCAATACTGCGGTGAGAACCGGCCGCAGCACCACCTTGGAGCCTATGAACCCCTATGAGCGGCGGATCATCCATTCCGCTGTGCAGCAGGTAGAAGGCGCTACCTCCTCCTCTATTGGAGAGGAGCCAAACCGCCGGGTGGTCATCAGCTCCAAGAACCCCCGTCCGGCCCGCTACGGCAACCGTGACCGTGGCTCCAGAGGGGATCGGAATCGGGGCGGATACAACAAACGTCCCTATAAAGAGGGCCGTGGCTCCCGTCGGGACAACCGTCCGCCCAGGGAGGACAACGCTCCTTCTGAGCCGGCTAAGATCCGGTCCACCCCGCCCACCGAGGCGGAGGGAGCACCCCTGTTCGGCAAGATCAACCTGGACGACTGATCCGCGCCAAGGGGCATCAACTTGGCACCAAGGGGTTTCTTTCATAGAAACCCCTTTTTCTTTCGCGCGCCTAGCGGCGGGCAAGACGCGCCTTTGGTTTTATCAGTGACTTTGCCGCGGCGCACGCGACTAAGTTACCCATTGCACCATAGCGCGAAATCCCCCGGCGGTAGCCGGCGGACCAGCGGGCAGCAAAACGCGCCCGGAGTTTTGTCGGTGACATTGTCGCGATGCCCGCGATCAAGTTACCCATTGCGCCACAATGCGGCTTGGCTGCGGCGGGCAAGACGCGACCACGGCCTAGCTAAAACCACTGTCCGCGATGCCCGCATTTATGTTGCGATTGATACATAAGCGCGATATCCCCCACCGGCAGGTGGTGGCAGCGGGTACTGCCCGCGGAAGGAGGAGATTTGGATGGAAGAAAAGGAAACAACCACCATAGCAGCCATTGCCACACCGCCAGGCGTAGGCGGCATTGGCACGGTGCGGGTTTCAGGGCCCAGGGCCCGGCAGATCACCTCCTGTGTGTTCCGTTCCGCCATGGGGGATGACCTGTGCGGGATGGAGGGCTATACCGCTACCTTTGGCCATGTTTTTGACGGGGACGGCGATTTTGACGAAGCAGTGGTGCTGATCTTTAAAGCGCCCCGCTCCTATACGGGGGAGGATGTGGCGGAAATCTCCTGCCATGGAGGCCCCTATCTCCTCCAGCGGCTGGTGTCGGCCCTGATCCGCCAGGGCGCCAAGCCCGCAGGGCCGGGGGAATTTACCAAGCGGGCCTTTTTAAACGGCAAACTGGATTTGACCCGGGCGGAAGCGGTGGCGGATCTGATCGCGGCCCAGGGACGGCAGGCGGCCCAGTCCGCCCTGGCGGCTAAAGAGGGAACCCTCTTCCGAAAGATTCAACAAATCACCGGGGACTTGGTGGAAAACGCCGCCCATCTCGCCGCCTGGATTGATTATCCCGAAGAGGACGTCGAAGAGGTGGAAGGGGAAAGGCTCCTGGCCCGGCTGCAACAGACAGAGGAGGAGCTGAGATCCCTCATCGCCACCTTTGATACCGGCCGCCTGCTCCGGGAGGGGATTGATACCGCCATTGTGGGCCGGCCCAATGTGGGCAAATCCACCGTGATGAATATGATGGCCGGCTTTGATAAGAGCATTGTCACCGCCATCCCCGGCACCACCCGGGATGTGGTGGAGGATACCATCATTGTGGACGGCATCCCCCTCCGGCTGGCGGATACCGCCGGCATCCGGGCCACCGACGACCCGGTGGAGCGCATCGGTGTCCAGCGGGCCAAGGAGCGGATCAACCAGGCCAGCCTGATCCTGGCGGTCTTTGACAGCTCCAGCCCTCTCACCGAGGATGATCGGGAAATCATAGCCGCCTGCGGGGATAAGCCGGCCATTGCCATTATCAACAAGCAGGATCTGGATCAAAAAATTGACGAAAAGTATATTCAAAATAGATTTCAACATATAGTTTATACATCTGCCAAGGCGGGGGAGGGCCGGGAAGCCCTATCCCAGGCCATCAGCCAGGTTATGACATTGGAGCATCTGGATCCCCAGGCGCCGATGATTGCCAACGAGCGGCAGAAGGACTGTGTTTACCGCGCCCTTGCCGCTGTGCAAAGCGCAGTGGAAGCTTTGACCATGGCCTTCACCCTAGACGCGGTGGATGTCTGTGTGGAGGATGCCATCTCCTGCCTCATGGAGCTGACAGGGGAGCGGGCCTCCGAAGCTGTGGTGGAGCAGGTTTTTGCCCGCTTCTGTGTCGGCAAATAGCCCGCGCCTAGCGGCGGGCAAATCGCGCCCTTGGTTTTATTCGTGACATTGTCGCGGCGCACGCGACTTAGTTACCCACTGCGCCCATCCGCGGCTTGTCAGCGCTCCTGCGGAGAGCAAGACGCGCTTTGAGTTCTGTCGACGACATTGCCGCGTCTCACGCGACTTAGTTACCCATAGCGCCACAGCGCGGTATCCCCCAGCGGCAGCTGGCGCTCCTGCGGAGAGCATGACGCACCTTAGATTTTATTTAAGACATTGTTTGCGATGCCCGCAACTATGTTTCAATTGACACTACAGCGCGCGCCTAGCGGCGGGCAAAACGCGCTTTGAGTTCTGTCGACGACATTGCCGCGTCTCACGCGACTTAGTTACCCATAGCGCCACAGCGCGGTTCGGCGGCGGGCACTGCCCGCGGAAGGAGGAAGAGAGAATGGAATATGAAGCAGGCAGCTATGACGTAGCGGTGGTAGGCGCAGGCCACGCGGGGGTGGAAGCGGCCTTGGCCGCGGCGCGGCTGGGGGCGAAAACCATCCTGTTCACCATCACCTTAGACGGGATTGCCAACATGCCCTGCAACCCCTCCATTGGCGGCACGGCCAAGGGCCATCTGGTCCGGGAGCTGGACGCGTTGGGCGGGGAGATGGGGAAGGCGGCAGACGCCACCTTCCTCCAAAGCCGGATGCTCAACCGTGGAAAGGGGCCGGCGGTTCACAGCCTCCGGGTCCAGTCGGACCGGGAGCGGTACCATGTCTATATGAAACAGGTGGTGGAATCCCAGCCCGGCCTGGACATCAAACAGGCGGAGATTGTGGAGGTCCGAGCCGACGGCGGCCATGTTTCTCAGGTGGTCACTGGTTTGGGTGCAGTCTATCAGGTGAAAGCCTGCATCCTGGCCACCGGCACCTATCTGCGGGGCAAGATCTTTGTGGGGGATGTGTCCTATGCCTCCGGCCCTGACGGCACCCATGCCGCCGGGCCCCTCAGCGACAGCCTCCGGGCCCTGGGAATCGAGCTGCGCCGCTTTAAAACCGGCACCCCGGCCCGGGTCCATCAGGATTCCATTGACTATTCCCAGCTGGAGGTCCAGGGCGGGGATGAACCCATTACCCCCTTTTCCTTTGAGACAACCGGGCCTTTGGAAAATAGAAAGGTCTGTTATATCGCCTATACCAATGAGCGGACCCACCAGGTCATCCGGGACAATATCCACCGCTCCCCCCTCTACGGCGGCATGATCGAGGGCATCGGCCCCCGGTACTGCCCCAGCATTGAGGATAAGGTCATGCGGTTTTCCGATAAACCACGGCACCAGCTCTTTATCGAGCCCATGGGAGCCGAGACCCGGGAGATGTACCTCCAGGGGATGTCCAGTTCCCTGCCGGAGGATGTGCAGATCGCCATGTACCGGACCATCCGGGGACTAGCGCATGTGAAGATCATGCGCAACGCCTACGCCATTGAATACGATTGCTGCAACCCCCTGGACCTGCTGCCCTCCCTGGAGTTTATCAAGGTGGGAGGCCTTTACGGCGCCGGCCAGTTTAACGGCACCAGCGGCTATGAGGAGGCCGCCGCCCAGGGCCTCATCGCCGGCATCAACGCCGCCCGGGCTGTCCAGGGCAAGGAGCCGGTGATCCTGGATCGCGCCTCCTCTTATATCGGCACCCTCATCGACGACCTGTGCACCAAGGGGTGCATGGACCCTTACCGGATGATGACCTCCCGCAGCGAATACCGGCTCATCCTCCGGCAGGATAACGCCGACGCCCGCCTGACCCCTTTGGGCCATGAGATCGGCCTCATCTCCGAGGAACGATACGCCCGGTTCCTCCAGAAGGAGGAACAGATTGATGCGGAGATAGCCCGGCTGGAGAAGACCTCCGTCGCCCCCGGTGACGGCCTCAACCGCATGCTTGTTTCACATGAAACGGCGCCCCTTTCCACCGGCACCAAGCTGGCGGATCTCATCCGCCGGCCCCAGATCCACTATGAGGACCTGGCTCCCTTTGATCCCGACCGGCCGGAGCTTGACAGGGCGGTCCGGGAACGGGTGGAGGTGGAGATCAAGTACGCGGGCTACATCAAGAAGCAGCTGGCCCAGGTGGAGCAGATGCGGCGGCTGGAGCGAAAGGAGCTGCCGCCGGATGTGGACTATAAAACCATTGCCGGGCTGCGGCTGGAGGCCCAGGAGAAGCTCAACAGGATCCGGCCGCTGAATCTGGGACAGGCCTCCCGGATTTCAGGGGTCAACCCGGCGGATATATCGGTGCTGCTGATCTGGCTGTCCCAGAGAAACGGCCGGGGAGAGGAGGAAACCCATGATTAACAAGGAAAAGATGCGGCAATACGGGGCCATGATCGGGCTGGAGCTGGTAGAGGAAAAGCTGGATCAGCTGGACGAGTACGCCCGGTTCCTGGTCGAATACAACGAAAAGGTGAATTTGACCGCTATTACCGACCCGGATGAAATCATCCGGAAACACTTTGCCGACAGCCTGCAGCTGCTGGCTCAGGTGCCCATGGCCCAGGGAGCCCGGCTCATCGACGTGGGGACGGGAGCAGGGTTTCCCTCCCTGCCCCTGAAGATTGCCCGGCCGGATCTGCAGGTGACCCTGCTGGACAGTCTGAACAAGCGGATTGTCTTTTTACAGCAGCTCTGCCAAAGGCTGGGGATTCAGGCGGAGACCATCCATGCCCGGGCCGAGGAGGCAGGCAGACGGCCTCAGCTGCGGGAAGGGTTTGACTTTGCCACCGCCCGGGCGGTGAGCCATCTGAGGGAGCTGTCGGAATACTGCCTGCCCTTTGTTAAGGTCGGCGGCAGCTTCCTGGCCATGAAGGGCCCGGAGGTTGAGCAGGAATTGGAGGAAGGGGAGCGGGCCGTCAAACTGATGGGCGGACGGGTAGGTCAGGTGATCCACTATGAGCTGCCGGAAATTGGGGAAGGGCGCACCCTTTTGGTTATCTCCAAAGAAAAGCCAACCCCCAAAGAATATCCCCGCCCCTCTGCGAAAATCGCAAAAAAGCCATTGGATTAACTGGAGCCGCCTTTTGGGCGGCTCTTTTTTGCGCCTACCGGCGGGGAAGCCGCGGACCTGCGGTCGGCATGACGCACCCGGAGTTTTGTTTGCAACGCTGTCGTGACACCCGCGCTCCTGCGGCGAGCAAGACGCGCCCTGAGTTCTGTTTGAGACACTGCCGCGGCACACGCATTTTTGTTTTAGACAGCGCCGCAGCGTGACATCCCCCACCGGTAGGTGGGCCCCTCCCGGGGCGGGATGACGCACTCCAGGTTTTATGCGTAACACCGTCGCGGCACACGCGTTTTTATTGCCAATGGCACTACAGCGCGATATCCCCACCGGCAGGTGGCGCCCTGGGTTTTGTTTAAGACGCTGTCCGCGATACACGCGACTAAGTTACCCATTGCGCCTATCCGTGACCTCCCCCAGCGGTAGCTGGCGCGCCCACGGCCTAACTAAAACCACAGTCCGCGTCGCCCGCGTTTTTGTTTTAGACAGCGCCGCAGCGCGGACCTGCGGTCGGCATGACGCGCTCTAGGTTTTATCCGCGACATTGCCGCGTTTCTCGCGCTTTTGTTACAAACGACGCCGCAGCGCGATCTGGCTGCGGCGACTCGCCGCCCAGCGGCAGCCGGTGTCGAAAATGGTAGGAAATTTTTGGAAAAAATTTTTGGAAAAGACTGGAAATCCTTGTAAACATATGGTAGAATATGGATAAAGGATGTGACAGCAATGAAAATCATGGGACGAAATAAACAGCAAACAGAAAATCTCAATCAAATCCGAAATCTTCCTATTGCGCAGGTGCAGCCCAACCCCATGCAGCCGCGGAAATATTTCTCCCAGGAGGAGCTGGCCTCCCTGGCGGCAAGTATCCGGGAAAACGGCCTGCTCCAGCCCATCACCGTCCGGGCGATGGAGGGCCACTATGAGCTGGTGGCGGGGGAGCGGCGGCTCCGGGCCTCCAAGCTGGCAGGACTCACCGTCATCCCCGCCATTGTGCTGCGGATGGATGACAACCAAAGCGCCATCCTCTCCCTGGTGGAGAATATCCAGCGGGCCGACCTGAACTTTGTGGAGGAGGCCCTGGCCATCAAAAGGCTGATGGCCCAGTATAGTTACACCCAGGAGGATGTGGCCCGCCTGCTTGGGAAAAACCAATCCACCGTGGCCAATAAGCTGCGGATCCTTCGGCTGCCCCACCATGTGCTGCGCTACCTCAGTGAGCACCACCTGACCGAGCGCCACGCCAGAGCCCTCCTCAAGCTGGAGGGGGAGGAGCTGATCCGGGAAACTGCCCAATCCATTGTCAAGTATGACTGGAATGTGGCCCAGACCGAAAAATATATTGAGGACCTTTTGACCCGCAAGCCCAAATCCGCTCATAGCAATATCCTGGTGGTCAAGGATATCCGCCTCTTCCTCAACACCATCAACAAGGCCCTGGGGAAGATGAAAGCCTCCGGCATCCCCGCCACCGCCGTGAGTATGGAAAACGGGGATTACATCGAATACACCATCAAGATCCCCAAGATCACCCAGAAGCGGGGGAAATATCCCGCATAGAACAGCACCCCAACTGATTCCTGAGAAATTCGGAGGATTGCCTGCACCAGTCCGCCGGTTTCTATAGATTCCCCCATGCGGCCTTTACCATAAGGGGCCGCTGACAAACTTCCTGAACCGATGGAAAAGGCGGGAGGGCTTTCGCCCTCCCGCCTTTTCTTGCCTTTTTGGGGGAAGTTTCACGTGAAACATCCTGACAAGGGAGGGGGCTTTACAAAAATGTTTCATGTGAAACAGGGAAATTGGTTTAAAAGTAGAGGCAAGTGTGCTATAATATCCAACATACGGAAGATTGGAAAAGATCCGGAGGGATGCAGGAACATGGGAAGAATTATTGCCATCACCAATCAGAAGGGCGGGGTGGGGAAGACCACCACAGCGGTGAACCTGTCCGCCGCCCTGGGACAGCTGGGAAAACGGGTGCTCCTCATTGACATTGACCCCCAGGGCAACGCCACCAGCGGATTAGGTGTCAACAAGCGGGACATCCCATCCTCCACCTACGATCTCATCATCGCCGCGGCGGATGTAAAGGATGTGATCCGGAAGACGCCCTATGAGAATGTGGACATCCTGCCCTCCAACATTGAGCTTGCGGGGGCGGAGATTGAGCTGGTAGAGCTGGATCACCGGGAATCCCGGCTGAAACGGGCCATTGCCCCGGTGGTGGAGCAGTACGACTACATCCTCATCGACTGCCCTCCCTCCCTGGGGCTGATCACCCTCAACGGACTTACCGCCTGCGGCAGCATCCTGGTTCCCATCCAGTGCGAGTACTATGCCCTGGAGGGTCTCAGCCAGCTCATCGCCACGGTGCGGCAGGTCAAAAGGCTCTATAATCCCCGGATTGAGATTGAAGGCGTCCTCCTGACCATGTATGACGCCCGGCTGAACCTGACGGTCCAGGTGGTCCAGGAGGTCAAGAAATATTTTGCCGACAAGGTTTACGCCACCGCCATTCCCCGGAATGTGCGGCTGTCGGAGGCTCCCAGCTTTGGCCAGCCGGTGGCCTATTTTGACCGGAGCTCCAAGGGAGCCAAGGCCTATGAAGAACTGGCCAAAGAGATACTGGAACAGCATCGGCAGTAGAGGAGGGAAGACATGGCAGGAAGAAAAGGCGGATTGGGCAAGGGGCTGGAGGCTTTGTTCACAGACAACGCCACAGGGGATGTGAACAGCGCCACCCGGCTGCGGCTCAGCGAGATTGAGCCCAACAAGGCCCAGCCTCGAAAGGACTTCGACGAGGAGGCTTTGGCTTCCCTGGCGGATTCCATCAAAGAGCATGGGGTGATCCAGCCCCTGCTGGTGCGGCCCTTGGACAACGGCTCCTACCAGCTGGTAGCGGGGGAGCGGCGCTGGCGGGCGGCCCGGATGGCGGGAATGAGCGAGGTGCCGGTGATCATCAAGGAGCTCAGCGACCGGGAGACCATGGAAATCGGCCTCATTGAGAACCTCCAGCGGGAGGATCTCAACCCCATTGAGGAGGCGCTGGGCTATCAAACCCTGATGGAAACCTATGATTTCACCCAGGATGAGATTTCTAGGCGGGTAGGACGATCTAGACCGGCGGTGGCCAATGCCCTGCGGCTGCTGCACCTGCCCCAGGAGGTCATCGCCCTGGTACGGAAAAAAGAACTTTCCAGCGGACATGCCCGGGCCATCCTGGCCCTGCCCGACGAGGAGACCATGATCGAGACCGCCAAGAAGGCGGCCAAGGGGAATGTGTCGGTGCGGGAGATTGAACGCCTGGCCCAAGGAAAACGGGAGCGGCCCCAAAAGGGGAAGGCCGGCGCCCGGGACAGCTTTTACGACGAGGTCGAGCTGGCCTTGGCGGCGGAGCTGGGCCGGAAAATCGCCATTCAGGTGAAGAACCAGGAAAAGGACCGAGGCACCATTACGGTGGAATTTTACAGCAAGGAAGAACTTGCCGACATTGCCAATCGGCTGGCCGGCACAGAAAGATAGAAGGAGTTAATCGCTATGTTAGACATTAAGCTGATTCGGACGGAACCTGACAAGGTCAAGGCGGCCATGAGAAAGAGAAATAAGGACATGGACGCCCAGGTGGATGAAATTTTAGCCATTGACGAGCGGCGGCGGCAGCTGTCCAGCGAATCGGACAACCTCAAGGCCCAGCAGAACAAGGCCAGCAAAGAGATCCCCCGCATCAAGAAGGAGGGAGGGGACACCACCGCCATTATGGCGGAGATGAAGCTCATCGCCGAAAAGGTGAAAAACCTGGCGGGAGAGATCTCCCAGCTGGAGGAAAAACAGAGGAATATCCTTCTGAGCATCCCCAACATCCCCAATGAG
Source organism: Zongyangia acetica (assembly GCF_038739695.1). Lineage (NCBI taxonomy): Bacteria > Bacillati > Bacillota > Clostridia > Eubacteriales > Oscillospiraceae > Zongyangia > Zongyangia acetica. The sequence goes on along the minus strand of NZ_JBBEWN010000013.1, from coordinate 11,815 downwards.
GCGGTAAAGCAGGGGGTCGACGACACCGAAAACGAGGAGCTCCGCCGGTTTGGCGAGCCTCGGAAATTTGATTTCGAGCCAAAAGCCCACTGGAACATCGGCGCCGATCTGGGGATCCTAGATCCGGAGACGGCGGCTAAGGTCACAGGCGCCCGCTTCCATTTCTATAAGGGATGGGGCGCCAAGCTGGAGCGCGCTGTCATCAACTTTTACCTGAACACCCACAGCCAGCGGGGCTATACCGAGGTATTCCCGCCCTACATGGTCAACCGGGCGTCCATGACCGGCACCGGGCAGCTCCCCAAATTTGAGGAGGACGCCTTTAAGCTGGCCAATATGGATTATTTCCTCATCCCTACGGCAGAGGTGCCGGTGACCAATATGCACCGGGATGAGATTCTGGACGGGGACAGCCTCCCCATCAAATACTGCGCCTACTCCGCCTGCTTCCGGGCAGAGGCGGGCAGCGCCGGCCGGGATACCAGAGGGCTGATCCGCCAGCACCAGTTTAACAAGGTGGAGCTGGTTAAGTTCACAAAGCCGGAGGAATCCTATGCGGAGCTGGAAAAACTGACGGCCGACGCCGAGTATGTCCTCCAGCAGCTGGGCCTGCCCTACCGGGTGGTGCGGCTGTGCTCCGGGGATCTGGGCTTCTCCAGCGCCGAGACCTATGATATTGAGGTTTGGCTGCCCTCCTATAACAGGTATTGCGAGATTTCCAGCTGCTCCAACTTTGAGGACTTCCAGGCGCGGCGGGCCAACATCCGCTTCCGGAACGGCCCCAAGGAAAAACCCCAGTTTGTCCACACCCTCAACGGTTCCGGCGTGGCAGTAGGCCGCACCGTGGCCGCCATCCTGGAAAACTACCAGAACGCCGACGGCACTGTCACCGTGCCTGAGGTGCTCCGTCCCTACATGGGCACCGATCTGATCAAATAAACGCAAGAAAAGGGATACCGCTCCGGCGGTATCCCTTTTTCCACCTACCGGCTACCGCCGGGGGAAGTCGCGGATGAGCGCAATGAAAAACAAAAATGCGTGAGACGCGGCAATGTCGCCAATAAAACCTAGGGCGCGATCTGCCCGCCGCTAGGCGCGCGTGAGCCGCGGTAATGGCTTTAACTAGGCCGTGGGCGCGTCTTCCCGCCCCGGTAGGGGCCCACCTGCCGGTGGGGGTCATCGCGCTATGGTATCAATCGAGACATGGTTGCGTGAGCCGCGAACAGTGTCGCAAATAAGCCCAGGGCGCAACCTGCCGCCGCCACCACCTGCCGGTGGGGGAGGTCGCGGATAGGCGCAATGGGTAGCTTAGTCGCGGGTATCGCGGATAATGTTTTAAACAGAACTCAGGGCGCGTCATCCCGCCCCGGGAGGGGCCCACCTGCCGGTGGAGGACACCGCGCTATGGTATCAATCGAGACATGGTTGCGTGAGCCGCGAACAGTGTCGCAAATAAAGCCCAGGGCGCGACCTGCCCGCCGCTAGGCGCGCGTGAGCCGCGGCAATGGCTTTAACTAGGCCGTGGGCGCATCTTCCCGCCCCGGGAGGGGCCCACCTGCCGGTGGAGGACACCGCGCTATGGTATCAATCGAGACATGGTTGCGTGAGCCGCGAACAGTGTCGCAAATAAAGCCCAGGGCGCGACCTGCTCGCCGCTAGGCGGGCGCTGTGGGGATAGGTTCTATAATTTGCCGATTTATCATGAAAAAGCACAAAAGCAAAAATAGAATTTTGTAAAAACCAACAAGAAAAAGCGGTTTTTCTATTGAAAAGAATGATGGATCGTGATAAAATATAATACAAACTTTTTATCGTCATGCGGTAAGACTTCCCATAGAGAAAGCACAAACCGCAGGCAACAATGAGTAAGGAAATCCGGGGCAGGGGAGCTGAAATCGGCGCAGTTGCAACGGAGATTTTTTTCACTTTCGGACAAATCAAGAGAGGAGAAGGCAAATGTTGACAACAGACTTTTCAAAAAAGTTTCCCAAAGAGGGCCTGACATTTGACGACGTATTGCTGATCCCCGCCAAAAGCGATGTTCTGCCCAAGGAGATTGAGGTAAAAACGCGGCTGGCCGGGGATATTATGTTAAATACGCCCATTGTCACCGCCGCTATGGATACCGTCACCGAGACCGAGATGGCCATCGGGATCGCCCGGGAAGGCGGCATCGGCATCATCCATAAAAACATGTCCATCGAACGGCAGGCCGACGAGGTGGATAAGGTCAAGCGCTCGGAAAACGGCGTCATCGTCAACCCCTTCTCCCTCTCCCCAGAGCACTTTGTCTTTGACGCTGACGAGCTCATGGGGAAATATAAGATTTCCGGCGTCCCCATCTGTGAAAAAGGGAAGCTGGTAGGCATCCTCACCAACCGTGACCTGCGGTTTTTAGAGGATTTCAGCGTCAAGATCAAGGACGTCATGACCCATGAGAACCTGATCACCGCCCCGGTAGGCACCACCCTGGCCCAGGCACAGGAGATCCTGCGCCAGCACAAGATTGAAAAGCTGCCTCTGGTGGATGAGCAGGGCTACCTCAAAGGACTCATCACCATCAAGGACATTGAAAAGGCGGTACAGTATCCCAATTCCGCCCGTGACAGCAAGGGAAGACTGCTGTGCGGCGCGGCCATCGGCGTCACCAGCGATGTGCTGGACCGGGCCGCAGCGCTGGTGGAGGCACAGGTAGACGTGCTCTGCCTGGATTCCGCCCATGGCCACAGCAAAAACATCCTCAACTGTGTGGAGAAGGTCAAGAAGGCATTCCCCCAGATCCCCCTGATCGCAGGCAACATCGCCACCGCGGCTGCTGCTAAGGACCTGATCGCGGCCGGCGCCGACGCCATCAAGGTGGGCATCGGCCCCGGTTCCATCTGCACCACCCGTGTGGTCGCCGGCATCGGCGTGCCCCAGATTACAGCGGTTTATGACGCGGCCTGCGTAGCGGCGGAATACAACATCCCCGTTATCGCCGACGGCGGCATCAAATATTCCGGAGACATTGTCAAAGCTTTGGCCGCCGGCGGTTCCACCGTCATGCTGGGCTCCATCCTGGCTGGCTGTGAGGAGTCCCCAGGCGCCAGTGAGATCTATCAGGGCCGCCGCTTCAAGGTCTACCGGGGCATGGGCAGCCTAGGCGCCATGGCCCAGGTCAATGGCAGCCGGGACCGCTACTTCCAGGAGGACAACAAAAAGCTGGTGCCCGAAGGGGTGGAGGGCCGCGTCCCCTACAAGGGCCCGGTATCCGACACCGTCTATCAGCTCATGGGCGGCCTGAAGTCCGGTATGGGCTACTGCGGCTGCCGGACCATTGAGGAGCTCCACGAGAAGGCCCAGTTTGTCCGGATCACCGGCGCCGGCCTGAAAGAGAGCCATCCCCACGACATCTATATCACCAAAGAGGCGCCCAACTACTCTGTCAATCCCTAACCCACGGTTTTCCGGGGGCGGAGGTCATCCCTCCGCCCCCTTTTTTGGGTAAGAGAACCACCGCCTCCGCCGGTGGAGGTGACCGGCAAAAAAGCTTTAGCTTCAAGCGACGAGGGAAGGAAGCTGCTAACAGCGGGCCGCCCATAAGGAAAAACTTTCGTTAGAGGGGTGGTTGCCCGTTTACGGGCCGCTGGGCAAGTGATGCGAGAGAAATAAAATTCAGCGCGTCTTAAGACGTATGCCGGTAACAGGCCCTGATAGGCCCACTCCAAGCCTTCGGCTCAGCCGGTGGTTATGACTGGCGCAAAAAAGCCCGGGACAGAAACTGTCCCGGGCTTTTTTCCCGTTTCGCTTAAAGGCCGAATTCGTCCTTTAAAGTCTGGGTCATCACATCAATAGGCGCTTCCACACCGGTCCAGAGGGTGAAGTTGACAGCGCCCTGGTTGACCAGCATCCCCAGGCCGTTGACCGTTTTAGCCCCACGTTTCTCCGCCTCCTGGAGGAAGAGGGTGTGGGGATCGTTAAAGATGACGTCGCTGACCACCATGTTGGAGGTGACGGTATCATAGTTGACGTCCGGTTTTTCGTTGACATTGGGGAAAAGTCCTACCGAGGTGGCGTTGACAAAGATATCGGTGTCAGCGGGAACCTCCACCGGATGATCCCACAGGATAAACTCCGCGTCCGCCTGGGTTCGCTCATTGATCAGCTTCACCAGCTCTTCACCGGTTTCTTTGTCAATATTGGCGATGGTTAGCTTTTTGGCTCCGGCCAGGGCACACTCTACCGAAATAGCCCGGGAAGCGCCGCCGGCTCCCAGGACGGTGATATTTTTGCCCGCCACAGAGACGCCTGCGTCCTTCAGGGCAGTGATAAACCCTTTGCCGTCAGTGTTCTCTCCAAAGAGCTTGCCGTCGTTGTTGATGATGGTGTTGACGGCGCCGATGATCTCGGCGGCTTCAGAAAGCTCATCCAGATATTTGAGCACCTCCACCTTGTGGGGGATGGTGCAGTTGACGCCCCGCATATTGAAGGCCCGGACCGCCTGGACGGCCGGTTCCAGATCTCCCTTGTTGACCTTGATGGTCAGATAGCGGTAGTTGAGCCCCTTGGCGGCGAAGGCAGCTTCCTCCATGACGCCGGTGGGATTTTCATCGATGGGGCAGCCAAAAGCGCCCACCAGTTCCGCGCGGTAACATTTTGCCATAATCTTGCTCCTTTTCTCCGGAAACACCCGGTTTTCTAAGGGATACCGCCTTCGGCCCTGCGCCGGAGGATCAGTACAGGCATCGCCTTGCTTTGTGTTTTTAGTATACCACGGAAAAGGGAAGGGAAGCAACCATACAGTCCAAGGGATTCAAAAAGGGGGCCGTAAATCCATACTTTACGGTTAAAAAGGCGGAAAAGTTCCATAATAGTAAGGAAAGATGACAGATGAGAAAGGCAGGGGAGGCAGGATGGGACCGCTTATCCAATTGGATCATATCTATAAAATCTACAACCAAGGGGACAACGAGGTCCGGGCCCTGGAAGATGTATCCATCACCATGATGGACGGGGAATTTACCGCCATCATTGGACATTCGGGATCGGGAAAGTCCACCATGATGAATATCCTGGGCTGCCTGGATGTGCCCACCTCGGGAGAATATCTCCTGGCAGGGGAGAAGGTTTCGGATATGGATGACGACCGGCTTTCCCGTATCCGGGGCAGGCAGATTGGCTTTATCTTTCAGGGGTTTAACCTGATCCCCAGCCTGGACGCCATGGAAAATGTGGAGCTGCCCCTCATCTACCGGAAGGTGCCCCGGGAGGAGCGCCGCCGGATGGCCCGGGAAAGCCTTTGCCGGGTGGGCCTCCAGCACCGGCTTCATCACCGGCCGGGCCAGATGTCCGGCGGCCAGCAGCAGCGGGTGGCCATTGCCCGGGCCATTGCCGCCCGGCCCCCCATCCTTTTGGCCGATGAGCCCACCGGCAACCTGGATTCCGGCTCCGGCCAGGAGGTCATGGAGATCCTCCGGGGTCTGCATCAGGAGGGTCACACCGTCATCCTCATCACCCACGACGGGGAGATCGCCGCCAGCGTCCCCCGGGCCATCCGCCTGCTGGACGGCAGGGTGGTGGAGGACACCCCTCCCGGGGTGGGATGACGCGGCCCCTCCCGGAGCGGGATGACGCGCTTTGAGGCTCATTTGTAACATTGCTGCGGCACACGCGCTCCTGGCGGAGAGCAAGACGCGCCTCAGGTTTTCTTCGAGACACTGCCGCGTCGCCCGCGCTCCTGCGGCGAGCAGGTCGCGCCCATGGCCTAGCCAAAACCACTGCCGCGTTGCCCGCGATTTTGTTGCGCATAGCGCCTATCCGCGACATCCTCCACCGGCAGGTGGGTGGAAAAAGAGCCGGTACGCAATGCGTACCGGCTCTTTTTTGCTCCTGGTGAGCCATTGCTTGCTCAATACGAACATTATCCGCGACATCGAAAGATTCGACCATCTCTTGTGTCTTTTCTATATCTCCTATATAAGAGGATTGTTGACCTCCTTTTATATTATAATAAACCACAACTTTGTCATCGTATAAGTAGATCGAATTGATAAAGACGTCGATAATTTTTTTTCGGAATGACTCATCCATAAGATCGCCTTTACAAAATTGCTTCAGCCATACGATAATATCTTCTTTCCTTATACGAATATCGTTAGCGATCTTGAGTTTTGCTAAGTCTGCGGAAATGTCATCCCGCTGGAAATCCAATGATTCGAGTTTGTCATAAATCGCCTTTCTCGCGCTTTTAGGCATGTCCACAACAATGTCTACATTTTTTTGTATTTCTCGGTCTATCTTGGCAATGCGTTTTTCCAATTCCTGAATACGGTCATCATTGAATTCTTTATCATATTCGGCGACGATGCGTTCGGCAATGTATTCTATGCGAGCTGGATCAAGAACATAAAGGATTGTCTGTTCTACCACATACCATTCAATGAAGTCTTTCCGCTCGTTCTTTTTTCTGCACTTATGTGATTTCTTTTTGGTGGCGCAAGCGTAGTAATTATATACAGCGCCTCCAGCGCTCCTTCCGCTCTCTCCTACCATTTTATCACCGCAGTAGCCGCAATAAGCCTTTCCACGAAGATAATACTCAACAATGGCCTTGGGGGACTTTTTAGCTCGTTTGCGCAGCGCCCGCCGGTCTTGTACCCGATCAAATAATTCTTTGTCTATGATAGGCGGCCAAGAATAAGTCTCAATTCCATTCCAAGAAGAAAGCCCGTAATATTTGGTGTTTGACACCATGCTGTTGATTGTCGAAATGGAGCACGGGCCGCCTTTGGCATTGGTTACGCCCTTGCTGTTAATCCATTTCACTATATCTGTCGCAGAAGTTCCCTCTGCGTACATCCGAAATACACCGCGGACTATTTCTGCCTTTTCTTCGTCAATCACAGGATTTTTATTAACGCGTTTGTACCCAAATGGAGTAACTCCGCCGGTAGACGTGCCTTTCATAGCGCTTTCTCTCATGCCACGCAGCACTTTTTGAGAAAGGTCACGGCTATAGTATTCGGCACTGGCCTCTAATACAGCCTCTAGGATAATGCCCTCCGGGTTATCTCCGATGTTCTCCATGGCCGAAAGCACTTTAACGCCATATTGTTTAAGTTTGTGTTTGTAAATGGCGCTGTCATAACGATTACGGGAAAAACGGTCTAGCTTATAGACAATGACATACTGGAACTGGCGTTTAGCCGCATCAGCAATCATTTTCTGAAACTGTGGGCGGTCATCACTTCTGCCAGTGAGCGCGCGGTCAATATATTCCCCGATAACAGTCAGCCCTTCCCGATCGGCAAAGTTATGGCAATCGCGCAGCTGTCCCTCGATGCTTTGTTCAGTTTGAGAAGAACAACTATAGCGGGCATAAATAACGGCATTATTCATAATATGGCCCTCCTTTTACGGGAAAATAAACGGGTCGAAACCGGCCCGGTTAAAAACGGTATCCCGTCTGGTGTTGGCGCACCGGGCGGGATTTTTGTCGTTAATAGCCATTTTGAGTGACACCATAGACAGCTTGATCATAGGTGAAACCTTCATACTGAAGTTGCTCAATAAGTCCTTCCCGAGAGAATGACATGATCTCAAGATAAGAGGCGGCGGATTTTGCAGCCTGTTCATTCCAATCAGCTCCGCAGTTATCAGCTCCGTATGTAGCTTGTTCAGTGGTGAATTTCTCATATTCCAACTGTTCAATAAGACCAGTATAGGAAAAAGAACTAACTTCTAAATAGCTTTTGGCGGATGACAATGCTTGTTCGTTCCAGTCGGCTCCACAATGATCTGCACCGTAGGTCGCTTCGTCAAGAGTGTATCCCTCATATTCCAACTGATCAATTAATCCCTCATACGAGAACGACGTGACCCGAAGATAGCTTAATGCTTGTTCTAAAGCGTTTAACTGACCAAATGTAGCGCTGCTGGCGGACGGATCCTCGGTTGCAGGGACAGATGTGGTGACGGGAGCCTCTGAAACCGGAGCCTCGGTGATAGGCGCCTCTGCTGTTGGCGATTCAGAAGAGCCTTCTCCAACTTCTAACAGATATTCTGTTTCAACATCGTTGTGATTTAGTGTAAAGTAGTAGGGTTCTCCATAAAAAGGAGGCCAATAACTGGCAGAATAATCCCCGCAATAAATGAAGACATATTCCAGTTGCTCGAGTCCTATTTTTTCTAATAAATAATCGATTGTGGAACCGAATAAATTGGGAGCCTGTGCTTCTTCTGGCGATGCATCATAAATACTTACCGTGATATAATTAAAACCAATAGAGTCAGACACCTTGTGCTCTAAAGAGAATCTGAAACTCTGATCTTTTGAGTTAATCATCAACGTTTTTTCAGTGTCACTCTCTAGGCAGCGGTCAAAGGCATCCGCATATTCTTCGTAGGCTTCGGCCACATAGTCAGGCAAAGAAGCGATATCGAAGGGTACATCCATACTTTTAACTTCGGTTTTTGAATTGCATCCGGCCAAAGAAAACGCCATACAAAAAGCTAGGACAACGGAAATTATTTTTTTCATGCCCAAATCCTCCCCCTACCGACACAGCGAGGATAATACTACATAAAATGGAAAGATTATATTGAATTTTGTCGGTATTTGAAATATAATATATTTTGATAGGAGAACCAACCTATACTCCCTATCCTTAAAGCCGTCTTGGTGTTGCAGCACTGAGGCGGTTTTTTATATTTAACACAAAATTGCACGAATTAAAATACCAATTCCCAAATATTGTAGAAAGAATCAAATACATGCGGCTTTTTTGACAGAAATGACGAAAAACGCCACAAACATTTGTACGCAATTTGGATTGAAAGCGCATTCAATACGAGTTATAATAACAATAAATTGAACTAATGTTCAAAATAAATATAAATGCAACCATGAACAAGGTGTTTCTATTTGATGTTGGTTAGGGAAGACCATAAGGGGGAAGCATGATGGATAATGGCCAGAAGCTGAAACTTAAACATTTAGCAACACAAGAACTTAGAACTTTAGCCCTCTACCTATTTTCCAGATTAAGCGAAAACAAACGTGAAGAAGCTATTCATTATCTTTGCGAGAAGAAAGATCGTCAAGAAAAGAAATAAACTCAATTAAATCATCATTGTCTAGTTGTGAAATTTTATCTATTATTTGATCAAAATCAATATTACTATCAAGGTTGTTGAGTCTGTCGATTTTGCCGTCGATGGGCTCATTTTTATCGGACAAAAAGAATGAGACATCTATACCAAGCACATTGGAAATAGATAAGAGTGTGTCAACGCTAGGATGATATCTATTACCCTCAATATCACCTAAATATGATCTAGAAATATTGGCCTTTTCGGCCAACTGAACTTGAGTAAGCCCTTTCATTTTACGGGCCTTTTTGATTTGACGCCCTATATCCATTGGCCGCTCCTTTCTCTTGTCGGTATTTCCGTCAATTCTATTATAACAGTTTTTTTGAAAATATCTACAGAAAAGGGTTGACATTTTGACGGAAATACCTTACAATACAGTTAAAGACGGAAATACAAGACAAAAACGGAGGTGAAACAATGACCGTAGGAAAAGTGATCGCAGACTACCGCATCAAAAAAGGGATGACTCAAGATAAATTATCCGAGTTATCTAAATTGAGCCGCAGTTATATTTGTGATATAGAGAACGACCGGTACAATCCGTCAGTAAAGACGCTGGTTATTTTAGCAGATATATTAGATATAGACTTAAATTTTTTACGAGAAATGACGGAAATACAAGATTTTAAAACTATCAACTAGAAGAGGATGAGCAACCAGTGACTTTCATCTCATCGCCAATCAGGAAAGGAGGGAAAGATAATGGAAATCATCATCGAAGGTAATCCCAAAGAAATAGCCGCTCTTGTATTAGAGTTACAAGAACGGCAAGTTGGAACACTTAAAAAAGATATTGAAGAAATTCAGCAATACATTTTATGCAACAGAAAAGAATGGATTGAGAGCGACAAATCAAAAAACTAATTCGTTTAAAAGGAGGTGAGACAATGCGAATCGACAGAGTAAAGCTAATTGCCGAAATGGCACGGCAGGAAATCAAGGTGCAGGAGCTGGCCAAAAAGGCCGGAATCTCCCGCATGACGGTTTCCGCCATGAGAAGTGGCAAATCCTGCACGGAAAATTCCGCGAAACACGTTGCCCGGGCGCTGGGTGTACCCATAGAGGCCCTGATGATGGATGAGGAGGATTCCAATTGTTCGAGAGAAAAGAGCTTCCCTACCTAATTGCGGCAATGCTGCTGCAAAAGCTGCCGGAAGAAAAGCGCAATATAGCAGAATGCGAGAAGGTGCTTGCTGAGGCTATGGCAGCCCTAAAACTAGTTACTTTAGATAGCTCAGAATTGCAATAAAGGAAGGATAAGAAGTGAAAAGACCATATGCAGAGATCATGCATGATGTGGCAAAAGCGCCCTACGGAAAAGAACAGCGAGAGCTGCACCGGGAACTCAAAAAATACTACCATAGCGGGTTGCCGCTGTTCATGAGATATCCTAAAGCTCCATCGACATGTTTCATAATTTACCTGGTTGTTTCCCTTATACTGCTTGCAATATTAACGGGGCTAATTCTTTTAGAATTTGCCAAAGTGCTGCCGCCAATGATACAGCTGCTGACAAGGTAGAGATTGCGACGGGAATCCACCAGTGATGGAAAGAAGCTTTGTACGAATAGAGCTGGGCTTTGCCGGACTGAGTTAATTCTAGCTTCTCTGGCAATGAACGTTCAACGCAGACTAATTTTGTAGCATGATCAAGATGGGAAAATTCCCTAGATTTTAAGAGTTCCTGATTCATAAGGAATTTACAGATTTCAAGTTCGTATTCTGACATTTCGGTGGCATTGATTTTTGACTTATTAATGCGTTTTAACATTTTGTATTGTTCTTTGTCAATTTCAACCACAGTAATCACCTCAAGGCAGATTATATCACGGTTCGTTCAAGTGCAACAACTAATTATCGCGTAGAAAGGAGGGAAATAGGATGAAGGAAACGTTTGTACAGGTAGGATTTTCTGGTTTGCGAGCGCCGGACGGTTCGTTTCTCCCATCGGTGCCCATTTACATAAAAGTGCCCGCTGAAACTGTTAATCCAGAGACGGGAGAATATACGGGAGAGGATAAGATGGTTAGGGAATTTTCCTCCATGTGTCTTCCGTATGTAAAACAGTACATTGAGGGAGGGAGACAGAGGAAGGCGAGAGAAAAAGGAGGCGAAACGACATCAAAGCAAAATCAATTAGACTTCTAACAACAGCCACAGTAACAGCGGTGATCCTAGGACTTTCAAGTTTCGCGGCATGTCCAACAGCACCCCAGCAAGCAGCACCCCAAAAGCCGCAGAGCGTTGTGAATCTTCCTGTCTCTGTGGCTCTGTATGAGCCGATAGTGGACGAGCCTGTCTACTACGATGTGCCGTTGGAACACCCCTTGCAAGACCACCTGTTTGATCTGTGCGAGGAATACGGCGTGCCGGTAGAGATGGCGCTGGCGGTGATGGAACAGGAGTCCCGCTTCCAGGCGGACGTAGTCAGCGAGGGAGGAGATCAGGGACTTTTCCAGATCAATCCCGTGAACAATGACTGGCTCCAGGAGACTTTGGGAATTGACGACGTCATGGAGCCCATGCAGAACATGGAAGCCGGTGTCTACATGCTGAGCCTGTTTGACTATGAGGATCCGCACAAGCGGCTGATGGCTTACAATTGCGGGATAGGACGAGCCAAAGAACTATGGGAGGGTGGAGTCACCAGGACAAGCTACAGCGAAGAGGTGACAGAGAGGAT